>NZ_LT906441.1:932247-1242996 GCF_900186975.1 Cutibacterium granulosum
ACAAGGGCATCAACAGTTACCTTCTCACCGAGTCATGCCGACAGAAGGACGGGCAGAGCGCCCGCGGTGTCATGGACCCTTGGAACGCAGTGCGGACCGACATCACCAACCTTGCCACCCTCACCGGCAACGAGCAGACCGGCAAGAAGGCCGTGCAGGACATGGACGATCGGCTCGACGCCCTCCAGAAGGCTCCGAAGGCCAGGAAGACCCCGACGGTGCTGCTCTTCGACTCGGCCAAGGACACCGTCTTCACCAGTGGTAGCAAGGGTGGGCCACAGGCCATCATCAACGCGGCGGATGCGCAGAACGGCGCTCACGACGTCAATGACACCTGGGTGCGTATCGGCTGGGAGAAGGTGGCGACGATGAACCCCGACGCCATCGCCTTCGTCGACTACGACGCCCAGCCCTACAGCGAGAAGATCAAGATTCTGGAATCGAATCCGGCGACCAAGAACCTGGACGCGGTGAAGAAGAAGCGCTACCTCAACCTCCCCATCGCCATGTGGACCTCCGGCCCGCTCAACATCGATGCCGCCGAGCACCTGCGGGTCAGCCTGGAGAAGTGGGGGTTGGAGCCCAAGTCGTCGATCAAACCCCAGCTGAGGATTCCGGCCTCCGTGCCCGGGCACGAGGGCTGAGAAGCCAAGTGCACTGCCCGGGTCACCTGGCTGGAGGAGACCAGCTGTCCGGCCCTCGGAGGCGCGGCGCCCGTGACGCGTGGTTGCTGTTGGCCACGACGAGAGGCGGGCGCGGGGCAGGCGTCCGGTGCGGGTGAGCTGCGGGGTCCGGCTGGGATGGTGAGATGCGGCTGGGCTCTGCCAGACGACCCTCGTCCGAGTACGGACGAGGGTTTCGTCCATCTGGCGAAACCGATGCGCGACGGTCATCCGAAGTGGTCAAACCCGTGTCCCATCAGGGCTGATGGAGTCTCAATCTCACCGCAATGCCCCCCAAAACCATCTCTTCCAATGGTGGCGAGAATCTGTCATGGGGGGGATTCCTGGTGTGAGTGCCCCAGCGTGATTTGAATGAGCCGGTGACGTGCTTCTCAGCGGTGATCGTTGGTGAGCTCGGCGGTGGAGGCGATGGCGTTGACTGCCGCGACGGCGATGGCTGAGCCGCCACGACGTCCCAGCAGGGTGATGTACTCCAGCCCCAGGTTGGAGTCGACCAGCGCCTGCTTGGACTCTGCGGCACCCACGAATCCCACCGGGATGCCGACGACGGCAGCCGGGCGCGCCCCGGTCTGTTCACACACCTCCAGAAGGTGGAACAGCGCAGTGGGGGCATTGCCGATGGCCACGACCGCCCCGTCCAGATGATCCTCGGCGGCCCACAGATCGACGGCGGCGCACGTCTTGGTCGTGTCGTTGCGCTTGGCGAGCTCGGTCAGGCGCGGCTCCTTGATGTGACAGACGACCTGCACCCCTTCGGGCAGTCGGGAACGGATGATGCCGGTCGCCGTCATGGAGGAGTCGCACAGGATGTTCGCGCCAGACGCCAGCGCACGACGCGTGGCCTCGACCACACCGGGGGTGAAGGCGATGTCACCGGCAATTGCCGGGTCTGCTGCGGCGTGGATCATTCGCACGACGACTCGCTCGACATCGGCGGGGAATCGCGCAAGATCCGCTTCCTCGCGGATGATACGGAATGACTCCTTGTAGATGTCGGATCCGTTGTTGACGTATGACATGACCACTCCTCGCAGCTGGATGACACCTCGAGCCTAGCGTCTCGTTGGCCAGCAGAGAGTTCTGCAGGTCACTGGTACAGGCAATGAACGCGGCGCCACGGATCGTGAGTGAGAGGACGTGGCGGCAGGGGTGGTGCCGTGCAAGGCCTGGTCTGTCAAATGTGCATGTCCCCGATTACATGTGTGCAGACCGATGTGAAACAATGAAGCTCGACAACAGAACAGTCTCGTCGCATCTGGGCGGAAGCCGGGGAATTCCGGCACGGTCGCGCCACTGTGAACACTTCGTGCAACTCTTTGCCCAAGTGGGAGTCAGGAACGCCGTTGTGGACGAGCCTTTCCAGCACGGAACGCAAGATTCCGAGAAAGGAGAAAGTCCCTCATGCACATTGCAGAAGGAATCCTCTCACCGGCGCAATGCGGTGTGTGGTACGCCGTCAGCGCACCATTCGTCGTCTGGGGTGCCGTTGAGGTCGTCAAGGAGGTGAAGCACCACCCCGAGAACCGGCTGCTGCTGGCCACCGCCGGTGCCTTCACCTTCGTGCTGTCGGCCATCAAACTGCCCAGTGTGTCCGGTTCGTCCTCCCACCCCACCGGTACCGGAGCCGGTGCCGTCCTCTTCCGTCCCCCGGTCATGGCCTTCCTCGGCATGATCGTCCTCATCTTCCAGGCTCTGCTACTTGCACACGGCGGAATCTCGACGTTGGGGGCCAACACCTTCTCGATGGCGATCGTCGGCCCGTGGGTCGGATACGCGTTCTACAAGCTCACCAAGGTTTGCCACGGGCCAGATGCCTTGGCGATCTTCCTGGCCATGGCCACAGCCGACTTCTCCACCTACTGCGTCACCAGCGTCCAGCTGGGCATTGCCTTCCCCGACCAGCAGTCCGGTGTCGGGGGTGCTGCTGCCAAGTTCCTCGGTATCTTCGCAACCACCCAGGTGCCGTTGGCCATCGCCGAGGGATTCCTCGGCATCCTGCTGTTCCGTTTCCTGGCCAACGTTGCCGCACCCCAGCTGCGCAAGCTTGGTGTGCTTGCCGACGAGCCGGCCGAGTCTGCTGACGCTGCGGAGGTGTCCCATGCCTGAGAAGTCCGTTCACAAGTCTGATACGTCGCTGACCAAGAGGTCCAAGTGGGTCACCCCGGTCCTCATCATCCTGCTCATCGCGATCTTCGTCATCTGCATGGTCTTCGGTGGCCGCAAGACCACCCATGACGGTGAAGGTTTCGGTGGAACCGACGACGCCGCAGCCGATGCAGCCGAGGAGGCCGGTGCCAAGCCATGGATCGAGCCGATCTTCGAGCCTTCCTCCGGCGAGGTCGAATCAGGTCTGTTCGCCATGCAGGCCGCCCTCGGTGCTGGAATCGTCGGCTACGCCCTGGGCCGGATGTCTGGCCGCAAGCGCGGTGCCGAGGAGGCCATGGCTGCCTCTGACCTGAGCGATGCCACGGCCGTCGAGGCGGGAAAGACGAATGCCGCTCCCGCCAACCCGGTTGCCTGATGCAGATCACCTCTCTTGACGATGCCGCCTGGGATTCTCCCTGGCGGCATCGCCGTGTGGGGGAGAAGGTGGCGCTGAGCACCGGCCTCCTTCTCACCTCCTTGTGCACCCCGGAGGTGCTCGTCCATGGCGCACCCATCGGCGTGTGGCCGGGTGCCCTCATGGTGGCAGTCGTCTCGGTGGTCGTCATCGTCAGATTCGCGCACATCCAGCCCCGAGTGCTGTGGCAGGCCATGGCGGCCCCGATCGTCTTCCTCGTCATCGGTGGTATCTCGGTGCTCATCAGCGTGGGTACCTCGACCGGCGGGCCGGAGTGGTGGCGTGCCGGTGGGGTGAGCATCGGCCCGGCATCTGCGGCGCAGGCCGCTTCCCTGGTGGAACACGGCCTGGGCGGCACCCTGGCGGTGATGGTGCTCGGCGTGACAACACCGATGGTCGACCTGCTCACCTGGTTGCGCACATTCCACATTCCCGATCCGCTGCTGGAGATCTCCTCGCTCACCTACCGGCTCATCTTCGTGCTGCTCGGAACGTTCTTCACGGCCCAGGAGGCCCAGCGCAACCGTCTCAGCGACGACGCCCCCAGCCGGAAGCGACGCTGGGAGAACACTGCTGCGCTTCTGGGATCGGTGGCCGTGCGGTCGTGGAATCGTGCTGAGCGGCTCAATGACGGCTTGACGAATCGTGGATTCGAGTCGTCCCTGGTGACCTTGACCATGCCACGTCGGGCCAGCACGAAACTCATGGTGTCCACTGTGGTGAGCTTGGTGGCGATCTGGGCGATCACATGGGCGACGACAGGAAGGTTGTGGCGATGACCGACAACGAATCCAGAGGCACCGGAGAATCCAGCGACACCGGGGAATCCAGAAGTATCGGGTCGGACAAGGCTCGCAGTGGTCAGATGGGCGTGGACGCCTCCCATGCCCTCCGCACCGAGACAGGACCCCGCACCGCGACAGGTCACACACCACCGGGCAATTCCGGGACGAGCTCAGCGGCGCACGGTGCTGGGGCCAGTGAGGTTCATGACTCCGACGATGCTGGCGGGGACGACGCTGGCGCGGCCCCCAGCGCTGATGTCACCCAGGATGCCGAGGGTGCCCCTACCGTCCTGATGCAGACCCGGGCCATGTGTGCCACCCATCCCGGGCGTCCCATGGTGCTGCGGGACGTCGACCTGCGGCTGCATCAGGGGGTGCGCGTCGCAATCCTTGGCGCCAACGGCTCGGGCAAGACGACCCTGCTGCGCTGCCTGTCCGGCTCCCTCGAACCGGTGTCCGGTGAGGTGCTGCGTGAGGGCAAACGTCTGGAGCACAACAAGAAGGCGCTGCGGGAGCATCGTCGCGTCGTCCAGCACGTCCTGCAGGATCCCGACGACCAGCTCTTCAGTGCAGACGTCTTCCAGGACGTCTCGTTCGGCCCGATGAACATGGGACTCGACGAGGACGAGGTGCGCGAACGAGTCACCGGGGCCCTCACCCTGCTGGGCGCCGATCACCTGGCCGAACGCGCCACCCACCAGCTGTCCTACGGGGAACGCAAACGTGTCGCGGTGGCCGGAGCCATGGCCATGCGACCCAAACTGCTCATGCTCGACGAACCGACCGCCGGGCTGGACCCCGACGGTGTGTCGCGGATGATGGCGGCGTTGGGACGGTTGCACCAGACCGGCACGACGGTGGCCATGGCAACCCATGACGTCGATCTGGCCCTGGCCTGGGCCGACGAGGCCCTCGTCGTGGTGGATCACAGTGTCGTCCAGGGGCCGATCGACGAGATGCTCGCCGACTCCGACATCGTGGAACGGGCACACCTGCACCTGCCGTGGGCGCTGGATCTCGCCCAGCGCATGGGAGTGAGTAGCCTGCCACGCACCATGGATGAGGTGGTTGCCGCCCTCGAGGCGCGGTGAGCCAAGCTGGCCCGGCACCAAAGCTGGCCCGACCCGGTATCGGAAGCAGACCTGACCCGGCCAGCTTGGCAGACCCGGCCCGATATCAAAGCTGGCCCCGGCTCGGGACCGACGCACGCCCGGTACGGCACCAAGGCAGGCCCGGCATCACAGCCAGGCCGGTGGCACAGCTCGGCAGACTCCGGGTGCTGCCCCCGTCGAACTGCCGAGCTGCCACGGTGAATGGCCGTCGCGAGCGATGGTTCGGCACGGGCTGCTTTCGACACGGGCGGCTGGGGTTCCCTGGAGTTGTCAGGTGGGCGGTGTCGTGTGAGGACTGGTGCGAGCGCTACCACGTGGGGAAGCTGTCGGGGGGAGCGGTGCCGCGTGGGGGAGCTGGCATGACCACCCAGAAGCTCCAGAAGCTGATGTGAGCGCCCACGTGGGGAGCTGGTGTGGGCATCCGCGCGGGCAGCGTGAGCACTGCCACGCGAGGTGGCGGTCTGAACCTCAGTCCTTGACCCAGCTCCATGCGACGACGGTGCGGGCGGGTTTCCACCCGCGCAGCCGCCCGATGTGGTCGGCGTTCTCCACCGAGAACCGCATGAGCTCACCGCCCAGCCGCCCCGACAGGTCGACAACCAGGGTCTCGGCCTCCATCGTCACCCCGTGGACGACGATCCTTCCATCCTGCGGCAACCGTGCCAGGCAGGCGTCCACGAGCTCAGCTGTCGCCCCGCCACCGATGAACACGGCATCCGGGGTGGGCAGCCCGTCGGGCAGCCCCTCGGTGAGGTCGTGATCGATCACCGTGAACTGTCCCGGTGCGGTGAGATTCTCGGCATTGGTACGTGCGTTGGCGGCTCGGTCGGCCCGCCGCTCCACCCCGACCGCGGTACAGGTGGGATCGGTACGGCACCACTCCACGGCGACCGATCCGGCGCCGGTGCCCAGATCCCACAGCGTCTGCCCGGGCATGGGGCGCAGGGCGGCCAGCGCCACCGCGCGCACCGGATGCTTCGTGATGAGCCCGTCATGGGCAAAGTGTTCCTCGTCAAGGCCGGGGGTGCGGCCCAGTTTTGCGGTGTCAGGGTCAATGGTCACGGCTCAAGGGTATGCCGGGTGAGTGAAAACACCTTCGGTGTGTCAGAATCGCGGTACCGGCCAGGAGGAATCCGGTGTGAGTCCGGAGCGGTCCCGCCACTGTGAGCCCCGTCGGGCGTGCCTCGACCACCGAGGCGCCTCGATGCGCAAGCCAGGTCGTCCGGGTCGGTGCTGAGTCAGATCGACGCTGCCATGATGCGGGCGAGGACCCGCGAGGAGGTTTCCATGCCAGCAGGCCAGAGCCCCATCACTCAGGACCCGAATGCCGTCCAGGATGGCCGCACCACCAGACAACGGCGTCTGAGACCGGTCGTCATGGTCAACACTGGTGAGGGCAAGGGCAAGACCACTGCCGCCATGGGAACCGCGCTGCGCGCGTGGAACCACGGCTGGGACGTCGGGGTGTTCCAATTCGTCAAGTCCGGTCGTTGGCACGTCGGCGAGCAGGATGCCCTGCAGGCCCTGGGAAGTCTGCACGACGGCTGCGCGGGCTGTCGGGCTGCTTCGTCGCAGCCGCACACGTCGGCCCGGGGCACGCCGTCGGCAAACCTTCTGACGCGTCCCGGACCGAACACAGATCCTGGCCTCAGCCGTGCGGGCGGCGGGTCGGGAACTGCTTGCGGGCGTAACGAGCGACGCTCCAGGTGGTGAACCCGTCGGTGGTGGCTCCGACTCCACCACCTAACACGGGCACGCGCTTGGAGACGAAGACCGGCAGTTTCTTGCCCGCAACTTGGCCCATGAGGACGTTGACGAGGTTACGGGCGACGACCTTCTCCAGATCGGCGTCCCCCCACCGGGGCGGTGGCGATGCCCATCGGGGTCGTCGGAAGCTTCTCCTCGTGAATGAGGCTGTCGACCTCACGCTGACCCATGAGGGTGGCGAGGATGGCGGTCCGGACGCGCTGGTCGTCAAGGTCGTAGCCGCGTAGGTGGGCGATGGCAGCCACCATGCGGGCCTGGACGATCGCGACGCCCGAGATGTTGGCGGGGATGGTCACGGCCAAGGTGACGACGCCACCGAGGTTGGAGACGAATCCCTGTGCACCGGCCATGGCGATGTGCTGGTTGACGAGGGAGTTGATGGCCTGTTCGACGTCACCGTCGTGCTTGGTGAGGGTCTTACCAGCGGCCTGACGCGCTCCCGGCAGCGATGAGGCACCGTCGATGGCGAATCCCAGGATGCTGCGCAGCATCGAGACGGCCGCGCCGGGTGCCTGAGCCAGCAGGGCCTTGCCGATGTTGCTTCCGATTCCCACGAGGGTCTCCTCTCGATCAACTCACTTCAAGGGTAGCCGTGGGGGCAGGGCGAGTCCTGTGGTGTTCGCGTTGAGGTGGTGACGGGCAATGCCCGTGGTGATCGCGCCTGCGCGAGGCCGCGATTCCTCCGAACGTGGTGTGCCCTCCAGCGTCACCAGTAGGACCGCCTGTCTGGCCTGTGAGTGTCTCTCCTTGCCAGGGCGTGAATGACCCCTATTTGTTAACGAGGATAACTAATGAGTTAGGGTTGCCTTATGAATTGTGACGAGGTGACCGTGGCCCGACAAGGTGACATCCCCCCGCTCCCGATGGCCCGCGCCATGGCCGGAAGCGCGCTGACCACCACCCATCGGCCCCGCACTCGGGGGTTCCACGGTGCTGTGGACCCACGCACCCTGTTCCTCTATGTCATCGTTCTCAACGTCCTTCTCATGGGAGCGGGGTCGACGCCTCTGGTGCTGGCCTGCCTCGGTGTCGTCGCGGTGTCACTCGTGCTCACGACCCGCCCCACGACGTGGATCGGGTGGCTGGCCTTTGTCCTGGTGTGGGTCTTCTGCTGTTTCGCCCTTCCAGCCCTATGGCACTCGGCTGTTTCCGCATTTCTGGTCTTCATCGCCTTCTGGATGTTCCGCTTCGCAGGAGTCTTCGGCTCGGCAGTGGCTGCGATCAAGGTTCTCGACGTCACCCGGGTTGGTTCAGTCCTCACCCAGATGCGTGCGCCGCGGGTCGTGCAGGTCCCGGTGATGGTCGTGGTGAGGTTCTTCCCGATGGCAGTGCGCGAGCTGCGGGCGATCGTCCAGGCCATGACCCTGCGAGGCCTGAGACCCGGCGCCCGCTCAACCATGCGCCACCCGCTGCGTACGGGGGAATACGTCGTCATCCCCTTCTTGGCCTCGGCTGCCCGGATCGCCGACGAGCTCTCCGCCGCAGCCATCATCAAGGGGCTGGGTGCACAAAAATCCCGGTCCACCCTGGACCCGAGTCGTTTCCGTCTCGGTGACGTCGTCGTGCTGACGGTTTTGGTCGCGTTGATTGCCTGGCGCGTGACCGAGGTGATCGCATGAGCGTCAGCCTGACCGACGTCTCCTACGCCTACCCGGTCCCTGACCTCGACGGGTCCCCGTTCGATGACGGCCCCACGCCCGACCGAGAGGCCGTGGACCAGCTCCGGGACATCACCATGACGATCCGGCCCGGGACCCTGACCCTGCTCATTGGGGGATCAGGATCGGGGAAGTCCACCCTGCTGCGGACGATGAATGGCCTTGTCCCGAAGTTTTTCGAGGGCACCATGCGTGGCAAGGCGGAGGTGGACGGCACTGATCTGGCCGGGGTCGAACTCCACGACGTCGGGCGCACCTCGGCGATGATCTTCCAGAATCCTCGCACCCAGTTCTTCACCTCCAGCGTGCGAACCGAGCTGGCTTTCGGGCTGGAGAATTACGGGGTCGACCCGTCTGAGATCCGCGACGCTATGACTCGGGCAGTCGGCCAGACCGGCATCGCACACCTGCTCGACAGGCGGCTCGACACCCTCTCGGGAGGGGAGTTGCAGCGCGTCGCGTGTGCCTGTGCCCTGGTCACTGACGTCGATCTGCTCCTCTTCGACGAGCCGACCTCGAATCTCTCTGCCGAGGGAATCGACGATTTTCGCCACCTCGTCGCCCAGCTGAAGGCCTCCGGGAAGACGCTGGTCATTGCCGAGCATCGGCTGCACCTCTTCCGTGGGATGGTCGACGTCGTTCATCGCATTTCTGACGGCAGGGTCGCCGAAACCATGACCGGCGATGATCTTTTCAGCCTGACGGACATGGAACGGACCGAACGTGGCCTCCGCGCCGTCGATGTCGTCCCGGTGGACATACCCGAGCCGCCGACCGCCGCAGCCTCCTCCAACACCGATGGCCCAAAACTCCCGACTGGGCTGATGGTCGAGCACCTGTCCTTCTCCTACGGGCATGGCCCGACGATTCTCGACGTCGACTCCCTCTTCCTGCCGGCCGGAGCGGTGACGATCCTCACCGGCCCCAATGGCGCGGGCAAATCGACCTTGGCCCGACTGATCTGCGGGCTCGAAAAGTCCCCGCCCAGCGCCCGTATCGGCATGGGAGAGCCGTGGAGCACCGGCAGGAGGCAGAAATCGTGCGGGATGGTCATGCAGGACGTCCGCCGTCAGCTGTTCAGCGAGTCGGTGGAGCGGGAAGTCACCCTCGGTCTGGACCCGCGCCAACGCGATGCCGCCAACGTCCCGGCGCTCCTGGAACGTCTCGACCTGGTCGGCCAACGTGACCGTCACCCCTTGTCACTGTCCGGTGGGCAGGCCCAGCGCCTCGTCGTGGCGGCCACCATCGCTCAGGACAAGGAGGTCGTCATCTTCGACGAGCCCACATCGGGTGCCGATTTTCGTCACCTCACCTCGATCGCTGACCTCGTCGGTGATCTCGCGACCGCTGGGAAGGTCGTCATCGTCATCACCCACGACCCGGAGCTCATGGCCCGATGTGGGGATTACCTCATCAACATCACCACTCTGAAAGGACAATCATGAAACCCCGTCTGACAACGCGTGACCTGGTGAGTATCGCCATCTTCGCGGTGATCTTCTTCGTCGTCTTCTACGCCTGCGGCATGATCGGTCTCGCCGGTCCGGCCTTCATGTTCGTCGGTTGGATCCTGGGCATCCTGCTGGGCGGCATCGTCCTCATGTTGTCAGTTGCACGGGTGCCGAAAATTGGCACCATGACGATCACTGGTCTGCTCGTCGGGCTCGGTATGAGCCCGGGGCACACCATCTGGATGATCCCGGCTGGAATAGTGCTCGGATTCCTCTCCGACATCATCATCACCAATGCCGGCCGCAGCACCCGTCTCACGACGAGCTGCGCGATGCTCGGGTATGCCGTGTTCGTGCTGTGGATGATCGTGCCGCTCATCCCGATGCTCGTGAATACCGACGAGTACTACGCCATGATCACCGAGCAGATGGGTGCCGACTACTCCAACAAGATGCGGGAACTCTTCACACCTGGCCTGGTGGCGGGATGGGCCGTCATCGTCTTCCTGCTGGGGCTGGCCGGTGGCTGGTTGGGCATCAAGGTGGGTCGCAAGCACTTCCAGCGGGCAGGACTGACGAAGTGACCGAGATCTCCACGTCCCTGCAGGTGTGCCCCGACGCTGTCGCGCCGGGAGGAACTCAGGACTATCAGGCCAAGCACCGTGCCGGCGGCAAGGCCCTGTCGATGATCATGAGGCCCATTCGTGGGTACGTCATCGTTGCGCGGATCCTTGTCGTGGTGTCATGCATCGTCGCACTGGCCCCGTACGTCGCCCTGACGAGACTCGGCGCGATCCTGCTGGGTGATCACGTCGACCGTGAGGCGCTCACCCATACCGCCAATGTGCTGTGGATGGCTTTCTGCATCCAGGCCATGCTCTACGTGGTGGCCCTCCTCATCACTCACATCGCCGACATCAAGGTGCGCAACATCTTGCAGGATCGCATCATCGACCACATCTCGAAGGCGCCGCTGGCCTGGTTCAGCTCGTCGTCAACCGGTCGAGTGCGCAAGGCCATCCAGGACGACACCGTCCAGATCCACATGCTCGTCGCCCATGCGCCCGTTGAGCAAACCGCAGCCGTGGGAGTTCCGCTCGTCCTGCTCGTCTACGCCTTCGTGGTGGACTGGCGGCTGGGACTTCTCTCCATCGCCACCTTCCCGATCTACGCCCTGCTGCAGTGGGTGACGATGCGAGACATGGCCACCAAGACCGCCGAGATGGACGACAAACTGGCCGACATCTCATCCTCGTCGATCGAGCTGACGGAGGGGATCCACGTCGTCAAGAACTTCGGACAGACCGGTAAGGCCCATCGTCGCTTCACCCGTGCGTGCGAGGAGTTCGCCCAGTTCTACTGGAACTGGTGTGGCCCGCTCATCAAGGCGTCGGCCCTGTCTCTGTCGGTGATCTCGGTGGCCGCCCTCATGGCGATCAACCTGGGATTCGGTCTGCTCATGGCCAAGGCCGGCTGGGTGGGCGTCACCGACGTCCTCACCTGTTCACTCATCGCCCTGGTCCTGCCGCGCACCATCGAGGTACTGGGCAACATGGCATGGGGTTACCAACAGGCCGGCAACGCGGCTCTGCGTCTGCAGGACGTGCTGTCCATCGAGCAGATCAGCCATCCACAGGTCAGCGCGCGGATTCCTGATGACATGACGGTCACCTTTGACGACGTCAGCGCCTCCTACCTCACCCCTGACGGCGTCATCCCGGCGCTCAGCCACGTCAACCTGACGCTGCGTCCGGGGACGGTGACGGCTCTCGTCGGGCCGTCGGGGTCCGGCAAGTCGACCCTGGCGACGATGCTCGCCCGCTTCCGCGACCCTGATTCCGGGGTGGTGCGCATTGGTGGGGTCGACCTCAAGGACCTCGCCCAGGACGACCTCTACCGGTTGGTGTCCTTCGTCCTCCAGGATCCGTACATGCAGCGTCGGTCCATCCGTGACGTCATCACCCTGGCCCGTCCCGACGCCACCGACGACCAGGTGTGCGAGGCTGCTCGGGCCGCCCACATTCTTGACGACATCGACGCACTGCCGAAGGGTTTCGACACCGTCCTGGGTGAGGACACCGATTTCTCGGGTGGTCAGAAGCAGCGGCTGTCGATCGCCCGCGCTGTGCTCGCCGACGCCCCGATCCTCGTGCTCGACGAGGCGACGGCCGCCACCGATCCCGACTGCGAGGCGGAGATCCAGCAGGCCCTGGCTGCACTGGCCCGGGGCCGAACTGTGCTCGCCATCGGTCACCACGCCGAGTCGGTGGCCGGAGCTGACGTCATCTGCGTCATGGAGGGCGGTGGCATCGCAGCTTGCGGTTCGTCCGAGGAATTGGCCGACCAGCCCTACTGGGCGCGTCTGTCGGCAGGGCGAGCGATGGAAGGAGTCACTCAATGACCACGACCATGAACTCCCGCCTTTCCTGGGCGGGCGACATCCTGCTCCTGAACACCTTCAGGCCCCTTCTCACCGAGGAAGGAGCTGCCAAGTTCCGTCGCTCCCTGTGGCTGGCAGGTGTCCAGGGAGTCCTCGAGGGAGTTGGCCTGTTCGCCATCGTTCCGACGATCACGGCATTCGTCGAGGGTGGACCCTCGATGGGACTGACCTGGCAGGGCTGGGTGTGGGTGCTCGTCGCCCTGGCCGTTGCCGGGGCCGTCGTGACGTACTTCCAGTCGACGATCGGCTATCTCGCCGCGATGGATGTCATGGGAAAACTCAGCGTGCGCATCGGCGACCAGGTGGCGAGCCTGCCACTGGGATGGTTCCGCTCGAGTTTCCCCGGCCGCCTGTCCCGCCTTCTCACTCAGGGACTCATGCACCTGGGCGAGGGGTTGGCACATTTCACCGCCCCACTCGTGCGCGGTGCCGCGACCACCGTCGTCATGATGGTGCTCTCGTGGTTCTGGTCGTGGCAGTTGGGGTTGTCCCTGCTCATCTCGATGCCTGCGATGTGTCTGATCATGATCGCCTCGCGAGCCTTGTGGCTTCGCGGTGAGTCGGTGGTCCAGCCGACCGAGCAGGAACTGGCTGCCCGCATCGTCGAGTTCTGTGAGACCCAACCAGTGCTGAGGGCCGCCGGCCGAGCCGAGGGCTACGAGCCGCTTCGGAATGCACGCCGGGCCAATGAACGCGCCGCTCGTAAGTGTCTGGGGCTGGGCGTGACGGCGAACTTCCTCTCGGGTCTGGGTGCCCAGGCGGTCGCGGTCGTCCTCATCGTGCTGGCCGCGCGCATGGGCAGCAACGGCACCCTCGCCCCGGTCGCGACGGTTGCTTTCGTCGGCGTCTCGCTGCGCTACGCCAAGGTGTTGGAGGACGTCGTCTCGGCTGCTCTGTCCGTCGAGACCGCGCGCAAGCCGGTCAGTGAGGTCGACGAGATCCTCTCGGCTGAGGTGCTTCCCGAGCCCGAGGCCCCGGGCGACATGACAGCTCCCGGTGAGGTGTCCTTCGAAGACGTCTCCTTCGGTTATGACAAGGAGCACCCGGTCGTCCATGACGTCACGTTCACTGCTCCAGCGGGGGGTTTGACGGCCATTGTCGGCCCCTCGGGGGCTGGCAAGACGACTCTGTTCCGGCTCATGGCGAGGTTCTGGGACGTCGACTCCGGGACGGTGCGTGTCGGCGGACTGGACGTGCGCGACCAAACCACCGAGCAGCTCATGAGTCAGCTCGCCATGGTTTTCCAGGACGTTTATCTCTACGACTCCACTTTGGCGGAGAACATCCGCATCGGTGACCCGGATGCCACGGACGAGCAGGTCCGGAAGGCGGGGTCTCTGGCCGGGGTCGATGAGATCGCAGCTCGTCTGCCCGGTGGATGGGACGCCGGCGTTGGTGAAGGTGGCCGTCGTCTCTCGGGTGGTGAACGGCAACGGGTGTCGGTGGCACGAGCCTTGCTGAAACGCGCCCCGATCCTGCTCTTCGACGAGGCCACCTCTGCTCTCGACCCGGAGAACGAGGCCCACATCGAGGCCGCCCTGGCCCAGCTGCGTGAGTTCTCGACGATCCTCGTCATCGCTCACAAGCTCGACACCATCCGTTCGGCGGATCGCATCGTCGTCATCGATCACACCGGTAGAGTCTGCCAAGTGGGAACCCATGACGACCTCATTGCCAGCGGCGGTGCTTACGCCGATCTGTGGCATGCCCGGGAGCGGGCCGAGGGGTGGTCGCTCGTGGGCCGTGAATGATCAGCAAACGGCCAGGGCGCAGGCCTGCGTTTACGCGACGTCAGGCGATTGATGCAGCCCTGGCCGAGGGCATTGAGACCTTCACCTTGAGGGCGGTCGCTGATCGTCTCGGGGTGAAGGCCACCGCCTTGTACCGAGAGTTCAGTTCTCGTCAGGAACTGCAAGTGGCTGCAATCGCGGAGATCATGGTGGACATTGAACCCGATCCCAACGTCGCGAGTTGGCAGGACGCCCTTCGTCAGATTGTCGACCGTCAGTGGGCGTTGTGTGAGCGATATCCAGAGGCCCCGCTGGTGCTCATGACTCAGCCAGAGACTTTTGGGGCAGTCATGCCTCGCTGCGCGGCGATTGCGCAGGGATTGGCAGAACTTGGTATTCCCGGAGGAGTCGAGGGGGCCGCTTTCGCCTTCGATTTCGTCGGGGACACCACCTTCGAGACCTTCATCTCGATGCAGCCCTATCTGGTGGCTGACGAGGACGGACGCACCGGCGTCGAGAGAATCGGGGTCATGACCGAGGGCCTCCCCGACATCTTCGGGATGCAGGATCTGGGGGAGCGCGGCAATCTTGATCTCAAGGTTGAATTCATCATCGCCGGCATGGAGCACGGGCTGTTCCCTGGCGCGGTCACGCGGAAATGATCGCATTCCCAGACGGGGAATCCTCCTGCTGTTCCCCCATCCCGCGTTGTGACTCATCACCGTCCATCGGGGTGCATGTCAAACAGTGGGGTCTCCAGCTCACTGATGGCCCTGGCCAGGAGGCGACATCTTCAAGCAACTCCACACTTTGCTGCTGGCGGGGGTACAGCGCGTCGCATCGGCCAGACCCTTGCCGAGCGCGCATGGTGCCATGCTTCTGGTGCAGTTGGCCACCCCTGGTTCTCGGGTGCGCGGTGCTGGCCCCCCGGTATCTGCGTCAAGATGGCCCCGAACGTCCTGCCCGTCCTTGGCGAGGGCGGTTCTGGTGCTCTCCTCGTCCTCCTGGGAAAGCTCGTCGGAGTGGGAGCTGAGCAGGTTTGTTCGGAGTTCTCACCTGACTGAGGGCTGAGCCTGGGCCGCGCGATCTGACTGGTCTGCCTCGGCAGGCTTGGCCAGCCACGCTGCCTTTTCGCTGTGCCCGGAGCGGATGAGATAGCTCAGTGCGATGACGGCGAGCACGGCAACCAGACCCCAGGACAGGGCGTAAGGCCAGCGTGGTGGGGTGATCGGCGTTGAGGTACCGTGTTGGGGAAAGGCCACCGCGACCAGAGACGTGAGTAGCGGGACGAACATGGCGCTGGCAAGATTCTCGACGATGACGGATGATCCCGCGATGGCCTCGATGGGGATGCCGTCGGGGACGATGGGGTCCTCGAAGAGGGTGCTGAGGACGTCGAGGTAGACGACCCCCATGCCGATCCCGGCGCTGATCCACAGCACCATCATGGCCTGGAAGGGTGGCAGACCGGCCATCCGGGTGGCCAGAGCGATGGTGATGAGGGTCGACGCGGTGATGATGAGCCCGACGCCCACCCCGATCCGGATGAGGTAATGACGTGGATTCTTGGTGGGTTTGAGGCCGGCGAGTACGCCGGTGATGGCCCATCCGAGTCCGCCGCCGAGAATGATGTAGCCGAGGTCCTTGGCGTCACCGCCGAAGAGGTCGTGGTAGCTCAGCGTGACCAGCTCGTTGGCGGAGTAGTAGGCGCCGGTGAGGAAGAACAGACCTGCCAGGGCGTGCAGGCGGATGCCACCCGTGGTGAAAGTGTGCGGCGGCATGGAGATGATGGCCACCCAGCCCAGGATGAGGAATCCTGCGATCATGAGGACGTATTTCCACGGTGAGGGCACCGGGACGATTATGAGGGTGATGCCGATGGCGATGAGCCCGGTGGCCTTGAGGGGCATGGGGGAGTCGTCGCTGTGCTGGTCGGCGTCGAGGTTCTCGGCGATGACGATCCGCGCCGCGAGCAGGAAGGGCAGGTAACACAGCATCGCCCAGCGCCAGGAGAGCAGGTGGGTGACCCATGCGGCGTAGCTCGGGCCGACAATGGATGCGATGATCCAGCTGGCCGAGTTGAAAGCCAGGGTGAGTTGACGAGCTCGCCCGGTCAGTCCGACGGCGACGGCACCGATGGACGTCATGGCCAGGCAGGCCCCAGCGAATCCGCGGATCGCGCGGCCGATGAGAAAGACCCAAATGGTGGGGGCGGTGGCACTGATGATGGCCCCGACGATGAGGGCCGCTGTGGCCGTCAGGAGGATTCTCGGAAGTCGGCAGCGTCTGAGAAAGGTGGCACCGATGGGCAGGCCGACCATGGTGGAGAGGGATCCGACCCCGGTGATGACGCCGTACATGTCCTGGGCGTCGAGGTCGGCCGCCATGATCGGCAGGATGAGCTGGGTGAGGTAGGTCTGCATCCCGCCGATGAGTTCCAAGACGATGATGCAGATCGCCAGGACGAGGGAGTTCTTCTTCATCGTCATGGGCGAGTCTGGGGTGTCATCGGGGGGGCTCCTGGTCTGGGTCGACGCTGGGTTACTCAAGTATGCAGATCGTTTGCTCTCTTGGCAGGCTGGACGCTCCATTGCGGCGGGACGTCGACCCCGGACTTCTCGTCCTTGGCAGCAGTCTCGATGGCTGGATCGGCCTCGGTGAGGCTGTCGTTGCCCCACGATCTCGACCAATTCATTCTATGTGGTGGGTAAAATACGAAAAGGCGAACACGGGAACCGTGGCGATGAACCGTTGTGGTAGAGACGAACAACGCACCAGGAAATGACGTCCTTGTGCCGTGAAAAATAATCTGAAAGGAGCCTAGCCTGTTCACATATCAGGCGGTGTGGGTGGGAAGTCCAACATCCTTTGTCCCTGGAGATGCTTCCCGGGGAACATGTACGCAGGCTAGCCATGCGCAGCTTCCTGATTGACTCGCATGATGAGATCGGGTGCTCCTCAGATGTGTCGAGTTAGGATTGCCGACATGACTGCTCTTGCTGTGGGTCCGGTCGCTTTGCGTCCTCTCAAACTGACCGACGCGCCTAAGCTGCGCGCCATCGTCGACGAGGAGAGTTGGCAGGGCAATTCCACCCCGTTTCCAACGTCTGACGATCAGATGCGCGACCATCTCCGGTCACTGATCGAGGCGGACAATTTCGAGATGTATGCCGTCGAACTTGACGGACGGTTCGTTGGCCGGACCGGTCTGTATGACATTGTTCCGGGGATTCGTTGCCAGATCGGGTACACCATTTAT
Organism: Cutibacterium granulosum; assembly: GCF_900186975.1. Classification (NCBI taxonomy): domain Bacteria; kingdom Bacillati; phylum Actinomycetota; class Actinomycetes; order Propionibacteriales; family Propionibacteriaceae; genus Cutibacterium; species Cutibacterium granulosum. Next base: position 949,693 of record NZ_LT906441.1, read on the forward strand.
GGTCGTAACGTGTGGGGCACGGTGGTGAACCCGTCTGCGAAGCTGATGTTGTTCCGGCGTGCCTTTGAGGACTTTGGTATGCACCGGGTCGCCCTGCGCTGTGATCATCGCAATACCCGCTCTCGTTCGGCGATTGCCCGGCTTGGGGCACAGCTTGAAGGCACGCTGCGATCTTTCCGTCCGGCGGCTGACGGAACCATCGCCGATATTGATTACTTCTCGGTAATCCGCGCTGAGTGGCCCGGTGTTGAAGCCGGGTTGGAGGAGAGGATCGCCCGGTATCAGGGCTAAGGCTGGGATCGATTTGCGGTGCCTCACTGTCACGTCCCCGCGAGATGGGGGCCCTCGCCTCATGTAGTTTTCCCGTGAAATCTGGGGTTAACTGGCGCGGCGGATGCCGGTGACGTTCACCGTCTGACAGAACTCGCCTTTCACCGTGAACCCGCAGTGAGTAACCATGTCGACCTCGAAGAACCCGGGTTCGGATTCGACCTGGGCACCGGCTGTGCCGATGGTGATCGCGTTGGGCAGCCTTCGGCCTCCATCGCGTCGAGCAAGTCGTTCATCGATACCGCCAAGTACTTGCCGCACAACCCGCCACTGGTCGCCCACACGGTGGGCAGGATTGTGTGGGCGTCGGAGGAGTACTTGCAGCCCTTGGTACGGCGTGTGTCCATGACCCTGACGGTGGCGCTCGCGCGGCTCTTGGGCTGGCCCATCCTGGCTCACAGTTGCTGGCGGGTGTGGTCGCGGTTCCAGCCGGTCACCTCGACCACCTGATCCACGATGCCCTTTGTCCTTTGTCGACGTCGACGCATAGGCGGCCGCGTAATTCTTGGTCACCTCATAGCAAGCCTGCATTGACACCCCCTCACCATCCATACCCTTGGTCGTCGCTGTTGCCTGACGCTTTCACGCGGAAAAGTGTGTGAGGCACGGGCCCTGTTTATGCGGGGACCATGCGTGAGTCTCGTCGTGGCGTTGACGAGACGGCTACGTTGACGTACTATGAGATGTGATAGATCCCCGGTCAGGCCTCTAGTCTCGCGAGGGACAATGCACAAATGACCGGGGCCTTTCAGTGTCTAGAAAGCTCATGGTTAAGCGCTGGTTCAGTTACGACGAACAAGTTGAACTGCTTCAAGAACGCGGTTTGACCGTAACTGATACCGCAACAGCAGCTGATTTCCTATCTCGCGTGAACTACTACCGGCTCTCGGGATATTTCCGGTACTGGCAAGTGGACCCTACGGCGGGCGACGATCGTTTCCTCGATGGTTCATCCTTCGAAGTAATTCAGCGTCTCTACGAAGCGGAGCAAGACCTAGTTGCGGTTTGCGACGAAGTCCTCCACCCGATCGAGGTTCTCCTGAGAACCCGGTTCGCCTACTACTACGCACAGAAAGTCGGGTCGATTGGAGCATTCGCTCGGGGTGAGGGATTCACGCAATCGCCTGGTCGTGATGGCGAACGTGTAGAAGAACATGCGTTGTCGAATCTGGACCGGAGCAAGGAGACCTTTGTGTCTCACTACCGTGACGAGATCAAGACGGGTAATGCTTACAGCACGGAAGCGTACGCACGCATGCCCATCTGGGTAGCTGTGGAGGCCTTCTCGTTTGGAAGTCTGTCCAGGCTCATCGAGGCTTCAAGCAAGTCCGGAGTGCTGCAAGACGTGGCGATTTCGATGAACGTCTCTCCAACGACGCTGCCAAGTCAAGTCCGATCATTTGTCTACCTGCGCAACCGCAACGCTCACTGCGCGAAGCTGTGGAACCACTCTGTTCTCGACCGCCCAGGGGTCCTTTCTAACATTGCCCGGCGAGCCAAGCGAGACCATCGCCAGTTCAGCGATCACTCGATCTACAAGATCTTCGTAGCGCTTGACCAAGTCGCTACCAAGACTGGCCTTCAACAGGACTGGCTTGCCAACCGCGTCGAGCCAATCCTTGCCACGAACGCGCTTCTCGCAGCAGGTATCGCAACCCCAGCCCGCTACGGAGAAATGCCGCAGCAGCTACTCGTCCCCGGCCACTAGTTCTTCACGGCCCTCAGGTCTTTCAGTAGTAGTCGTCAGCGGACAGGCCCGCCGTCTACACAGTCGGGTGGGCAGGCGGTGATCGCCGCCTGCCCTGGACGGATGGTGCTTCTCAGGCGTGCAGATCGTCGGCGGTCTTGTCGGGTTGGACGCTCCACTCCGGTGGGACGTCGGCTCCGGACTTTTCGTCCTCCTCAGCCTTGGCGGCGGTCTCCTGGACGATGCCCGGGGTGTGGTGGACCGGGGCGTAGATGGCGTAGACCTGCATCGGCTCGTCACCGGTGTTGATGACGTCGTGCCAGGTGCCGACCGGGACCTGGACGGACCAGCCGTCGCTGACGTCCTGCTGGAAGTCGAGCTGATCCTCAGCCGGTCCCATGACGCAGCGCCCCTTGCCGGAGTCCAGGCGCAGGAACTGATCGGTGTCGGGGTGGGCCTCCAGGCCGATGGACTCTCCCACCGGGATGGACATGAGCGTCACCTGCAGGTACTTACCGGTCCAGGCGGTGGTGCGGTAGTTCGTGTTCTCCTTCGTTGCGGTCTCGATGTCGAAGGCGTTCGGTTTGGGGCCGTTGTCGTTGATCTTCATGGTCAACGCTTCCTTTCCTGGTGAGATTCGTGCTGCGGGTGTGGGCCAGTGACCGGTCGCGCCGATCGGATTGGTATCTGCAAGGCAGCCATTGCCCCACAATCTCGATGGATCCAGCCTATGTGGCCAGTGTGGCCAGTGTGGCCAGACTATCCTGCCCACCCACCTTGACGACATGTTCGACAATTCCAAGGGGTCTAGGCCTCTCTAGAGGAGAGTACGTGCTGTGTCGGCTCACTTCGACATGGAGATCCACGACGACGAGTTCCAGTCCGGCGTTCCCGCGGACAAGCAGCCGACGGTCTCCGACGTCCTGAACATCTGGCGTGAGAGGTACAAAAGGCCGCCAGGGAGGAGTCTCGGCGCTGTGATCATGGCGAGGGGCTAGGACTTCTTCTTCCGGGTGTCCCGGATCCCCTGGATGAGGATCGCGAGGATCCCGATCACCATGACCCACGCCATTTCCCCGACGGCGCCGTACCACGGTTGGATGAGGGCGGTGAGGGCGAGGACGATGAGAGCCCACGCGGCGAGGATGAGCGTCAGGATGAGCAAACGTGCAGCTCGTGTCTGGCCCGGTTTGCCTCCGCCGCGGGGGAACATTCGGTTCTCGCCAACCAGTTCCAGCAGGATCTCGCCGGGGATTCCGATGAGCAGGACTCCGACGAACATCCTCAGCGACCAGCGCCAACCGATGAAGATCGCCACGATCGCGAACACCACGGCCATGCAGATCGTAAACGCGACGGTGCCCGCAAAGATCCTCTCAGCGCGGGACGGTTCCTTCTCCTCGATGGTCATGACTTCCTCACACTCGCTCGCCAGCGTCGTCACGCACGTGGCTGACGACCTGCTCTGACAAGGCCAAGTGTCCTCCAGGAAGGCTCACGACCAAACCGAGGGGCTCCAGGCCGGACTGGGGATGCTACGAGACGTGTCCGTATGGAGGGTATGGGGATCAGTTGCACCGAATCCGTCGGCTCCTATCTCGATGAGGGTTCCGGGGCCGACGCCGACTCCGATACGAATGATGAGGTCCACCCAGTCGAGCATGATTCCTTCCAAGATTCGGGCAGGGCGGCACCAGGGGACAGTGAAATGTGTGGCACATACCCGTTGGACAATGAGGGGGGCAGGACACGCGGATGTGCGAGTCCTGGAGCAAAGGCGCTCTGACCAGCCCGAACAGCCTCAGCAGAAGGTGAGGTGGGACGACTCAACGATCAGTGGTGCGGTGGAGGGCCTCTATTCTGACGCCATGCCCACACGTTTCTTGCCGGTTCTGCTCGATTGCGACCCTGGGATTGACGACGCGTTCGCGCTGGCCTACCTGGCGTGCCGCGACGATGTCGAGACCGTCGGGGTGGTGACGACAGCTGGCAATGTCGGTCAGGACGACGTGCTGCGCAATGCCCTGGGGCTGACCGAGCTGCTCGGGATGGATGCCCCGGTGGCGCGTGGGGCGGACGCGCCCCTCGTCGAGCCGGTGATGACCGCCGAGGAGACCCATGGACCCCACGGTTTGGGGCATGCCCAGCTGGGGGACTGCGGACGTCACCCCGATGGGCGCAGCGGTGCGCAACTGTGGGTGGATCTTGCCCGGAAATACCCCGGCGAGCTGGTCGGCATCGTCACCGGGCCGCTGACGAACCTCGCGCTGGCGCTGCGGGAAGAACCGGACTTGCCGCAGTTGTTGCGGGGGCTGCACGTCATGGGTGGAGCGATCAACCACCGTGGCAACACCGGCCCGACGAGCGAGTGGAACATCGCGGTGGACCCGGAGGCCGGCCATGAGGTGTTCGAGGCATGGGGGAAGGCGTCCAAACGGGTCGTGCTTGGGGCGTTGCAGGCCACTGAGGTCATCAGGCTGGACGAGAGGGATCGTCGGGCTGTGAAGGAGCTAGGGGAACATCCGGTTGTGAAAGTCTTGGCCGACGCGCTGAGGTTCTACTTCGAGTTCCACGAGGCTGACGGGTTGGGATGGTGTGCGTACTTGCACGACCCGCTCGTCGTCGCCAATGCGGTGACCGGGAGATTTGCGACGACGCGGCCACTGGCCGTCGACGTCGAGCTGACCGGGACGCTCACCCGTGGCCAGACCGTCGGTGACGAGATGGGGCGGTGGGGCAAGGAGCCCAACGTCGACCTGCTGTGTGACGTCGACGCCGAACGGTTTATTGAGCACCTCATCTCGACGTTGCGGGAGGGGCTAGGCGCCGGGCGCTGAGATCAGGCGGCGTTTGGAACGAGCGGTCGACGAGCCTCTGGTAAGAGCAGGGGATGCCTCATTGAACTACTATGCAATGCAAGGTACATTGTTAGTCAAGCTACTTGGTTGAGGAGGAAAACCGTGGCGGAACGACAACTGCGCAAGGGTGCGCTCGAACTCGTCGTCCTCGGGTTGCTGGCGAGCAAACCGTCCTACGGAGGGGAACTCGTGGACAGGCTCGAGAAGGAGACGGATCTGGGCGTGTCTCAGGGGACGCTGTACCCGTTGCTCAACCGACTGCGTCGCGGTGATCTGGTTTCGACCGAGTGGCAGGAGTCGCCGTCAGGGCCTCCGCGCAAGATCTATCGCCTGACTGCCACCGGTCGAGGCTACCTGACAGAGCTCATCGATGAGTGGTCGCGCATCGCAGCCGCCGTCGACCGTGCCACCAACGATAACCACAACACTTCTGGCAAGGAGAGATCATGAACCTCTGGACTCGAGACGATGATGGCGTGCGTCGCCTGTTCGGCATCCCCGTCGGTGCGCCGTGGGGGAGCGGCTCCCGCATTGCGCTGCGCGGTTTCGAACCTGAGAACCCGCACCTGCTAGTGCCTCGCGCTGTGGGCATCGGATGGGATCTCAATCTGGGCGCCGTCGCCGTGCGCCTGGGGCTCATCCGCCCCGACGACTCCCTGCCCGACCTCAACGAATACGTTCCCGAGACGCTGCGTCGCGGCCTGGTTGCAGCGCCGTGGATCGGGGCCGGCGTCGCCAGCGGCATGGCACTCGGTTTCGTCAAGGCTGACCGGGTGGCGACGTCGTGGTCGCTCGGCGGCAAACCCAACCACTACATGAGCGGTGTGGCAGCAGCCCTGACGACTACCGGAATTACCACGGCGGCAGCCCTCTACCCGCGCTGGGTCGGGAAGGAGGATGGAGCTGACATCGCGGCGACGGCCCAGGCCCTGGGCATCCTGACCGTCATCGGTATGGCAAATCGGGCTGCCCGCAAGGAGATTCGTCGTCCCGGGAGCCGTCAGCCCCTCGCGGTTGTCGGAGCAATGCTGGCGCCGGTTGTCATGGGTGGAGTGCTGGTCGGAACGGTCAAGGTCGCCCTCGACGGCGTCGCACAGTCACTCGCGCATGGCGGCAAGGCGGGTCAGTCCGGGGAGCGAGGCCGCAACATAGGATTCCACTCATGAAGTACCTCCGATCCGTGGCCGTGATCTCAGCGGTCCTGCTCATCGCCGTCGCGGTCGCGAGGTCCTTCAACCGGTTCATCCCGGCTGTCAACAACACCACGATCGCCATCGTCGATCTGTGTCTGGTCGCTCTGGCCGTCGAGGTCATCGCCGAGTGTGCACGCATGCCCGGACGCACGAAGGGGTGGCGCATCGGGCGGGCCATCGCGATCATCGCGGCGGTGGTGGTGAGCGGGGTCATAGGGTTCCTGGCCCTGCTGTGGAGCGCCTTCGAAGGTGACGGAGGCGGGTCGTTCACCAAGGACGGCGAGACCTACTACGTCATGAGGACGTTCCCCGACAACGTCGTCATGTACCGAAAGACGTCGCCGGTGACCATGGCGGAGTCTGCGTTCGCCGACGACTCCGGCCACGCCCTCGGATTCGTGCCGATGCCGGTCGCTCTGTCAATCAGTCTGGATGAGTACGGCGGGGAGTACTCACAGATCCTGGCTGATGTACGTCGTGATCATCCCGATTGGCTCACCGACCGGTAGCCCATGGTCTGGCGAACGGTTCATCTCGCATCCATCAGACCGCCCGTCGGTGGCCGTGTGGGCCGGATTCGTGGCCGGAATTCTCTTCCTCCTGGCGGCCGTCGCAACGTTGAGGAAACCCTCGACCGACGAGTAGCGATCATAGAGGACCCGGAAAAGGGCATGAAGAGAGCGGGCGACGGGAATCGAACCCGCGTGTCCAGCTTGGGAAGCTGGGCCGCACTGGGATCCAGGCGTGCGCGGTCGCCTGATGATGCGACGATGTACCCGTTGGTGACCGACGTCGACCGATGGATTGGGTACGGACGCCTGGCGAGTGTTCGATTAATCGGGGTGGCTCGACGGTCGCGTGGGGTGACTTTGGCGGGGGAGTGTTGAGCGGGTCTCGGACGGCGGGTCTGGAGCACGTTCTTCGTTCCTTGCGTGCCGGGTGGGGTGCGACGGGGTGCAAGGCAGGAGCGAAGCGGATGCCGTGCGGGGCCCTGCGCAGTTCGTCGAGCTCGGCGGCGTCAGCCGCCGCTTGAAAAGCCAGTAGGGGAAGGTTCTCACGGACCCGCTAGTTTCGTTGGAAGGATTGGTGCCCGGGCGCTTCCGGTGATTCAAACACCAATCGGCCGGGAGGCAGGGTGGGGCTTGACGCGAGTCTCGGGTTTTGATCCTTTCGCCTGATTTGCGTTCCCCGATGCGGGGCCGGTGTGGTGGGCTAGGGATATGTCGACACTCGAAGAGATGTTTCCTCCCTTCGGCCTGCGGATCTCATGCAGGACCCTCCGTCTCGCGGTCCTTCGTGACGAGGACCTTCCCGAGCTGGTGGAACTTGTGCGAGGGGGAATCCAAGTGCCCGACTTGCTGATGCCCTTCCTGCGGGATTGGCATCAGCAGCCCTACCAGCCAGGGGATCCCTATGCGTTCCCTGCTACCTCATTGTCGTGGTGGTGGTCGCAGCGTTCGACGTTCGCTCCCGAAGAGTGGCGTTTTGCCCTGACAGTCCGTCACAAGGGGGAGCTGGTGGGAATGCAAGACGTACACGGTCGACACTTTCCTCAGGCTCGTCACGTTCTCACCGGTTCATGGTTGGGGCGGTACCACCAGGGCCAGGGGATCGGTACACTGATGCGACAGATGGTGGTGGGCTTTGCGTTCGATGAATTGGGTGTGCTCGAGTGCGAGTCTGGCTATGTCGAGGGCAACGCAGCATCGGCGGCCGTCAGCCGCAAGGTGGGCTACGTCGACAATGGTCATCGTCGAATCGTGCAGAACGTTCAGGATGGCGCTCAAGGAGTCACTGAACGGCGAGTACTGGTGACGCCGGAGACATTTCGCCGCCCCGGCGACCCTGTCACAGTTGAGGGGGCGAGGCGCTCAGAAGGTTCTTATGTGTGCAGATCTGAAGCTGTGAAAATTCAAGCGGATGGTCTGAGCTCTGTGCTTAGCCAAGGATCTGGATCGCACAGCGATTTGCAGGTTGTGCGCTGGAGTCTGTGTGGGGGTGTAGCCGTAGTGGATCGTCGGCAGGCCAGGGATGCGGCGGTCGGGCCAAGCCGTGCTGGGGATCCTGGTCGTTGTTCGGTCCGTGACCAAACCATGGGGCACACAGCGGGACACCTCCCCGGATGACCGCGTCGGACTCGTCGGCGTGCTCGGGGTCGAACCAGATGACGGGCTTGCCGTCGGCCTGCCACGCCAGCACCTGGCAGCCGTGCTCTGCGACCTGCCATGCGCCGTCATGAGCGGTGTGAAGGGTTCCGGGGAGGTTGGTCATGCCCCCATGATCGTGGTCATCGTTCCCACACTGCGCGAAGCGCGTCGATCCGCTCACAACGGATGGTGTTTCGTGCAGCCTCGACGACGACAGGTTTGGCGCAGAAGGCGATGGCCAGCCCGGCGGCGGCAAACATGTCGAGGTCGTTGGCGCCGTCTCCCACCGCGATCGTTCGCTCAAGATCTACCTCACGCTCCTCAGCCCAACGACGCAGTCAGGTGGCCTTGGCTGCCCGATCGACGATGTTCCCGACAACCCGGCCAGTGAGGTGGTCGTCGACGATCTCGAGCTCGTTGGAGGCTGAGAAATCGGCGCCGATCTCCGCAGCAAGCGGATCGACCAGGGCCGTGAACCCTCCTGACACCAACCCGACGGCTGCACCGACCTCGTGCGCCGCGGCCACCAGTTCCGTCGCACCCGGGGCGACGACGGTCGCCTTGCGAGCCTCCTCGAGGGCCCCGACGTGCAGACCCTCCAGGCACTTGACGCGCTCGTGAAGGGACTCGGCAAAGTCGAGCGTTCCGGCCATCGCCCGGGCCGTCACCTCACTGACCTCCTCAGCCTTCCCTGCGCACTCGGCGAGTAGGTCGATGGCCTCGGTGCGCGTGACTGTCGAGTCGACGTCACAGACAATGAGACCGGGCGGCTCGACAGCCAGGGCGCCATGGGGATGCAGGACGCCGGCGCCGGTCTGGGCGGCGAGTTCGCGTACCTGTGTCATGTTGCCCTCGAAGGACATGGCGTACTCGAAGATGTGAGCGGCCCAGTCACTGGTGTGGATGCCGCGCATGCAGGCGGAGCCGGGCCAAAGAAGGGTGCCGGGGGAGCGGAGGCTGGAGCGATCGTCACTGACGAGGATGACGCGAGAACTCATCATGGCACCACGGTAGGTGGGTTTCGGCCCGTCGGGTGGGGGTTCCACTCCACGGCGACCGATCCGGCGCCGGTGCCCAGATCCCACAGCGTCTGCCCGGGCATGGGGCGCAGGGCGGCCAGCGCCACCGCGCGCACCGGATGCTTCGTGATGAGCCCGTCATGGGCAAAGTGTTCCTCGTCAAGGCCGGGGGTGCGGCCCAGTTTTGCGGTGTCAGGGTCAATGGTCACGGCTCAAGGGTATGCCGGGTGAGTGAAAACACCTTCGGTGTGTCAGAATCGCGGTACCGGCCAGGAGGAATCCGGTGTGAGTCCGGAGCGGTCCCGCCACTGTGAGCCCCGTCGGGCGTGCCTCGACCACCGAGGCGCCTCGATGCGCAAGCCAGGTCGTCCGGGTCGGTGCTGAGTCAGATCGACGCTGCCATGATGCGGGCGAGGACCCGCGAGGAGGTTTCCATGCCAGCAGGCCAGAGCCCCATCACTCAGGACCCGAATGCCGTCCAGGATGGCCGCACCACCAGACAACGGCGTCTGAGACCGGTCGTCATGGTCAACACTGGTGAGGGCAAGGGCAAGACCACTGCCGCCATGGGAACCGCGCTGCGCGCGTGGAACCACGGCTGGGACGTCGGGGTGTTCCAATTCGTCAAGTCCGGTCGTTGGCACGTCGGCGAGCAGGATGCCCTGCAGGCCCTGGGAAGTCTGCACGAGAGCACTGGTGTCGGCGGACGCGTCACCTGGGAGACGATGGGCACCGGATGGTCGTGGACCCGCGCCTTCGATGCCGCCGAGGACCCCGCTCGGGCCGCCCAGGAGGGGTGGCGGCACGTCAAGGAGCTGCTCAACGACGAGGCGTTCGACTTCTACCTCCTTGACGAGTTCACCTATCCGCTCGACTGGGGCTGGATCGACGTCTCCGAGGTCGTCGAGGTGCTCACGCACCGTCCCGGAGCCCAGCAGGTCGTCATCACCGGGAGGCGGGCTCCCCGCGCGCTCGTGGAGATGGCCGACATCGTCACCGAGATGACGAAGATCAAGCATCCCTTCGATCTCGGCCAGCGTGGCCAGGCAGGAATTGAGTGGTGATGAGGATTCCACGAGTGCTGTTGGCTGCTCCGGCGTCCGGAGGGGGCAAGACGACGGTGACGACCGGACTCCTGGCGGCCCTGCGCGCCGCCGGTCACACGGTGGCCCCCTTCAAGGTGGGCCCCGACTATATTGACCCGGGCTATCACACCCTGGCGGCTGGGCGTCCGGGGCGAAACCTCGACGCGGTGATGTGTGGGGAGCACCGCATTGCTCCGCTGCTCGCCCATGGGTTCTGCACCCCCGAGCCGGCCGATGTCGCCCTCATCGAGGGCGTCATGGGGCTGTTCGACGGTCGTCTGGGAGACGGCGTCGGATCCAGCGCCCACATTGCGGCCCTCACCACGTCTCCGGTGGTGCTCGTCATCGACACGGCGCATGCGTCCCTCACCCATGCCGCCGTGGCGGCCGGACTGGCACATTTCGATCCCCAGGTGCGCATAGCCGGGGTGATCCTCAATCGGGTTGCCTCGCCGCGTCACGCCGCCGAGATCCGACGTGGTCTGGATCTGGCGGGACTGCCCGTGCTCGGTGAGATTCCTCGTAATCCCGACATCTTCGTGCCCTCACGCCACTTGGGGCTGGTGCCGGCCGCCGAGCGTGAGGAGTCGGCCCGTCAGGTGGAACAGTTGGCGCAGTTCATCGGCGACCACGTCGACCTGACGGCCCTGCTGCACATTGCCGAGGCCGCCCCGCAGCTGGACGCCCAACCCTGGGACCCGGCAGTGGCGTTGGCAGGTACCGGCATCGAGATTCCCGGGGTGTCACCCGATCAGACGCCGGCCTTGAGTGCCTCCCGGCAGCCGGCCTCCCACCAACCAGGGCAGGCTCGACCCACCGGAGGGGCCGGCCGGCCCGTGGTGGCCATGGCTGGTGGACGCGCCTTCACCTTCCGATACCCCGAGACCGCAGAACTGCTCGAGGCCAGTGGGTTCGAGGTTGTTGACGTCGATCCGCTCACTGCACCTGCCCTGCCACAGGACTGCTGTGGGCTGTACCTGGGGGGAGGGTTCCCCGAGGTGCACGCCACCGAGCTGTCGGCCAATGCGAGCCTGCATGACGACATTCGCCGTCGTGCCGCCGAGGGGATGCCGATCATCGCCGAATGTGCTGGGCTGCTGTACCTGTGCCGGCACCTCGACGGACACGACATGGCGTCCGTGCTGCCCCTGGATGGGGCCATGAACCAGCGTCTCACGATGGGCTACCGCACGGCCACCGCCCCGACCGACACCCTGGTGGCGCGGGCTGGTGACCAGGTGGTCGGCCACGAGTTCCACCGCACGCAGGTCGTCGTGGATGCCGAGCCGCATCGAGACACCGATTCGACACGGACCAGTGATGGCGCTCCCCAGGGCTCCTCGCCGCATTCCAGCGGGTTGCGTCCCGACCCACGTTCCGTGGCGGGCCAGTCGTCGTCCACGGCCGAGCATGCTCCACTGCCCGCGGCGTGGACCTTCCCGGGACGAGACGGCGTCGTGTCGGACGGTGTGGCGTGCGGCAGTGTCCACGCCTCCTACCTGCACCTGCACTGGGCGGGGACCCCGCAGGTTGCGGCCCGATTCGTGAAGGCTGTCTGGCAGTACGCGCAGCGTCCCCAGGGTGCGGGGGAGTCCATCGCCGTGGACCATTCGCCCGCTGACACAGGAGCTGCCCGCCCCGATGCCACGACTCGAGCGGGTGGGCATGCGGATCATTGCAGGCAGGCTCTCCCCGCTGGCGACGTCGACGCCGCGAGCACGGACCGGCCAACAGGGGCGGCAGCCCCCGAGTTGGTGCAGCCGGGCAAGACCGCCTCGGCGAGTCGGGACGAGTCGGCTCCCGCAGCACCAACAGCCGCCAGCCCGGCGGTGCAGGAATCTGCACCGCCACCTCCGCCCGCCGTTGAGCCCGACCTGCGCCACCACGGCGACCGGGACGTGCGCCAGGGACTCATCGACCTGGCTGTCAACGTGCGTGTGCAGCAGACCCCGGCCTGGCTCATCAACGCCATCGTCAGCACCGGGAACTGGGCCCACTACCCAGACCCCAGTGCCGCCCGCAATGCCCTGGCCGCCATGCACCAGGTGCCCCGGCAGATGGTGCTGCCCACCAGCGGTGGGGCGGAGGGATTCACCCTCATCGCCCATGACCTGCGCCCCGAGCACCCGCTCGTCGTCCACCCCCAGTTCACCGAACCGGAGTCTGCCCTCATCCAAGCGGGGTTCCAGGTGGCCCGGCTCATCCTGGACCGGACCAACGGCTTCCAGCTGGCTGCCGAGGACGTCCCCGACGATGCCGACCTCGTCGTCGTCGGCAACCCGACCAACCCCACCGGGCGACTGCACCCGCGTGAGGTCATTGCACGGCTGCGTCGCCCCGGGCGTATCGTCGTCGTCGACGAGGCCTTCATGGACGCCACCGACGAGGCGGAGTCCATGATCGGCCCGCACATGGATGGCGTCCTCGTGCTGCGCTCACTCACCAAGACCTATGGGCTGGCCGGTGTCCGTGCTGGATATGTCGTCGGTGATCCGGCGCTCATCGAACGCCTGGCCGCCCAGCAGCCGCCGTGGTCGGTGTCCACCCCGGCGGCAGCGGCGATGGTTGCCGTCACCGGAGACCTGGGACGAGCCCACCGCTTGGATCTGGCCCGCACCGTGCCCGGGCAGCGCGACGACCTGGTGCGGCGTCTCACCGACATCGGCCTGCCGCCGATCGACTCGGGAGCCCCCTTCGTGCTGCTGGACACCTCGTCGATCTCACCGCAGTCGATCCGGCCAGCCCTGGAGAGCCAGGGAATTGCCGTGCGACGGGGGGAGACGTTCCCCGGTCTGGGGCCCACCTGGATTCGACTGGCAGTACGCGACTGTCGCATCCACACCCGTTTTGCCGAGGCTCTTGGCTCCATTCAGGCCAGTCCGAGCGATTTCGACCTGCCCGCCGCCCCCGACCAGCACACATCCTGAGGAGAAGAACCATGAAACACAGCGCAGATCTCATTCCCGGCACCGTCACCCTGGTGGGAGGCGGTCCCGGCGACCCCGGGCTCGTCACCGTCGCCGGGTTGCAAGCCGTGCAACAGGCCGACGTCATCCTCTACGACCGTCTCGCACCTCAGGACATCATGGACGAGAACCCGGATGCCGAGAAGATCCCGGTGGGCAAGGTGCCGCGCGGAAAATACGTGCCCCAGGAGGAGATCAACCTGCTGCTCGTCGAGCATGCTCAGCAGGGCAGGAAGGTCGTGCGGCTCAAGGGTGGCGACTCCTTCGTCTTCGGACGCGGCGGTGAGGAGTGGCAGGCCTGCGCGGCAGCTGGCGTCCCGGTGCGGATCATTCCCGGCGTCACCTCGTGCGTGGCCGGCCCGGAGCTGGCCGGGGTGCCGCTCACCCACCGTCACATGGTGCAGGGATTCACCGTCGTCTCGGGCCACGTCGCTCCCGGCGACACCCGTTCCGAACTCGACTGGGCGCAGATCGCCAAGACGGGCACCACGCTCGTCATCCTCATGGGGGTGGCCAACATCGGCGGCATCTCCGAGAAGCTGCAGGCCGGTGGGCTTGCCCCGCACACCCCGGTGGCCGTCATCGGTGACGCCTCCCTGCCCACCCAGCAGGTGCTCACCTCGACCCTGGGAGAGGTGGCCGACGACATGGAGCAGGCCGGGATCAAGCCGCCGGCCATCACCGTCGTGGGTGACGTCGCCGGGCTCGACCTCGAGCACACCAGCGTCCACGAGCCCTCCGACCACTGACGTCCATCCGTCTACCGGCTTCCCTTCTGACCGCTGACGCCCATCAGCCCACTGGCCCCCTACGATCACTGATTCGGGGACGCCGACTGCCGGGCTCTGCTCCCACGCGCCTCATCCTGCCCAGCTGACTCCAGCGCCCAGTTCCTCTCACCGACGGAGGCACTCGGGTTCGCGGGTGGGGTCAGAGGTTGCCCGGGGAGGCTGATACAGCGCTCCACGCCATGTGCCCGGACGAGGTGGTACGGGTGAGACAGTGTGGTTGAGGTCGTGACGTGGGTCTGATGCGCTCCGACGAGGTGGTACGGACGCGGGCAACGGCTGTGTGCGGCTGTACCAACGTCACACACCAGGCAGGCGGCACGCAGCTGCTCATGGTCGTCGTCCGCCCGCCAGACGTGCGCGTATCCAGGCCTCGGCGTCCCCAACCCCGCTCACCTCGTCGTCCCAGGCGGGTTGGGCACCTCGCGAGATCATGACGACCCGGATCCCCGACTCGGCTGCGACGACGAGTTTGGCATCGGGCTTCACCCCGCCGGAGTCCTTGGAGACCAGCACCGACGCCCCGGCCAGTGCGGCACGTTCGTGATCGACGGTGAACGGCCCGCGCTCCCGGCGCACCACCCAGCCGTCCGGTAGCTCCTCGGCAGGGGAGTCGACACAGCGCAGCAGCAGATCGCGCTCACCCAGGCTCAGGTAGTGGGCGGTGGGCTGGCGTCCCACGGTGAGCACCACCCGTCCCGGGATTCCGGTGACGACGCGGGCCGCCTCGTCGTGATCGGCCACCCAGGTCCACGACGCCGCCTCGGGCAGGTCATGCCAACTGGGCCGTCCCAACCGCAGCAGGGGGACGTTCTCGGCCTGGCAGGCCTGGAAGGCGTGCCAGTGCATCGTCGTGGCGAAGGCGTGGGTGGCATCAACCACCGATCCGACGTTCTCGGTGCGCAGGAAGGTGCGCAGCCCGTCCACCCCGCCGAAACCGCCGACCCGCACCTTGCCGGGGAGTCGGGACGGTGCCGTGGTGCGTCCGGCGATGGAGGTGACGACGTCCACCTGCTGCTCGACGAGCCGGGCGGACAGTTTCCCGGCCAGACCGGTGCCCCCCAGAACCAGGACGTCCATGTCGCACACCTTCCATCCATTCACGACTGGCCTTGGCTCGACTGGCCCAGCACAATTTGGCCCGGCTCGATTGGCACCGAGCAGCACTGCCGAGGCCAGACGTCGGCCTGGGCCGTCATGTGCCCCAGGCTTTCACGCGGCCAAGGCTCCCATGCGTTCAGAGACCTCATGTGCAAGGATAGATCCCGCGGCGCGGTGGAACACCGGTGTGAGTCCGGGACGGTCCCGCCACTGTGACGCTGGGGACAGCGAAGTCAGACCACAACCGCCCGCTCATCCCCAGTCCGGGGATGGTTGCCGGACGTCACCTGACGGTTCCAGCTGCGCGGACACAGCTGCGGGAACGGGGTACGTTCTTGACCCCGGGAGAGAACTCCATGTCTGTCAGGTTGCCAGCCTCCTTGCCGCCCCAGAGCCTGCTCGCTCGTACCGCCAGGGCCATCACCCCGGTGGATCCGAGGATCCGGCAGGAGGCCCACGAGCGTCAGCAGATACTCACCAAGCCGGAGGGATCCCTCGGACTGCTGGAAGCCCTCTCCGAGCAGTTGTGCGCGATTTACGGGCAGGTTCCCGGGCCGATCCCCAGCCATCCCGTCGTCGGCCTGTTCGCCGGCGATCACGGGGTGTGTGCCCAGGGCGTCTCGCCCGACCCCCAGGAGATCACCTACCAGCAGGCCATCAACATGGCTGCCGGGGGAGCCGGTGTGGGGGTGCTCACCCGTCAGATGGGTGGCAAGGTCATCGTCACCGACGTCGGCATACTCAAGGACCTTCCCGTAGGAACCGGAGTCGTGGATCGCAAGATCCAGCACGGTACCGACGACATCTCCGTCGGCCCGGCCATGAGCCTCGACGATGCCGTCACGGCCTTCGAGGTGGGCATCCAGACCGGTCTGAACGCCATCGACGGGGGAGCCGACACCCTCATCGCCGGTGAGATGGGCATCGGCAACACCACCCCGGCAGCCGCTCTCATCGCCCTGTTCACCGGAAAACCTGCCAAGGAGGTCACCGGCCACGGGGCCGGGGCCGATGAGCGGCGTCGCGCCCACAAGATCGCCGTCGTCGACAAGGCTCTCGCCGTCAACGAACCCGACGCAGCGGATCCCGTGACGGCCATGGCCCTGGTCGGCGGGTTCGAGCTCGCCGCCATGGCCGGCCTCATGCTCGCCGGTGCCAGCAGGCACGTCCCCATCGTCATCGACGGCGTCCTGGCCTGTTCGGCAGCCCTCACCGCCACTGCCATCGCCCCCGCCACCCTGGACTATCTCGTCGCCGGGCATGCCGGGGCCGAGCCGGGTATCGTCGCCGCCACCGAGAAGCTTGGTCTGCCCGCCCTGCTGGATCTCGGCATGCGGCTGGGGGAGGGCTCCGGGGCCATCCTTGCCTTCCCCATCGTGCAGGCCGCAGCGCACATCATGGCAGAGATGACCACCTTCGACGAGGTCGGTGTGACCGATGTCAAGGTGACCGGCCAGACCGATTTTCCCGGCTCGGCGGAAGCTGGGGCCAGCAAGGACGCCGTCCGATGAGTGTGCACACCCCGACACCAGTGGATTCCCGTCCCAGCCGCGCCATCGTGCTCGGTGGGGCACGCTCGGGCAAGTCGACCTTCGCCGAGTCGCAGCTGGCCCAGTGCGAGGTCGTCACCTATGTGGCCACCAGCGCA
Source organism: Cutibacterium granulosum (assembly GCF_900186975.1). Taxonomy (NCBI): domain Bacteria; kingdom Bacillati; phylum Actinomycetota; class Actinomycetes; order Propionibacteriales; family Propionibacteriaceae; genus Cutibacterium; species Cutibacterium granulosum. The sequence continues at coordinate 966,515 of NZ_LT906441.1, forward strand.
CGCAACCCCGACGACCCGGAGTGGACCGAACGCATCCGACTGCACCAGCAACGCCGCCCCGAGTCGTGGCGCACCGTGGAGACTCTCGACGTCGCCGCCGTGCTGCTCGACGACGATCCGAGCCCGGTGCTCGTGGACTGCCTGGGGGTGTGGATCACCCGCATCCTCGACGAGGTCGGCGCCTGGAACGACGAGCCGGGCTGGCGCGATGGGCTGAGGACCCGCGTCGACGAGCTCGTCGACGCCATCCGACGCACCCACCGACGAGTGATCCTCGTCTCCAACGAGGTGGGGATGGGCGTGGTACCCGACACCGCTGCCGGACGCCTCTTTCGTGACGAGCTCGGACGTCTCAATGCCGCCGTCGCCGGTGCCTGCGACGAGGTGTGGATGTGCGTGGCGGGCATCCCGCGCAGGTGGGCATGATGGAAACGCCAACAGATTCCCAGGACGGTGCCCCCCGGACCACCTCAGCCCGCGGCCCACTGGGGGGTCTGGCCGCCGCCACCTTACTGTTCACCATCCTGCCTGCCCCCATGATCGCCGACGTGGACCGTCGAGTGGCCATCCGTGCCATCCGCGCCTTCCCCTGGCTGGGACTGTGTCTGGGCGTGGTCGGTGGACTCATCGCCGGGGGAGTACTGGCGATGGGAGCCGGATCGTGGCTCGCCGCGATCCTGGCGCTGGTGTGGCTCACCGGTGCCACCGGAGGTTTCCATCTGGACGGTGTCGCCGACACCGCCGACGGACTCGGCTCGCGACGTGACCCAGCCCGGGCCCTGGAGATCATGAAACAGTCCGACATCGGGCCGATGGGTGTCATCGCCCTGGTGCTCACCCTGCTCGTCGACCTCGGCGCGCTCAGCTCGCTCACCGGTACTGCCGGGGCACTGGGTGCAGGATCGTGGTGGCGAGTCGGGCTGCTCGTGATGCTGGGGCCGTCAGTGGCCCGTGCCGCGATCATCGTGGCGACGATGCCGTCCATCCCGTGCGCCCGACCCGGCGGGTTCGGTTCCCTGGTGGCTGGGGTGAGCACCCCGCGCACCGTGGCCGTCAACTTCGCTGCGCTGGAGCTGGTGTGGGCCGCCCTGGGCTGGGCGGTCGGTGGCTGGCAGTGGGCCGTGACCGTGGCGGTGGCCACGCTGGTGGCGCTGGGCATGGCATGGCTGTGGATCAGACACCTCGTCAAGCGGTTCGGCGGGCTCACCGGCGACTGCTACGGCTCGATCAACGAACTCACCCAGACCGTCACCTGGACCCTGCTGGCCCTGGCGTTGGCCGTGGTGGCATGAAGACGTGGCCGAGGATGCGGCATGAGAACGTGGCAGTGCGCAAGACGGTGAGGGAGGACGCACGATGAACAGTGGACGGCGCGACGAGAGGCAGCACGAAGGCGGCTCTGCCGAGAACGCCCCGGCTGGGGCCGGCCAGGACGCGGCCAATCGATGTGAAACCGACCGGCACGGTGCAGATCGGTGCGGGGCCAGTCGACACGCAGATCGACATGGGGACAAGCCGCACGGCACGCAACGATCCGACGATGCTGGCGCCACGCCCGGGCAGTGCCGGGACGATCGGGGCACCCCGGTGCAGCTCGGTGAGATCCGTCGAGTGGTGAGCCTCGTCCCCTCACTCACCGAGGCCATCGTCGCCACCTGCCCACAGCTTCTGGTGGGTTGCACCGACTACTGTGTGCGCCCACCCGACATGGACGACGTGGTCGGTCATGCGGTGTGCCGGGTGCGGGGCACGAAGAACCCGGATCGTGCCGCGATCGCCGAGCTGCGTCCCGACCTCGTCATCGCCAATGACGAGGAGAATCGGGCCTTCGACGTCGAGAAGCTGCGCGCCGACGGTGTGCCGGTGTGGGTGACGCACATTCCCACTGTTTCAGACGCCCTCACCAGCATGGCACGGCTGTTTGGCGTCTTGGGGTGCGCCGAGGAGCCGAGTTGGCTCACCGCTGCACGTCAGGAATGGCAGCCCCCGTTCGAGGGCCCCAGACTCACTGCCGTCGTGCCGATCTGGCGTGACCCGTGGATGTGCATCGGACCGAACACCTATGCTGCCGATGTGCTGGCGCACTGCGGAGTCGATCTGGCACCACTTCCCGACGATGGCACGCGCTATCCGCACGTGGAGCTCGAGACGATCCTGGAGCTTGGCGCCGACCGCGTCATCCTGCCCGACGAGCCCTACTCCTTCGGCCGCTCCGATGCCGCCGACCTGCCCGGCTGCGACGTGCGATTCGTCGACGGGCAGCGTCTGGTGTGGTACGGGCCCATGATGGTTGGTGCCCGGTCCCAGCTGACGTCAACTATGCGTTGACCGCCCAAACGTGCCACAATGTGCCGTATGCCCTGTTGGGCCGTGCCTCTGTAGCTCAGTAGGTAGAGCGCCGCTCTTGTAAAGCGATGGTCGCGGGTTCGATTCCTGTCAGAGGCTCCACTGACCACCTCGGCCGTGTCGGCAAGGACGATCGTGTCGGTGGCCGGTGTGTGCCCCCTCGCGTGGGGCTGGCCCACGCTTGTCGCCCATCGATTCGAGTGGGATGGCTACCTGCTCTTTCACCCCCCGACTCAAGTGGGACGGTTACCTGCACTCTCGCCTGTTGAATTGGGCTGCCGCCCACCCCGGACTGTCTTGCCGCTGGGAATCTTGGGTGCGAGATGATGGATTCATGGCACAGAAGATGAATGTCGAGAGTTTCAATCTGGATCACACCACGGTGGCAGCACCCTTCGTGCGGGTGGCAGACGTCAAGCACCTACCTGTCGGCGACACCCTCACCAAGTACGACGTGAGATTCTGCCAGCCCAACCATGACCACCTGGAGATGCCGGCGGTCCACTCGATCGAGCACTCCTTCGCCGAGTGTGTGCGCAACCACAGCGAATCCGTCATCGACTTCGGACCGATGGGCTGCCAGACCGGTTTCTACCTCATCATGGTTGGCGAGCCAGACGTCCCTGCCGTCTGCGATCTGGTGGAGACGACCTTCCGCGACATCCTGGAGCTCGACGCCACCCCGGCCGCCAACGAGGTGCAGTGCGGGTGGGGAGCCAATCACTCCATCCATGCTGCGCAGGAAGCCGTTCGCACGATGCTGGATCGACGCGATGAGTGGGAACAGGTGACGGCCTGATCGACGATGGGGGTACTCCCCACCGGCGCCTGACAACGGCGCGGAAGTACACTTAATCGTCCCATTCCTGCGACGACGGAGGACTCTGCTGTGATCGACCTCACCGACATTCTGCCCCTGGGGGCAATTCGGGTGGAGGCGTCGGCCTCCGACTGGCCGGCAGCCATTCGTGCTGCTGGCGAATTGCTCGTTGCCACCGGTACGGCCACCCCGGAGTACACCGAGGCCATGATCGACAACGTCAGGCAGAACGGTCCCTACATTGTCGTCGCTCCCGGATTCGCACTGGCCCACGCCCGGCCCGATGAGTCAGTACGGCACACCGGGATGTCCTGGGTCCATCTTGACGAACCGGTGGCCTTCGGTCACCAGACCAATGATCCCGTCACCATGGTGGCCGGACTGGCCGCCAGTGACGCTTCGGACCATCAGGACGTCCTTGCCGCGCTGGCGACCGTCCTGGCCGATCCCAGCAGACGTACGGCTTTGGAGACGGCGCACACCGCCCAAGATGTCGTGTCGATCCTGTCGGGGAGGAACGACTTGGACGGTGGACGGCAGGCCGCATCGCCTGCCACCACGACCTCTCGGAATCTCCTGCTCACGGTCTGCGGGAATGGGGTGGGCACGAGCCTGTTCCTCAAGAACACCACAGAGCAGGTTCTGGACGTCTGGGGGTGGACGCCGTACCTCGGCGTCGAGGCCACGGACACGATCTCGGCCAAGGGACGGTGCAGTGAGGCCGACGCGATCCTCACCTCCGGTGCCATCGCCCAGACCCTTGGGGAGCTCCCCATCCCGGTGGAGGTCGTCGACGACTTCACGTCGATCTCCGAGGTGGACGCTGCGCTGCGTCGCATCTTCGACGTCTGATCACCAACCGTCCACACAGCCCAGCGTCACACCGAAAGCCACCCATGAGCATCGTCCTGGCCATCGTCCAATTCCTCGTCAACGAGATCCTCAGTGTTCCCGCCTTCCTCATCGGCATCATCACCGCCATTGGCCTTGCAGCCATGCGCAAGGGGGCCGGGCAGGTTGTGGGAGGAGCCATCAAGGCTGTCCTCGGTTTCCTGCTCATCGGGGCTGGTGCCGGGCTGGTGGTCAACTCCCTGAACCCACTGGGCACGATGATCGAGGGGGCTCTCGGCGCTCACGGAGTCGTTCCGACGAACGAGGCGATCGCCGGCATTGCCCAGCAGCAGTACGGGTCGCAGGTCGCTTGGATCATGCTTGCCGGATTCCTCGTCTCGCTGGTGCTGGCTCGCGTCACGCCGTTGCGATACGTGTTCCTCACCGGGCACCACATGCTGTTCATGGCGACCCTCATCACGATCGTCATGGCCTCTGCCTCGATGCCCACCCCGATCGTCATCGGACTGGGATCCTTGTTGCTGGGCATACTCATGGTGAGCCTTCCCGCCCTGGCACACCCCTTCACCCGCAAGGTCACCGGTGGTGAGAACATCGCCATCGGGCACTTCGGCACCTCGGGGTACATCGCCTCCGCTGCGACCGGGCGTCTCGTGGACCCGCATGGGCGGAGCCGTTCGACGGAGGAGATCAAGGTTCCCGAGGGTCTGCGATTCCTGCGCGACTCAATGGTGGCGACAGCCCTGTCCATGGTCCTCATGTACGTCATCATGGCCATCGTCTTCCTTGCGCGACGTGGCAGGACGGTAGCTTTCACAGCCTTCCCCGACGGGGCCACCGGGATCGGCAACTACATCATGTCGTCGGTGACCGAGGGCCTCGAATTCGGTATCGCCGTCGCTGTCATCCTGTTCGGCGTGCGGACGATCCTCGGTGAGCTCATCCCGGCATTCCAGGGCATTGCCAAAAAAGTTGTGCCGGGGGCGGTCCCAGCCCTCGACTGCCCCATCGTCTTTCCCTATGCCCAGAACGCGGTGCTCATCGGATTCATGTCCTCATTCATCGGCGGCCTGATCGGTCTGACGCTCCTCGCGACCTTACTTGGACCGGCCTTCGGGCTGGCGTTGATCCTTCCCGGTCTGGTGCCTCACTTCTTCACCGGTGGCGCAGCGGGCGTCTACGGCAATGCGACCGGAGGACGCCGCGGCGCCATCGCCGGTGCTTTTGTCAATGGCCTGCTCGTGACGTTCCTGCCGGCCTTCCTGCTCAAGGTGCTGGGATCCTTCGGATCGGTGAACACGACTTTCGGGGACGCCGACTTCGGATGGTTCGGCATCCTCATCGGTTATGGCTCCCGGGCCGGTGTCGTGCCGGGAGCGGTCATCCTCACCCTGATCGGCGCCATCATTCTGCTGTCTGCCATTGCGGTGCAGAAGAGGGTCGTCGAGGGGGGATGGGATCCAGCTCCGGATCGGGGCGCTGCAGGTGATGGTGCCGTCACCAGCACTGTCGAAAGCATTGCTGCACCCGGTGGGGAGAATGCCCCGGTGTCCTCGTCCCGCGGTCGAATCCCGCGTCCTGCAGGAGCCCCGTTACCTCCCTCCCGGCAGGATCTCGGGTTGTGACATCGCGCAGCCGGTGTGACACTCGAGCGTTCACCTGAGCAGATCGTGTCGATTCGTTGACCGCTGACAGTGCAGCGAGCCACGGTTGCCTACGTCTGGGATGTGGCTGGTTGCATCACCGACGAGATTCTCCTGTCACTGCGGGCACGAATGTCCGTAGTGCATGATTCGTTGGTTCAACACCGGTGATCTCTGCCTCGGCAAATCTGGCGGTGGCCTCTCCTCGTCCTGAACCTTCCCGGCAGGTGACAGAAAGGTGCCCCGCGACTGTTGGGTCGCGGGGCACCTTTTGTGGATCACCTAGGAAGCCACATGGCTTCTGATGATTCCTGATTCAGTTGTCACACACCGGTGGCGGGCAGTCCGGGCTCTACGCAGACATCAGCCTTGCCAGCCTTGTCCTTGGCCACGGCACCATGCTTGCCGGCAGTGGCGCCCTGATCCGGCACGCAGGTCGTGGGAACGATGACGCAGGGTTTCCCGTTCTCGTCGGTTCCACCCTGGCCTGGCACGCAGGCCGTGGGAGTGCTGCTCGGAGCCGGGGTCACGCTGGGTGCCGGGGTCCCACACGGCTTGCCGTTCTCGTCGGTTCCGCCTTCACCTGGCACGCAGGGTGTCGGGGTCGGGGTAGCCGACGGGGTCTCGCACGGGTTGCCGTTCTCATCAGTTCCACCCTGGCCTGGCACACAGGCCGAGGGGGTGTCACTCGGGGCCGGCGTCGGGGTGTCCGATGGTGTCGGTGTTGGGGTGTTGCAGGGGTTGCCGTTTTCGTCGGTTCCGCCTTGGCCTGGCACGCAGGGTGTCGGGGTCACGCTGGGCGTGTCGCTTGGCGTGGGTGTTGGGGTGTCCGATGGGGTTGGTGTGGGGCTGTCGGAGGGTGTGGGGGCTGGTGTGATGCAGTCCTCGGAGGTGTCTCCTGGCAGGCATGGAGTGGGCTCCGGGGTGGGAGTGTCACTCGGGGTCGGCGTCGGTGTGTCCGACGGGGTGTCCGACGGTGTCGGGGTTGGGGTTCCACACGGCTTGCCGTTTTCGTCGGTTCCGCCTTCACCTGGCACGCAGGGTGTCGGGGTCACGCTGGGCGTGTCGCTTGGCGTGGGTGTTGGGGTGTCCGATGGGGTTGGTGTGGGGCTGTCGGAGGGTGTGGGGGCTGGTGTGATGCAGTCCTCGGAGGTGTCTCCTGGCAGGCATGGAGTGGGCTCCGGGGTGGGAGTGTCACTCGGGGTTGGTGTTGGGGTGTCCGATGAGGTTGGGGTCGGAGTATCCGATGGCGTGGGTGTGGGTGTCGGCTTCTGGGCGGCGTCCCAACTCACGGACACCGAGGCGCTGGACTCACTGTCGTCCGAATCAATGATGACCGTCGTCTGGCCATGATCTCTGCCAGACTTCTCAAAAAGAACCTTGCCGGACAGATTGGACTTCTTCACCGAGGTGCTGATGGTGGCCGAGCCAGCCGGGGCATCGGCGGGCACCTTGAGGTAGAGGTCCTTGCCGACTGGGGCCTTGGCCTTGTCGATGGCGTTGCCGTCGGCGTCAACGATCTCCCAATCACTGGCGGGATCGCTCACGGTGAGAGGCAGCGTCTTCTCGGTGCCACCGAAGCGGATCGGACCGACGGGCTGGCCAGCGACCCCAGTCCCTGAGGGGCCGGTGACGGTGACTTCCGCTGCCTTCTTGTCCGAGGTGTCCAGTGGGACGCCGGTGTTCTTGGGGCCAGTGAGGTAGCTGTAGAAATCCTTCAGATCCTTGGTGACATCTTCGGGCAGATCAGATTCACTGTTGGTAACCGGGTCATAGGCGGCAGCACTCTGGAGGTCGCGGTTGTCCACGTAGTGGAGTAGCGCGGCGTGAGTGGCAGAAATGGCTTCAGGCCTGGTCAGGTTGCTGACCCCCGAGTCAGCTCTGAGTTGATCGAGGTCCTTCGTTGGGTAACCGTTCTCAGTCACCCATTGGGCTTCCTGCTGACGATCCTTGTCATTCGTGATCGGCAGCGGGGTTCGCTGATTCTCGGCCTTGAGTCCGCTCCAGTTCCCCACAGTCAAGGTGGTGGCGGGGTTTTCCTCAACCGTGTAGTACTTGATCCCAGGTTCGATGCAGTATGTGTATGCATATTTACCTGGGGCAATCTCCACAGTCTGGATCAGATCTTCGATTGCATGCCTGGGATCCCCGGTGTGCGGGGTGGGGACGCTGTAGTGGGTTCTGTACCCCACCATCTCCTTAAAGTTGGAATGCTTTACAAAGTTGATTGGTTTGGGGTATCCCTCGGAGAGTCCCGGATTCACGGGCTGGTCGGCGTCCCCGGGGGCAGCGTTCGCCTGGGCCGGTGTCAGGAAACCGGCACCACCGACGAGCGCGGACAACACCCCCAGACCAGCGTTGATCAGTACCTTGCGCATGGCGCCCTTTCTGTGAGCAGGTAGGAACTTGACCTTCGCTGTTGCCATGCAGCATGCCTCTGATGGTGAGTTTCACGGATGTTTACCGAGAGTTCAGAGGCCAATACGCTGATCATGAAGCACACACCGGGGTCAGGTTGTTAGACCCGAGTGACTGTACATACTTTCAGAGTAGGGTGTCAAAGCTGTATTGGCATACGAGTATGGCCCATCCGGTATCAGATGAGAACGAAAGCTAATACCTGTCTGACACAAATCGAGAGCGCCGATGAATCTCCTTGTCAGACGGCAACAAACCTCCCACGGGCGCAGCTGAGGCCGTCGGATGCGTCAGGAATCTGCCGGGAGCGGACTGCGATGCGGGTGTCGTGTGACTGGCTGACAACCTCGCGGTGATGCGTGGATTTGCAAGGAGTTTTTCATATAACATACTGAAGAAAAGAAGGCAAAACTCGACCGCCGCGTGAAAACATGAGACTGGTCACATACCTGGTGAAGCGATGAACCCCTCACAGTTCCCATTGAGCTGTACCTGCTCACCCGCGGGGATCCAGGCGGCCATACCGTGCACCAACTCGTCGGTGCCACTCGGGCTGGTGCACACGACGTAACCCCCTGTCACCAGGAGGATCCGTGGTTGATCGGGGCGCGGTGCCATTGCTGGTTGATCGACGTCAAGGTCGAAGCGGTACAACTGGAACTGCGGGTACTGCGTGTCATAACGTCCCATGCCGGCTCCCACACCCACGAGGTCGACCAGGTCGATGGGTTGCGTGACGAAATTGACGATCGAGATGAGCCGGTCGATGTCGATGTGCTTGTGAGTGAGCCCACCGCGCACGACGTTGCTCGAGTTGGCGGCAAGCTCCACCCCGGTGCCAGTGAGGTAGCAGTGCAGGGTGCCGGGATTCACCAGCAGAGCATCCCCGCGGTGCAGATGACGGTGATTGAGCAGCAGTGCGGCCAAGATGGACGGATCGGAGGGGTGGTGCTCGTCCAGGGCAACGGCGGTGCGGGCGAACACACCCAGCTCTCCCTCGTCGTCCACATGGTTGACGGCGGCTGACGTCACCTCGCTCACCCATGCCTCGCGTTCCGGTCCACCGCTCAGACAGTCGAGGAACACCTCGGCCAGGCCGGCGGAACTGCGGCGTTCGGTGAGCGGGCCGATGACCTGGTCCAACGAGGCAGGCACGTCGAGTGCGTCGAAGAGGTTGCGCGTCTGGATCGGGTCGCGGAAGCCGTGCAGCACGTCCACCTCGTCCATGGCGACGAAGATCTCTGGTTTGCCCCACGGATCCAGAAAGGTGCGATCGGGGGAGTCCAGGGCCACACCACGCTCGTTGTCGGCAGCGAACCCCTCCCAGGCCTGTTCGTCATTGGGGTGGGCCTGCAGACTCATGGGGCGTGCCGCGGAGACGATCTTCATCATGTAGGGCAGTCGTCCCTCGAATCGCTGCCCAGCTGATCCGAGCTCGTCGGGATGCACGTGGAGGTGCTGCGTCAACGGTTCACCACTGCTCAGCTGCGATGGTGCCAGGGGGTGGGCGCCGAGCCAGTACTCGGCCTGGGGATTGCCGTCGGGTTCGGTGCCCAGGATGGTGGGGACGCCGGTGGTGCTTCCCCATGCGTACTGTCGAATGCTGCCTGTCAGACGCTCCATCGCCAGTCCTCCCACGTGGACACGGATACCTCAATCCTGCCACGACCATCCGGCGAGGTGCGCAGCACGCCCGTCGCGCCACGTGAGGAGGATGCGGGTCGGTCAGCCCGAGGCCGATGGCCGACGTGCGCCTGCCACACCACATGGTCGAGGAACCACATGGTCCAGGAAGCGGGGACGTACGTGCGAGGAGCGTCGAGATGTCCGGCCCGGTTGGGGCATGTCTGGCCCGGCCGGGGCCGGAATCTGCCGGAGATCTCGCTACGCTCAGACGATCCCGGACGATCCCGTTGTGCCCGGGCAATCCCGCTGCGCCTGGACATCCTCTGCGCCTGGACAATCCTGTTGCGGGGGATCCCGTTGTGCCCATGGGGCTGTTGCGCTCATGGGCACCATCCCGGTGAACTCGTGGGCACAATCCCTTTGCACTCATGGGGGGTGAGTGCTAAAAATGATCTTGGCACTCGGACATGACGAGTGCTACCGACTGGAGCGATGTTGCGAGCGTCGATCCGGCCGGGGACCCGGTGATGAGATCACCTGATCGTCCGTCGCGGGCATCACGGGGCAACAACGCGAGGCCGACACCTCGCAGTACATCTGACGTCCAGGGCACACAGCCCACCGGAGCGGAGGACTCCCCCAAACATGGCGAAACTCATTGAATTCAACATCGAGGCCCGCCGCGCACTCGAGCAGGGCATGAACACCCTTGCCGACGCGGTCAAGGTCACCCTCGGCCCCAAGGGCCGCAACGTCGTCCTGGAGAAGTCTTGGGGCGCACCGACGATCACCAACGACGGCGTGTCGATCGCCAAGGAAATCGAGCTCGAGGACCCCTACGAGAAGATCGGCGCCGAGCTCGTCAAGGAAGTTGCCAAGAAGACCGACGACGTCGCTGGCGACGGCACCACCACCGCCACTGTCCTGGCCCAGGCCATGGTGCGCGAGGGGCTGCGCAACGTCACCGCCGGTGCCAACCCGATGGGTCTCAAGAAGGGCATCGAGGCCGCTGTCGAGGTCATCAGCGCCCGGCTCTCCGAGATGGCCATCGACATCGAGACCAAGGAGCACATCGCTGCCACCGCCACCATCTCGGCCGGTGATCCCAGCGTCGGTGAGACCATCGCCGAGGCCATGGACAAGGTCGGCAAGGAAGGCGTCATCACCGTCGAGGAGTCGAACACCTTCGGCATCGACCTCGAGCTCACCGAGGGCATGCGCTTCGACAAGGGCTACATCTCGCCCTACTTCGTCACCGACACCGAGTCGATGGAGGCCGTCCTCGAGGATCCCTACATCCTCATCGTCAACTCCAAGATCAGCTCGCTCAAGGACATCCTTCCCGTCCTGGAGCAGGTCATGAAGTCCAGCAAGCCGCTGCTGGTCATCGCCGAGGACGTCGAGGGTGAGGCCCTGGCCGGTCTCATCGTCAACAAGATCCGTGGCACCTTCAAGTCCGTCGCCGTCAAGGCCCCAGGCTTCGGTGACCGTCGCAAGGCCATGCTCGCCGACATCGCCATCCTCACCGGTGGCCAGGTCATCTCCGAGGAGGTCGGCCTGTCGCTCGACGCCGTCACCCTCGACCTGCTCGGCAAGGCCCGTTCGGTGCGCGTCACCAAGGACGAGTGCACCATCGTCGACGGTGCTGGCGACGCCGAGCAGATCGCCGGCCGCGTCACCCAGATCCGCAAGGAGATCGAGAACTCCGACTCCGACTACGACCGCGAGAAGCTCCAGGAGCGTCTGGCCAAGCTGGCCGGCGGCGTCGCCGTCATCAAGGTCGGCGCCGCCACCGAGGTGGAGCTCAAGGAACGCAAGCACCGCATCGAGGACGCCGTGCGCAACGCCAAGGCTGCCGTCGAGGAGGGCATCATCCCCGGTGGTGGAGTCGCGCTCATGCAGGCCTCCAAGGCCGCCACGATCGAGGGCCTGGAGGGTGACGAGGCCACCGGCGCCCAGATCGTCCTGTCCGCCTGCTCCGCCCCGCTCAAGCAGATCGCCACGAACGCCGGTCTCGAGGGTGGCGTCATCGCCGAGAAGGTCGCCAACCTGCCGGCTGGTGAGGGCCTCAACGCTGCCACCGGTGAGTACGTCGACATGGTCAAGGCCGGTATCATCGACCCGGCCAAGGTGACGCGTTCCGCCCTGCAGAACGCCTCCTCCATCGCGGCCCTGTTCCTCACCACCGAGGCCGTCATCGCCGACAAGCCCGAGCCTGCTCCGGCCCCCGCCGGTGACCCCGGCATGGGTGACATGGGCGGCATGGGTGGCATGATGTGACATGCCATCGGCAATGCTGATCTGAGGCAGTGCTGGTACAGACACAGCGCTGGTACGGACATGGGACGGCCCGGTTGGACCGTCCCATGTCCGTTTCTCAATGGATCTGTCCCGTGTCCTACAGATCTACCTCGTGCCCTACAAGATCTGCTGCGCCTCCCCATCGGCCTGGGCGGGAAGTTTTTCCGGTTGAGGGCGCCCAATGCCAGCCGATCGCGTCCAGGACACGCAATGTGGCTTCCCGATGGGTGATGGTGAGTGATAATTGATGATCCCCCAGCGTCACTGCCCGGCGTGTGGTGCTGCCGGTGAGCCCCGCGCACACCGTTGGCGCGCCAGCCCCAGTACTGGGCGGGAACGATCACGACAGAAGGACGACGATGAGCACACTGCCGCACGGTGCGGATGAGACCACACGACTGGTCCGCGACACCCCGCCCTCGGGACCGCACCGCGGAATCGGTGCCATTGCCGCCGTCGCCACCCTGGGCTCCCTGCTCTTCGGCTACGACACCGGTGTCATCTCTGGTGCCCTGCCCTACATGTACATGCCCGGTTCCGCCGGCGGGCTGGGGCTCACCGCCGTCCAGGAGGGGGCGATCGGTGGAATCCTGCTCATCGGAGCGGCCATCGGCGCCATGGTCGGGGGAGCGATGTCCGACCGGTGGGGGAGGCGTCACAACATCACCACCCTTGCCATCATCTTCCTGCTCGGGGCCCTGGGGACGACGTTCGCCCCCACCGTGGGCATGGTCTACCTCTTCCGCTTCGTCCTGGGGTTCGCCGTCGGTGCCGCCTCGGCCACCGTGCCGATATATCTCGCCGAGAGCTCTCCCAAGCGTATCCGCGGAACGGTCGTGGCCATCGACCAGTTCATGATCGTCACCGGCCAGCTGCTGGCCTTCACCATGAACGCCGTCATCAACGTCGCCCACGGAGGGCCGCAGATCACGGTGCGACGCAATGGCAACGCCGATCCGCTCGGTATCACCTCGGGCCCACATTCCTGGGACGAGATTCTCGGACTGCAGACCTCCAAGGGCGGCCCACTCGACGAGACGGCCTACCATGCCTTCCTCGACAACCTCGTCATCTCCTCGGGCAACGGTGCGGCGTGGCGATGGATGCTCCTCCTGTGCTCCATCCCAGCCATCGCCCTGTGGATCGGCATCCGCCTCATGCCCGAGTCGGCCCGCTGGTACCTGTCCAAGGGACGCCTCACCGACGCCATCGGAGTGCTGAAGCGCGTTCGGGACGAGGCCAAGGACGGCCCCATCCAGGACGAGATCGAGGAGATGCTCGCCGCCCAGCATCACGAGAAGCAGAATGCCCACCAGGGGAATGCCCTGGCACATGTGTGGCGCACGCCGTGGCTGCGCAAACTGCTGTTCGTCGGCATCTTCCTGGCCATCGTCAACCAGACCACCGGCGTCAACACCGTCATGTACTACGCCCCCAAGGTGCTGGAGTACGCCGGGATGACGACCTCGGCCTCCATCACCGCTCAAGTGGGCAACGGCGTCATGTCGGTCATCGGGGCAGCAGCCGGGCTGTGGCTCGTCTCCCGATTCAGCCGTCGCAGCCTGCTCATCTTCGACGTGACGGCTGTGGGGGTCATCCTGCTGGCCATCGCCGCGACCTTTCACCATGCCATCGCCTCGCACATCGCCGACGGAACGACGCCACCATCCTGGGCGCCATACCTGGTGCTCGTACTCATGGCGGTGTTCATGCTCGTCGTCCAGTCGACCAACGGCACCGTCGTGTGGACCATGCTCGGTGAGATGTTCCCCTCCCATGTGCGTGGCGTCATGAACGGAACGGCGATCTTCTTCATGTGGATCGTCAACGCCGTCATCACCTTCACCTTCCCTGCAATGATGGCTGGGCTCGGCGGCAGCGTCACCTACCTCAGTTACGGGCTGCTCAACCTCGTCATCGCCGTGGTGCTGGTGAGGATCATGCCGGAGACCCGGGGCAGGTCCCTGGAACAGATCGAGGCGGAGATGGAGCAGCGGTACTCCTGAGCCGAGCCGCAGCCATCGCGCCAGCCCTGCCCCGCGGGCTCACCCGGTACCATGCCCGGGTGAGCACCTCGCCCAGCAACCAACCCTCCCAGAACCAGACGTCAGGCTCCGGTGAGGCACGTGACACCAGCTACTGCGATGCCTTTCTGGCGCACGCCTCGCGACTGCCGCCCATGATCGTCGTCGTGGCGTCGTTGGTGATCCTGGCCGTCGGACAACTGATCGTCTCGGTGCCAGCCACCGCCCTCCTCGGCACCAAACCGGCACCGCGGACGAGCTCGGTGGTGGTGCTCCTCTCGTTCTGGGGGGTGTGGCTCGCGCTGTGGGCGTGGATGCGATTCGTCGACGGACGCCCGATACGTGCCCTGGGGCTGGGGGCCCGACGCGCCGAGGTGTGGATCGGCCTGGTGATCGCGCTGGTCGTCCTGGGCGGAGATCTCCTCGTCATGACGGCGGCTGGGCAGGGCAGACTACGCTGGGCCCACCCGCACCCCGCCCAGATCTGGCAGGTTCTCGGTCTGGCCGTGCTCTTCGTCATCCAGGGAAGTGCCGAGGAGGTCGTGCTGCGCGGCCATCTCATGCAGACCGTTGCGGCGCGGTGGGGCATCATCGCCGGAGTTTCGATCCAGGCCGTTCTCTTCGCCGTGCTGCACGGTGCCAACCCCGGGGTGTCGGTCGTGGCCGTGGTCAACATCGCCCTGTTCGGCCTCATGCTCGGCGTCCTCGTGCTGTGGCGAGGCAGCCTGTGGCCAGCAGTGGGATTCCACGGGGTGTGGAACTGGCTGCAGGGGCCAGTGCTGGGATTCGACGTCTCCGGAATGGACTTCGGTCAGACGATCCTGCGTCAGACGCACCCTGAAGCTGCATCGACACTGTGGACCGGCGGGAGTTTCGGGGCCGAGGCGGCGTTGCCCACCACGGTGTTCCTCATGGTGGTGACCGGTCTTCTCATCGTGGCGTGGCGGTCCGGGAAGATGTCTGGGAGCCCCGCGCACCTGTCGAACTGAAATCCTGCGGATACTTCGTAGTCCACTGGGGGTGCTCGTGGACGGCCATGATCCCCGCAAGTGATTCCAGCGTGGAGATCTGGTATTCCATGGTTGACGCCGCGGCACGGCTCAGCCCAGCCAGGATCATGCCGTCGGGGCCGTCCATCGCGGCCACCGAGTTGACGTGCCACGCATTGTCATGGGGCAACCAACCGTTCTTCACCCGTCGATCGACGGTGTGCGGGATGGCAGCCGTCATTCCCCAGGTCTGTTCGTCGTCCACGTGGCCCAGCAGGTTGATGGCGTAACGCCGCATGGGTTCGGGGATGATCGGGTTCTTCATGGCGAAGTGACTCATGATGACCACCTGGTCGCGAGCCGTGGTCGTCGTGAGCCCCCAGCCCTGGGTCGAGGGCGTGGTCTGGTCGGCCCCCATGGAACGCAGCACCTTCTGCACCGCAGGGGCCTCACCGACTCTCGTCCACAGCTCGGTGGTGGCGTCATTGTCGGACTCGGTGATCATCGGCTCGATGAGCGACTTCTCGGTGGCGGTGAGGCCACGCCCCTCCCGGTGGGCCTGGACCATGACGGTGGCCATCACCGAGAGTTTGACGACACTTGCCGTGATGTAGGGATCATGACTGCCGGTGTCGAAGGCATAGATCGTGGCACAACCCGGATACCGCATGGCCACCGCAGCGCTGCCGCGGCGATTCCTCATGTAGCTGCTCAGGCTGGATTCATAGCTGAACCTCTCGGTACGTCCCGGAGCGGCCGGATCCTTGCCACGGGGGCTCGAGCACCGCGGGGAGGCTGACGTGGCAACGCTCGGTGTCGGACTGGCGAGGGCTGGTGAGCTCGCAGCGGTGGTGGGCCGGGCCGCCGCGCTCAGAGCTGGTCGTGCCGTGGGCGAGGGCAGGGCGCCGTCCGATCGACTCGGACCGTGCTGGGCCCCGCAGCCAGCCAGCAGTGACAGACACACCAGGCAGACGGCGCCGCGAGTCGGTGCCCGACGCAGGGTGTGGTGAAGCACGGTGCGCCCGGTGAGATGATGCGGCTGTACGTCATGGCTGTCCGGGGCGAGTGGCGCACGCCGGTGGCCGCGCAGAATCGCCCTGTGCCGTATCACCCTGTGTCGCATGACCACGCGCGGCGATGCATGCCCGTTCTGCTCCCCGGGCTGCGCTGCATGCCCGTTCTGCTCATGGTGTGGCAAACGGATCACGGCGTCACCCCATTCCTACCTCACCGCTCAACTCCGCGGAGTCGATGATACGGTACGAATACCCCTGCTCGGCCAGGAAACGTTGCCGATGCGAGGCGAACTCGGCATCCACGGTGTCCCGGGAGACGATGGCGTAGAACCGCGCCGTGCGGCCTTCCTTGGGGCGCAGCAGCCGCCCCAGTCGCTGGGCCTCCTCCTGACGCGACCCGAATGCCCCCGACACCTGGATGGCCACCTCAGCACTGGGCAGGTCGATGGAGAAATTCGCCACCTTGGAGACGACGAGCAGATCGATCTCACCGTCGCGGAACTCCTGGTAGATCCGCTGACGCTGCACCGAGGACGTGTGGCCAGTGATGAGCGGACAGCCCAACTGCTCGGCCAGTTCCTCCAGCTGATCCACGTACTGACCGATGATGAGCGTCGGTTGACCGCGATGCTCCCGAACCAGCTGCTGGACGACGCCGTTCTTGCTTGGCTGGGTGGCCGCCATCCGGTAGCGCACGTCCGGCTCGGCCAGGGCACAGGCCATCCGCTCGCCATCGTCGAGTGTGACGCGTACCTCCACGCAGTCCGCCGGGGCGATGTAACCCTGGTTCTCCAGTTCCTTCCACGGCGCGTCATAACGTTTGGGGCCGATGAGGCTGAAGACGTCGTCCTCGTGACCGTCCTCCCGCACCAGGGTCGCCGTCAGTCCCAGCCGTCGTCTCGCCTGCAGATCTGCCGTCATGCGAAACACCGGCGCGGGCAGCAGGTGCACCTCGTCGTAGATGACGAGTCCCCAGTCGCGGGCCTCGAAGAGTTCCAGGTGGGGATGCACGCCGTGCCGCTTGGTCGTGATGACCTGATACGTCGCGATGGTGACCGGGCGTACTTCCTTGCGGGACCCGGAGTACTCGCCGATCTCGTCGGGGGTGAGGGTGGTGCGCCGCACCAACTCGTCCTTCCACTGTCGGGCCGAGACGGTGTTGGTCACCAGGATGAGCGTCGTGCAGCGAGCCCGTGCCATCGCAGCAGCTCCCACGACCGTCTTGCCAGCTCCACAGGGCAGCACGACGACGCCGGATCCGCCACTGAAGAATGAGTCCGCAGCGAGCTTCTGGTACTCCCGCAGCTGCCAGCCGTCCTCGTCCAGGGCAATGTCGTGGTGTTCCCCGTCCACGTACCCAGCAAGATCCTCCGCCGGCCACCCCATCTTGAGCAGGGCCTGCTTGAGGGTACCCCGTTGGGAGGGATGCACGATCGCCGTGGCCTCGTCGATCTGCTCACCCACCAGACCGCGCACCTGCTTGGAGCGAAGCACCTCGGTGAGGACCGCCTTGTCGGTGCTCAGCAGCACGAGGCCGTGGGCCGGATGTTTCTCGATGCGCAGCCGGCCGTACCGGCTCATGGTGTCGGTGACGTCGATGAGCAGGGAACTTGCCACGGGGTAGCGCGAGTAGCGCATGAGGACGTCGACGACCTGCTCGGCATCGTGGCCGGTAGCCATCGCATTCCACAGTCCCAGCGGGGTGAGTCGGTAGGTGTGGATGTGCTCGGGTGCCCGCTCCAGCTCGGCGAACGGGGCAATGGCATGACGGCACTCGTCGGCCAGGGGATGATCGACCTCCAGCAGCAGGGTTCGGTCGGACTGGACGATGAGGGGACCAGGAACGTGAGACATCCTGTCAATTATGACTCAGTCATGGCCCGGTGGGCACGGGGTGCGGAACGGAGACGGCGATTCGCCGGGGAGCTGACAGCCCAGCCCAGAGGCGGCAATGGCAACGAGGATCGTGGCTGGGGCCAGGGGTCACTGGCCTGGTCTGGTGGGGTTTCCCGGCGATTGCCGGGGAGTCTGGTGCCGCGCTGGAGCGCTCCGTCCCGCAGATGGACGTGATGCGTCATCGGGTGGTGCACTACCCGTGACAGTTGGTGTTGGGTGGGCGGTTGATGTCGGGTTGGCGTCGGGCGACGACGTGGAACGTGCCGTGTCACTGGGGCTGGGAGTCGCAGACGTGCTGGGCGATTCCGACGTGTCCGGCTCCGGGGTGTTGTGCCCTGAGGCGCTCGGCGTGGTCGTGGGGGAGGGCGACTGACGACGTTGTGACGAGGAGGTTCTCGGTGTGGTACCTCGCCGTCGCGCGGTGTGTGAATGGCGGGGGTGTGGGGCGCGATGACGCCGGGGGCTGGTCCTCTTCCGCTCGTCCTGCTGTTCCTCGGAGCCCTCCCGCTGCTGGGAAGACGTCTCTGGTTCACCGGCTGCCCCGGAATCTCGATGGTCCACCGGAGGCGGGACGACGAACAGTGCCCGCCACGGGCTGTGAACCTGAGTCGGAGTGACCGCAGCCACCTGCACCAGCACATGATCTGTCGAGGTGGGCCACGGAATCGTCGCCGTGGTCTGCGCGATACGTGCCATCTGACGTCCGTCCACCGTGACGTCGTACTCCAAACTCTCATCGCTGCGTGGAGCCTGCCAGGTGAGGGTGAAGGACTGGGCATCGTTGTGGGCCAGGCTCAGATCCGCCACCGCCGGGGGCACCGAACGAGGACCGGGTGGAGGACTTGACGTCCATGCCGGTGTACTCACCGCGGAGGAGGCCGGCACGGAGCTCGGCGATGGAGCAGCGGAGTGTTGACGCAGGGCGACGATGGCTGCGACCACCCCGAGGAGGGTGATCCCAGCTGCCGTAGCAGTAATGGCTCGTGACCCCACGCCCCAAGCCTAGGAGATGTGGGATGTCTGCACAGCACAATGGCCAGACCATCGCCGCTGAGCCAGCATGGGCACATCTGGTGCGGGGACGTGCGTCGCCGCGGGATCGCGCGGTCAGGCGTTCTCGAGGCGAGCCCGCACCATTCGTGGCAGGGGGATGATTTGCATCCCGCCGCCACCACGGTGCACACATCGGGCAGCACCGCTGGCCACTGCCAGCACCCGTACGACGCTCTGACGAGCCTGGCCGGAGTCGTCGACGTGGTCCAGCCGTATCCAGGCGCCATGGCTCTGGGCCTCGCGCAGCAGACTGGCGATCTCGTCCGTGCTGTTGGCCGACGGTTCCGTGCTGGCAACCAGGGCCTCGGCCACCGTCTGTGGGTCGACCGGTTCGGAGGTCGGTTCCCGGGCGGGTGTGCGGAATCGTGCCGGGGTCGGGGAATTGAGCACCGTGCCGTGTTGATCGCGAGCCACCGGGGCGAGTCCCTGCGCACGCAACGCGGCCAAGGTCACCTCGGGCTCTGCCTGGGCGATGAGCAGGGTGGGGGCCACTCGACGCAGACCGAGCTCGCTGGCCTGGTCGCTGCGCAGCAGTATCTCAGCGGACGCCGGGTCGTCCACCTCGATGAGGCACGATGCAGCGGACACCGACACCCTGCCGTGGTCGCGCACCACGTCGTCGAGCAGGATGAGCAGGCCCTGCGGCACCTCGGTCATGGAATGCTCCGCCCACCAACCACGAACCTGCTCACGTGTCCAGCCGGCGTCCAGACCGCGGCGCAGCGAACTGCGGGAGAATCGTCGGACACCGGCAACCCCCGTCGACTCTCGATCGGCCAGCAGAGCGAGATCACGAGACATCGCCGGGGTGAGCGGTCCCGGGGCGACGACGGTGAGGTCGGACTGCAGGATGAGATCGGTACCTGGCTCAGGCATCCCCGGATCGCTCCGGTCGTCGGCCAACCGGCTGCGGCACCCCAGGGCGATGACTCCCAACAGCGATGCCTCGTGCAGCACCGCGTCAATGACCTCATGGGCCTCGGCGACCGGCCAGGTGGGGTGGAACCAGGCCAACCTCTCGCTCACCTTCTCGGTGTCGATCGGCGTACCCACCGGTGCACTGGCGATCTGGGTGGCGATCTCGCGCCGCCACGTCTGGGCGGTGGCCGGCGACGGGGCATCGAGTGAGTTGGAGAGTTGCCCCGGGGCGCCTGTCATGGTGAGCCATGCGTCGTGCAGGGCGAGCCATCGTTGCCACAGGGCGGACTCACTCCAGTGGTCGGAGGCTTGGCTGGGAAGCCAGCCCCGAGCGTCGGCCCCCAGCAGGTCGGCGCTCACGGCGAGCCACAGGTGGAACCAGCCGTCCTCGCGTCGGCACACCCGTGACAAGGCCTTGAACCCGTCACGACGAGCCATGCCGCCGTTTCGCAATCGGGCTGGATGCATGTGGTCGACGGCCTCGAGCAGGGCGGACATGGCACTCACGGCCTCCAAGGCCGTCCCGATGGCGGCGGTGTTGACGCGATCGGGGTCCTGGGCCTCGGGCCAGGCGGGCGGCTGAGGGGCCACGACGTCGGGGAAGAGCCGTCCACGACGCGCGTGCAGGGCAACCTCCCTGGGCAGGATGACGGTGTGGTCGTCCACGGGGCGCAACAGGTGATGTGCCAGGGCCAACTCGACCGGAGTGGTGGCATCCTGCGGGGAGAGTGGCCGGTTGGCGTGGGGCAGTCGGCCGGTGGGGCTCCAGGCGAGCCGTTCGATGACCGGGATGACGGCGGGTCCAGCGGCCGCCAGCCGTCCGGGGACGTCGTCAATGACCGTGGTGCTGCGCGGTGCCAGCCCAGCAGGGAACGGCCCCAGCAGACCAGCCGCAGCCCCCACCACGTGCACGGTGTCGTGATCCTCGAGCAGCAGGAGGATGTTCCCGAGGTCGTCAAGGGTCGTGTCGACGTCTGCCTGGGTGGGTGGGCAAGCCGTGTCTGGCGTGCATGCCATGACGATGTTGCGGCGCGGTACGTCGCCCAGGGCGACGGCA
Source organism: Cutibacterium granulosum (assembly GCF_900186975.1). Lineage (NCBI taxonomy): Bacteria > Bacillati > Actinomycetota > Actinomycetes > Propionibacteriales > Propionibacteriaceae > Cutibacterium > Cutibacterium granulosum. The sequence goes on from NZ_LT906441.1 coordinate 987,474, forward strand.
GCGGTGAGTACCCGCAACTGCCAGGCATCGAGGGACTCGACAGCTGCCCGTGTCGATGCCGCCGTCGTGGCGCGCTCGGCGAGGTCGGGCAGGGATCGTGGCGCCGGGTTGGCGAGATCGGGACGCAGGGTGAGCAGCTGGGTGAGCTCCTGGACAGACAGGCTCCGCAGTTTGCCGGCAACGGTGATGGCTGAGCTCACGGGATCTCCGGGGTGAGTTCTCGGTCGGCAAGGACGAGGCTCAACGGGGCCATGACGAGGGCGCCGATCTGACACACCCAGCAGATCTGCTCGAACGTCGACCTGGTGGGTGAGCCGAGCACGACGAGCGTCACCATGATGACTCCCAGTACCCCGACGAGTTTGCGCAGCACGGGGCCCATGACGGGGTTCGTCATGGCGAAGCAAGCCACGACGAGGGCACCCAGCGGAGCCGTTCGCGGCACCAGGTGCAGGAGGAATCCGACCATCATTCCCCACCCCAGTACGAGGACCAGATCGGTGATGTCACGGTGGGCGCTGTGCGGGGTCCCGGTACCTCGCCAGGAGGCAGGGATCCGCTGCCACAGGCCCTCGGGTGCAGCATCCTCCGGCAGGGGCTGTTCGACGGCGGCCGACAGGTGGAGAGCATCCGTGGGGCTCTGGCCGGCTTCCCCCGACGCGGTGGAGAGCTGGGAGGTCATGACGCGCAGCGGCTGGTGTGGATCCACCTGGCCGGTCATGTGGTCGTGAAGCGTCTGCATCGTGGGGAACGCCACGGTGGGATCACGACGTGGCTCGCTGCTGGGCACCACGTGTTCCAGGGCCGGACCCTGGGCGGGGGTGTAGGTCGTTGGAGGGGTGGGCGGGTCGAGGACCGGCATCGCCGTCGGCGCGACGTCTTCCAGAGGAGCGGCGTCGGGCATGGCCAGCCCGTAGGGGGCCGGGGCAGCTCCGAGAACGTTGATGACAGAGCCGATGGGATGGTTGCGGTGCGGTGATGGACAGGTGGTCGGGGTGGTTCCGTGGTCGGTTGAGTCGGGGCCGTTCGAGTCGGATGGTGCAGCAGTCGGTGCGCACGCATGTCTCGGGTGCTCAGCGGGGCCAGATCGTGCAACCATGCTCACCATCCTAGGTGTGTCCCGAAGAATCCCGAGTCATCCGGGGTGAGTCACCATCCGAGCCGGTCATCGTCCGGGGCTGGTCATCGGTGGGTGACGATCACTCACCGGACTGGTTGGCACCTACGGGGCTGGCTGATCGTGTTCTGCCTCGACGGCCGCAGCGTCCCCCCCTATACTGGCTTTCCAATGACGAGTCCACGTGCCCGGCGCGCCAGGTGAAGGATCACCGGACGCACGGCATTGAGCAATGACGCTCGGACGCATGGGCAATGGGCACCCGAACACGACACGGAGGAGAGGCCATGGAGGTCATCATCTGCAAGGACACCACCGAGATGGGCGAGATCGCCGCTCGTCACATCATCGCCGTGCTCGCCCGGAGCACGCATCCGGTTCTGGGGGTGGCCACTGGTTCCTCCCCGCTGTCCACCTACCAGGCCTTGGCTCGGCTCGCCAAGGCCGACATGGCCGATTTCAGCAACCTCTCCGCCTTCGCCCTGGACGAGTACATCGGTCTGAGCCCCGATGACGAGCGCTCCTACACCGCCACCATCAAGCACACCGTCACCGAGCAGCTGGGGCTCGACCCTGCCAACGTCCACGTGCCGGAGGGCTCGGCGCGCGACCTCGTCGCAGCATGTCAGAACTACGAGAAGGCGATCAAGGCCGCCGGCGGGGTGGACATCCAGATCCTCGGCATTGGTGGCAACGGCCACATCGGTTTCAACGAACCGAGTTCCCCGTTCAGCTCTCGCACCCGTGTCATGACACTCGCCCCGCGTACCCGTGAGGACAACCAGCGGTTCTTCCATGCCGACGAGGCCGTGCCCACCCATTGCCTCACCCAGGGGCTGGGGACGATCATGGAGGCCCGTCATCTCGTCCTGCTCGCCAACGGTGAGGCCAAGGCCGGCGCCATCGCTGCAGCCGTCGAGGGGCCGGTCAGTGCCATGTGCCCGGCGTCCGTGCTGCAGTTCCACCAGCAGGCAGTCGTCATCGTCGACGAGGCGGCGGCGTCCAAGCTCGCCAACGCCGATTACTACCGTCACGTGCAGAAGAACCAGCTCGATGGGTGGGGCGTCGCCGACCAGCGGGGCTGATGCGATCCACTGCGCGGTGGAGTTGGTTTGCTGCTGCCGGTACTCTTGACATACTGCCCGGACAATCGAGTGTTTCGGGCGATGACGTATTTCGTGACGACAGGAGTGAGCCAGAGATGCCAACCGGTAAGGTGCGTTTCTACGACGCTGCCAAGGGGTTCGGTTTCCTGACCAAGGATGGCGGTGGAGACGTCTATGTCAACGCGCAGGCGCTGCCGGACGGTGTGTCAGCGCTGCGGCCCGGTCAGCGAGTCGATTTCGGCATCGTCGAGGGACGACGTGGGGAGCAGGCACTCTCCATCCAGGTTCTCGACACCCCGCCGTCCGTCTCGAAGGCTGCGCGCAAGCGTCCGCAGGAGATGGCGGTCATCTGCGAAGATCTCATCAAGATGCTCGACCGGATGGGCAATGGCTACCGACACGGACGTCACCCAGATCCACGCAACGCCGAGCGGGTGGCCAAGTTGCTGCGGGTCGTCGCCGATGAACTGGAGCTGTGATGAGCCAGACACCTTCCGAACCAGTCGCCGCCAACCACGAATCGGCCGCTGAGGCTGAGAAGGAGCCGGCCAGGCCGCGTCGTCGCGCACGCGCGGCGGCCAGGCCCAAGGCTGATCCCACCATTGCCAGGGCAGTCGACGAGGCCCGAGAGGCAGCCGAGTTCGAGGCCAGGGATTTCGGTGTCGGTGACTATCTGGGAGCCGTCGTCGACGGGGAACGGATGCTCACCCACCTGTTCGAGTGCACCCATCCGGGATATCGGGGATGGCGCTGGGCGGTCTCCATGGTGCGCGCCTCCCGAGCCCGCAACGTCTCCGTCAGTGAGGTGTGCCTCATCCCCGGTGACGACTCCCTCGTCCCCCCAGCTTGGGTGCCGTGGCGAGACCGTCTGCAACCAGGCGACATCGCTCCCGGGACACTGCTGCCGACCCCGGACAACGATCCCCGCCTGGAGCCCGGCTACACCGGGGGTGAACTGGCCGCCGACGAGGACCCGGCCGAATGGGCGGCGACTCGCGCCGTTGTCGCCGAGCTGGGACTGGGAAGGGAACGCCTGCTCTCCCAGGCCGGACGGGATCGGGTGGCCGAACGGTGGATGAGGGGCACGGGCGGCCCCTCCGACAAGTCCACCAAGCATGCCCCGCATCCCTGCCAGACGTGCGGCTACTTCGTGCGACTGTCCGACAGTCTGGGACGGATCTTCGGGGTCTGCACCAATGAGTACGCGCCCTTCGACGGGACGGTCGTCCACGTCGAGCACGGCTGTGGTGGCCATTCCGATGTCGTCGAGAAACATACGGGAATCGAGATCCCCGAACCGGTCTACGACACGATCGACACCGATCAGTCGATCTTCTCCGAGTGATGCCCGGCCCACACCCTGATCCTGCTCACCCCTGATCCAGCTGGGGTGTTGGGCGGCATCCGCGACGTGCGCCCCCGGTCTCGGGGAGGCACGGACGCGAGTGGCACGGGCTCGGGCCAGGGCAGGTCTCAGTGGTCGCGGGTGGCACTCGTGCGGCCACGCCGCCGGATCGCGTACACCATCCCGCACAGTCCCAGAACGGTTGCGGACACGCAGATCCACAGCCAGTCCCGATAACCTGCTTCGGTGAGGGCGTCGAGCCGAATCCAGCACACGAGACTCGCCACGGCGAACAGGACGGTCCCGATGATCGAGACCATCACGCCGTCCTCGTCGAGGGGAGGGACCGTCGCCTGCACCAGGAGGGGGCCCCGCGACGATGTGTGCGCATCTGCGGTGCTGACGACGTGCTTCTGGCTGTTACCCACGCCACCATGGTAGCGACGGTGCCTGCTCGGCAGACGGGTTCTCGCCAGCCGAGCACTGCCTGAGAGGCAGCTTCCGGCGCAGGCACAGACCGGCGAGGCACAGAGGTGACGGGTCCGATCACGAGGCTGAGCGCGTCGGGAGGATGCCGCTGCCAGGCGTGCTGACCGGCGGGACGGTGGCCAGGGTCGCCGGGTCCTCGTGGCGCAGGATGATGAGGTCTGGTCGAGGACGTCCAGCAGCGCGTGCTTCGTCGTACCAGCTGGGGAACTTCTCGAGGAAGTCCATCAGCGCCCGAACATTCCGGACATTGTCGTCCGAGAGGTACGGTACGGCCCGGTCCAGCGCCGCACAGGTGGCCTCCACATGGCTGGCGCGAGAATATCCCACTCGCATACCAGGCGCTGGACGCAGAGGAATCTGCGGATCACCGCCGAAGAGGCGGTTGAGGCCCAGGTAGCTCGGGACTCCTGCGCGTGCCAGTTCGAACTCAAGGGCGTCGTACTCCCGGCGGGTGCAACTGGTCGTCAGCGTTCCCCACGACAACTTCTCCAGCCACAGATCCAGCACCCGCCAACTCTTGACCAGTTCGTTGGGCGCGACGAATCGCCCTTCCAACAGATCGTCAGCCGTGCGTTCAGTGGGGCTGCCGGCTCGGTGCATGACGATGTGCGGTCGCCTCCGGGCACGACGGAACAGATGATTGCGCCCAACGTGCCGATCCGGTTGCGCAGGTGTGGGGAATGCTTCCAAGGCCCAGCCCCGCAGCTTCGCGGCAAGGACATCGTCAGCACCGAACACGTCGCGAACCTCATTGATCGCCAGGGCGTGCAGTCGAAACTCACCCATGAGCTCCACCCTAACTCCGGCACAGAAACACTTGGTGAATTTCACATGTTGGGCTCATGTCACTTTTGGGGGTCGATGAGGTGCCGGAGACGACGGTGGGTGTGGATCTGCACGCGTGGCAATGTGCAAGGTGCTGCGTCCACGTGGCAGGATGGCTGCCATGACAGGTGAGCGACGGTCGTGGACTGCTGCCCTGTGTTGCTGCATGGGGTGGGCCCTGACAGCTGCTCCAGCGGTGGCTGCACCGGCCAGCCTCACCCTCGACGTGCCCGACCTCGGCGAGCCGGTGGGCATTGCTGCAGACCTGTCCGAAGGACGGTACTGGGTCACGGATGGCACCACCTCGGGACGTACCACAGTGGTGTCGGTGGGCGATGACGGCAAGCTTGGCACGAAGTTGAACTGGCAGGCTCCGACCACCGACGTCCAAGCTCTGTCCTGGTACGACGAGCACCTCTACGTCGGCGACATCGGCGACTCCGCACGTCGTCGGGACCACATTCAGGTGCTGTCCCCGATGAGTCTGAACGGCGGCAGCGGTAGCTGGATGGCCTGGGACTTCTCCTATCCCGATGGCCCGCATGATGCCGCCGCCATGGCGGTGAGCCCACGCGGGAACATGTACTTCATCACGCGTGGTGACAAGCCCGCGATCTACCGCACCAGATCCAACCCCAGTCGCACCGGCGTCAATGCCCTGATCAAGGTGGCCGACGCTCCGGCTGGCGTCACGGATGCCACCTTCCTCGCAGATGGCAGCCGAATCGCCATGCGCACCGACAACGCGATCCACGTCGTGGACGCCTACTCATGGCACACGATCGGGGCGGCCAACTTCACCGATGGTGGTGGTGAGGCCATGACGACCGACCTGCGCCAGGCGAACCTGGAACTCACGACCTCTGCCACGAAGGTCACCACGGCACAGATCCCCAGCAAGGTGGAGAAGATCGCGGCGGTCCCCACAGCCAGCTCAGACCACACGGCATCACAGAAACCAACTGCAGCCACGGAGCCCGACTCCAGCAGGAGCACCTCGAAACGGCCGGTCGGAACGGTGGCAGCCATCATCGGTGCCGTTGTGCTGGCCGTCGTGGCAGGAGTGTTCGTGGGGCTGTGGGGCCGTCGGGAGGACGCCTAGGCTCGGGTATCCTCCTCGTCCAACCCCCGCAGATCACACGCCGTGGTGCTCGAGCCGTGGCTCAGTGCGCGTCGTTCAGCTCACTCTCGTCGGCGATTCGCTCGACGATCCAGTCCAGGCATGCAATGAGCGCCTCGACGTCATCGGGATCGACGGAGGCAAAGGTTCCCACGCGGATCTGGTTTTTGCCGAGCTTGTGATAACCATCGATGTCGACGATCCCGTTGGCGCGGGCCACCTTGCACAGTATGGTGGCGTCGATCGCCTCATCGAAGTCGATGGTGACCGTCACTGGGCTGCGGTACTGCGGATCCTCGACGAAGGGACGTGCCCACGGGCGGTCACTGGCCCACGAGTACAGTAGCTGGCTCGACCGGGAGGTACGGGCAGCCACCCAGTTCATGCCGCCCTTGTCGAGCACCCAGGACACCTGGTCCCGAGCCATCTGCAGTGCCGACAACGAGGGGGTGTTGAAGGTCTGGTCCTTGACGGAGTTGTCCAGGGCCTTCTGCAGATTGAGGATTCCCGGCACCCATCTGGCCGAGGCGGACAACTCGCCGATGCGCTCGATGGCAGCCGGGGAGAGGAACGCGAGCCACATGCCACCGTCGGCGGCCAGGTTCTTCTGTGCGGAGAAGTAGTAGACATCGGTCTGTGACACATCCACCGGAATCGCCCCGGCCGCCGAGGTGCCGTCGACGAGAACGAGATCGTCCTCGTCGATACCCTCCGGACGTTCCACGGGTACCCGCGCACCTGTGGAGGTCTCGTTGTGTGGCCAGCAGTAGGCGTCCACATCGGCCACGGCAGAGGGCAGGCAGACAGATCCCGGTTCTGCGGAGAAGATCGCCGGGTCGGCCAGGAAGGGGGACTGTTGCAGTTCGACAGCAAATTTGTTGCTGAACGCACCGAAGACGCCACATGCAGCCCGGTTGCGCACCAGGCAGCATGCCGCGGCGTCCCAGAACAGGGTGGCACCCCCATCGCCCAGTGCCACCTGGTAGCCATCCGGTGCGTGGTACAACTCGGTCAGCCCGGCTCTCAGCTCGGCCACGACCTGCTTGACGGGAGCCTGGCGGTGTGATGTGCCCAAGATCGACGTGGGGGCAGCCAGACCAGCCATCGCCTCGGGTCGGATCCGGCTCGGACCACACCCGAACCGCCCGTCGGCGGGCAGCAGGTTGTCGGGGATCCTCAGGTTCTGGACGAAGTCATCGGGAGCAGCATTCATGATCCCAGTCTCTCAGCTGTTCCGGGTGGGTGGCCAAGGTGTCCAGCATCATGGCGAGTTGTCGGCAGTGTGCAATCATGACGATGAGACAGACCAATGGAGGTGACGGCATGGTGCTTGCCTCACAACGTGTACTCCGGCCGGACGGAACCTTTGCCCCCGCGACCATTCACATCGACGCCGGTCGGATCACCGCGGTGGAGGATCGGATCAGTCCACAGGCCGAGCAGGTCGACCTCGCCATCGTCCCCGGATACGTCGACACGCACTGCCACGGTGCAGCAGGAGCGGATTTCACCGACGAGGACCCGCAGAAGGTCCGGGCAGCCATCGAGCACCATCGTGCCAATGGCACCACCACCCAGTTCGCCAGCACCGTCACCGAACGCATGGACGACCTCGTCGATCAGATCCATCGGCTGCGGCCCCTCGTCGCTGCGGGGGAGCTTGCCGGGATTCACGCCGAGGGGCCGTTCCTGGCCGAGAACCGCAGGGGTGCCCACAACCCCGAGCTGCTTCGGGACCCCAGTGATGCGGCCGTCACCCGGCTGCTGCAGGCTGGCGAGGGCGATCTCAGGGCGGTCACCCTCGCCCCCGAGCGTGAGTACGGGATCCGGGCCGTGCAGACCTTGACGGCCCACGGGGTGCATGCGGCATTCGGACACTCCGATGCCGACGCTGGCATCACCCGGGAGGCGGTGGACGCCGGGGCTGATGTCGTCACCCATCTGTTCAACGCGATGGCCCCCATCCACCACCGCGATCCCGGCCCCGTGCCCTGGTTGCTCACCGATTCCCGAACGCTCATCGAGCTCATCTGTGACGGGGTGCATGTCGCTGCCGATGTGCTCCGCATGGCGATTCGTACCGCCGGGGTGGAGCGCGTGGCCCTCGTCACCGATGCCATGAGCGCCACCGGTCAGCCGGATGGTCGGTACATGCTCGGGACGCTCCCGGTGCAGGTGGATCAGGGGCGGGCCCGGATTCGTCATGCCGACGGTTCGCTGGGGGCGATCGCCGGATCCACGCTGACGATGGGCGGGGCCGTGGAGTTCCTCGTGGGCAGCGTGGGCGTCGCCCTGGCCGACGCAGCGACGATGGCTGCCACCACTCCAGCACGCTGGTATGGGCTGGACGAGGTGGGCGTCATCGAGGAGGGACGTCTCGCCGACCTGTGTCTGGTTGACGACGCGGGTCATGTGGAACGGGTCATTCGTCACGGCGAGGAGGTTGATCGGTCCACCGTCGTCCGATGCGGCTGAGGGACGTCTGCTCGGGACGTCGGAGTACCGGTCGATCGGTTCTCCGAGTATGTCGTGTGCTGGGAATCTGGCTGGCATGGTGCCCCTCCGCTGCGGGAAACCGGTGGGATGCACAGCTGGTACGGGTGGGGCGCGAGCCGGGATCGAGCTCGACGGTGACGCGGATGGATCGTGGACGTGCAATGATTCACCTGTCAGTGCAGTGATTCACCCGGCAGTACGTGGGGATCAGATCGGAGGATGAGATGAGCGAACTCATTGACACGACCGAGATGTACCTGCGTACGCTCTACGAACTGCTCGAGGAGGGCATCGACCTGCGTCGGGCCCGCATCGTCGACCGGTTGCACCAGTCGGGACCGACCGTGTCCCAGACCGTGAGCAGGATGGAGCGGGACGGTCTCGTCGTGCTGCACGAGGATCGTTCCCTGGGGCTCACGCAGACAGGCCACGATCGGGCCCAGGCCGTGATGCGCCGGCACCGGCTCGTCGAGTGTCTGCTCACGGAGGTCATCGGGCTGGATCGCGTCGACGTCCATGACGAGGCCTGTCGGTGGGAGCACGTCATCTCCCCGCAGGTCGAGCAGCGCCTCGACATCATTCTGGGGCATCCCCGGGTCTCGCCCTTTGGCAACGCCATCCCATACGCGCACGGTCAGATGCCCAGTGACTCGGCCCAGCACTTCCGGGACGATTCCGAGCCCCTCACCAGTTTTCTCGAGGGGCGAACCGGCCTCGTCCGATTCCGTCTGGTACGCATGAGTGAGTTCTTCCAGGCCACTGAGCCCAACCTTGCCATGGCGGAGCGGGTGGGGATGCTTCCCGGTGACGTCATGGCTGCCTCCCGTGATGACGAGGCCATCGCGGTGCGAACCACCACGGGTGAGGTGAGGTTCCCCGAGGCGGACGCCGAGGGATTGTTCGTCACCGGGGCGGACGACCAGTGATGAGCGGTCATGAAGTGCCCCCGGTCGACCCGCTGACGCCTCGCGAGATTGCGATGCTGTGCGATCACGGTTGGGTCGACGCCGCCGACTCCCTGATGCGCACTCGCCAGGCCACCGGTCTGGGGGACGCCGCCGAACATCGGGCCGGCAGCCTTGCCAAGATCGTGCGGCGCGTCCTCACCCTCGATGCCGAGGATTTCGAGGTCATGGCCGAACACGTCCCACCACGGTTCCGGCAATCACTCATTGACGCCGGATTTCCCCACGAGCCGCGCGCCGAGCATCGCGGTGCCCTGGGAAGTCTGGTGCCGCTGTATGAGGTGATGCTCGAGGTGCTCGACGTCCGAATGGTCCGTGAGGAACCCCAGCACGTCGTCGTCACGGCACACATCATTGGCGAGTACCTGGAGCAACTGGCGTGGGAACCCGTTCTGGGTGACGGCGGCGACCCGATCACCCTGCCGTCGGTGGTGGGGGAGAAGTGGGGCGGCGATGGCCACGACTGCGCTCACACCTCGGCCATGAATGCCACTGCCCATCGCAGTCTCAATGCTGCCTCCGGCGACGTCACCGGATACACCGCGTACCTGGACAAGTTCCATTCCCGGCTCGGTGAGGCGTTGGGGGTGTGCGCGATGAATCATGCAACGATCGGCGTCGGCGAACGCCCGGACGTGGGCATCACCTGCCCGCACCCGTGTGCCTGGGTGCTGCAGGGCACCCGGGCACAGCGTCGTGGACTCGATGCCCGGGTGCGACTGGCTCGCATGTACCAGGAGTCCTCCCTCGTTGCCCTGCGTCATCACGCTCCGGTCGGGCATTTCTTCGGGGTACCGTCGGCCCAGGAGATCTCTGCGGCATGGATCGACACGTGGAACAAACTCAACGAGCAGTGGGCGGACGGCTGCAACCCGTTGCTCGACGAGGACGCCCCCGGGTGGGGCGTCCAGGCGCCTCAGGAGGCGCTCCCCGGTCTGTCACGGCTCGTGTCGGTCATTGCCTGCCGTTCGGTGAAGGCCGGGCACCTGTTCGCAGACCTCAGCGCGGCCGTCATCGACGAGCTGGACGGCGATCAGGCTGATTGACTTTCATCGGACTGAGCCGAGACCGTCGTCGTGATGCGGCCGCGCAGTACCACTGCAACGTGGGTGCCTGGCGGAATACGGGTGTGACACGACGCGTTGACCCGGTGTACGCCCGTGACCGGCAAGCAGACATCCGGAGGAAAATATGGCAACCACCGCTATCACCAAGGACACGTTCTCGTCGACCATTGATTCCAACGACGTGGTCCTCGTCGACTTCTGGGCCGGATGGTGTGGCCCGTGTATGCGGTTCGCACCGATCTACGAGGAGGCCAGCGAGCGTCATGACGACGTCGTGTTCGCCAAGGTGGACACCGAGGACCAGCAGGAGCTGTCGGCAGGACTGGAGATCACGTCCATCCCGACCCTCATGGCCTTCCGCGGCGGCTACCTCGTGTTCCGTCAGGCAGGGCTGTTGCAGGGCAAGCAGCTCGACGAGCTCATCGATCAGGTGAAGGCCCTTGACCCCGAGGAGCTGAAGAAGCAGTCCGAGGCCCAGAAAGCCTGACTGCCGTATCGCGTGGTGACGCCGGTCTGACTCAGGTCAGGTCGGCGTCATCGTCTTTGTTTGGCGGCCCCGACAGGATTCGAACCTGCGACACATGGTTTAGGAAACCACTGCTCTATCCCCTGAGCTACGGGGCCTCACAGCCACTGCAGACGAGTGGCTACCACACGAAATCGGTGGCCGACTACCCATGCTACCAGAGCCGACCTGCAGGTCAGGCATGAGTTCTGGCTCGTGGGGTCCACGACGACTGCTCACCTCATAGGATTGATTCCGAGAACCTGCGAAAGGAGCCCAGTGATGAGCGAGAGCGGGCTTGATGCTGCCCAAGCCAAGATGCGCGATGCCGGGGTCGACCCCATCGCCATTGACGTCTTCAGTTCCTACTACACCCAGATCAAGGAGGGCCGTACCGGGATCATTCCCGAGGACTCCATCAGTCCTCTCACCGATCCGGACAGACTCGACGACGTCACGGTCGACGACGAGGTGGCTGCCGATGCCCTTGATCACACGGTGATCATCAAACTCAACGGAGGGTTGGGCACCTCGATGGGACTGGACCGGGCGAAGTCCCTGCTTCCGGTGCGGAACGGAAAATCTTTCCTCGACATCATCGTCGGCCAGGTCCGGGCGGCTCGGGAACAGCATGGTGCGCGTCTTCCCCTGTTGTTCATGGACTCCTTCAACACGCGGGATGACACCTTGGAGGCACTGGAGCAGTACCCCGATGTCCAGGTGGACGGCCTGCCGCTGGACTTCCTGCAGAATCAGGAACCCAAGTTGCGTGCCGATGACCTCACCCCGGTGGAGTTCCCGACCGATCCCAGACTCGAGTGGTGTCCGCCGGGCCACGGTGACCTCTACACCGCTCTGCTCGGTTCGGGCATCCTGGACCAGCTGCTCGACAAGGGTTACCGGTATGCCTCGGTCTCCAATGGCGACAATCTCGGTGCCACCCCGGACGCCCGTATCGCCGGATGGTTCGCCGCAACTGGTGCGCCCTACGCCGCCGAGTTGTGTCGGCGTACCGTCAACGATCGCAAGGGTGGGCACCTGGCGGTACGCAAGTCCGACGGTCACCTCGTGCTGCGCGACACTGCCCAGACCGCCGATGACGAGATGACATACTTCACCGACGAGTCACGCCATCCGTTCTTCCACACCAACAATCTGTGGTTCGACCTGCGAGCCCTGCGTGAGGTCATGACCGAACGTCATGGCGTCATGGGCCTGGCCCTCATCCGCAACGAGAAGACCGTTGATCCCAAGGACTCCTCGACCACTCCGGTGATTCAGGTGGAGTCGGCCATGGGAGCTGCGATCGAGGTCTTCGAGGGAGCCACCTGCATCGTCGTCGATCGCGCCAGGTTCCTGCCGGTGAAGACCACCAACGAGCTGCTCCTGCTGCGCTCGGACGTCTACGACCTCGATGAGCGATTCCACCTGTGCAAGACGACCGACAACGTCTGCGAGGTCGACCTCGACAAGCAGTTCTACAAGCGGGTGGGTGATTTCGACCGACGGCTGGGCGAGCCCCCGTCGCTCAAGGACGCCACGAGCCTCAAGGTTGCTGGCGACTGGACCTTTGGTGCGCACGTCACCGTCACCGGTGACGCCGTCCTCAGCACTGACGAGCCGGCCACCGTGCCGGATGGTGCCGAGCTCTCCGGCGAGGTGCATCCCGCAGACATCGACACTGTGTCTCGAGCATCTCAGTGAGTGAGGAGGCCGCGCGACGCTGCTGGGTGGCTCTGGGGTACGCCCTGACCGGCCAGCAGCTCACTGCTCCCGACGCCCCCACCTGGCAGGCGTGCGACGTCGTCGCCTGGCTGGCCGACAACGGTTGGGACGTCGGTCGACTCGTCGAGCGACGACAACAAGCCCAGCAGGCCCGGCAACCCTGGCCGACCCGACTGCCCGAGGAACTCATGGAAGGTCTGGAATTTGCCCGCTACGGGGCGTTGCTGGCTCAGGTGAGGAAGCACACTGGTCTTGACGGGTTGACGTCAACCATCCATCGGGGGCCACTGCGCATTGGCCCCCAGGAGGCTCGTCTCATGGCAGAATTGCCGCCGCACAACGTCCTGCACTGATCAGCTCTGATTGAACGTGTCGCAGGGAAGGGTTGATGCGAGGCTCGCCGATCCCCGCACCAACACCCGACAGCATGCACTGTGACGAAAAGGGCCTCACGTCGACCGTGACGGCACGACGCGTCGTCACGGTCCGCAAAGCCCCGTGGTCACAAGGTGCCTTCCCGGGGAAGCATCGGCAGACATTCCAAGACGGGGACGGCACGCCAGGAAGATACCTTCCCGAGCGCGCAGACATCACGACATCACTCTGTGCAGTTCTGCGCCGCCAACAGGTCACGGATCTCGGTGAGCAGGTCCTCGCTGCTGGGGGCCGGGGCCTCCTCCTCGGACAACTTGCCGGACTTGCGGTGCTCACTGGCGATCTCGACCGGCTTGACGATGCCGAAGTACAACACGGCAGCGATGATCAGGAAGGCGATGGCGTCCGTGATGAATGCGCCGACGTGAATCCCGCCGGGAACCCATCCTGAGAAGTTGGGGGTGCCGCCCAGCTTCCCGAGCAGATCCAGGATGATGGTCGTGAATGATTTCACCACCGTGGCGAAGGCAGTGCCCATGATGAAGGCAACTGCCATGTCGATGAGATTGCCTCGCATCAAGAAATTCTTGAAACCCTTCACAGGTGTCGTCCTTTCCATGTGTGTCCTTTGACAGATCGTGAGTGGGCAGGTCGTTCCGCCGGCCTGCCCCTCAACGTGTTTTCACCGTACGACAATTCCGATCTGTCCTTGTGAGTTCTGTGTCGCCACTCGTGCAGCGGACTGCTCATCGGTGGAGACGACGACCAGTTCGGACTGGTCATTCGACATGAGTCCGCCGCCACCCTCGTGCGGTAGACCACGGATCACGGCATCCTTGGCGATGATGCCGGGGCCGTCATCGCCACTTGCCACCACTGAGACGCGTTGCCCCACCCGCAACATTGACAGCAACGAGGAATCCGACAGCTGCACTCCCACCAGTGCCGTTCCCGGTTTCGCGTGGGATCTGGTGAGCAGGTGGGACGAGGTGAGGATGGCCCCGGTCGGCACGTCGATGCTGACGGACTGCCCGATCACCTCATCGACCCGGCCGAATTTCCCTTCCGGAACCATGGACTCGGGCACGCAGATGGTTCCCACCTGCTTTGCCTGTACTCGGGAACCCCCGCTGATGGGTTCCTTGGCGTTGACGACGCACACAGTACCTCGCGGAGGACGTTGTGCCGAGGAGAACGTCAGCACCGCCAAACCGGTCAGAAGGGCGGCCAGGATACGGCGGTGTCGGCAGACGAAGACATGAATCGAACGCCGCCAGCCTCGCCCCATGGTGCCGCCGCGCTCTGAGTGGTTGGCGCGACGTGTGGCTGTCGTGGAGAGTGCAGAGGATGCAGGCCGCCCCGACCGGGGTCGCCGGCTCGGGTGGGCGGGGGAGGGCTCTTCTCGAGATGATGCCGGGAACGATGCGGACGCACGACGCCCGGAGCGATGATGTGAGGAAGTCATACCCCTGTTGTCGTGGGCACCGGGACGAACCGGCAGTTGTCCACAGGAAGACGTCGATGGTCAGCTGGCCACGGCGTCAGCTGTGGACGACGCCGTAGTGGCGGAGGACTCCGGCGACGCGGAAGCGCTGGAGTCCGAACCAGCAGAAGATGCCTTGTCCCCGTGCGTCGGAGTGCTGACGTTGCTGCTGCCCGAGGTGTGATTGTCGGTGGAGTAGAAACCTGACCCCTTGAACACGACACCCACTGCGCTGAACACCTTGCGCAGGGTGCCATTGCATTTTTCGCACACCGTGAGGGGATCATCGCTGAAGCGCTGCACGACCTCCAAATCCTGGCCGCAATTGGTGCAACGGTACTGGTACGTGGGCATGAATCTCCTCAATCCGTGCGACTGGGACAGTCGAACACTGGCACATGATAAGGCGCTGCGAGCAGTCAAGGAAATCCGCCCAACAGATCACCCCAGAGGGTGCAGACCAGTCTGTGTGAACGCTGCATCCACCGGCAGGTCCCACGGCTGCCTGGGGACCTCGTCGACGATCTCGCAGTCGTCCACCACGGCCCACACCGGCGCTCCGGTACGGCGATCCTCCAGAACTCGGTCATACCATCCGCCACCGACACCCACCCGATAGCCACGTCGGTCCACCCACAATGCCGAACACAGGATGACGTCACACTGCTTGATGGAGTCGGCCGGTAATAACGGGCCACACGGTTCGGGGATCGACCAGAGTCCGGGCCGCACGTCCTCGGGTGTGAACCAGGCCCATGCTGGGTGTCCCAGTCCGTGTCCACGGCCGTCGGTGAGCACGGGCGCCAGGACGCGAGTGCCGGCCGCGACGAGTCCGCGAGCCAGCTCAAGGGTGTCGGGTTCAGGAGAGCGAGACAGATAGGTGCACACGGCTTTCACCCCGGCGAGTTCCTCGAGCGCGGCCTCGGTGCGTCGAGCGTCCACCTGGGGACGACTGGCCAGCCGTTGCGCACTGGTGCGCGACCTGCGACTGCGATCCCGCCACTGCCGCTTCACCTCAGACGTCCGGGACGGCAGCTCGGAGGGGTGCCGCGGTTCATCGCCCCCGTCAACCCGGTGCACGGGATTCCTGCTCGGGTCGTTCGGTGTGTTCGGCTCGGCGTCACTGCCGCTGGGGTTGTCGGTCATGGACTCACCATAGGCAGTGGCCCGAGTCGTTGTGTCGTTTTCGGTATTTGCACCTTTACCATCTAGGCATGGCGTTGTTCCGTAGGAAAACTGTTGAACCAACCGAGGAGCCGGTGGAAACCGTCGAGGCGCTTCCGCAGCCCCCCGCTGGCGACGACCAGGGACGACGCTCGGTCCAGACGTATCGTGATTATCTGTTGTCGCTGGTCCCACCACTCGAACCGTTCGGGATGGGCATCACCGATGCGCTCGGGCTTGCCGTGTGCGAGAACGTCCCGTCCCCGATCGACGTGCCACGGCGCACCGTGGCCAGTTTCGATGGATATGCCCTCACGGCCTCGTCCACGAAATCTGCCGGACGCCCCGACAAGCTCCGACTGCAGCTGGACAGGCGCCCTCCCATTCCCATCATTGGTGGCACCGTGGTGTCGATCCAGGGAGGTCAGGAGCTTCCCCGTGGTGCGGACGCCGTCGTCAGCGAGAATCACATGGAGAACGGTGAGGTCGTCCTGTCCCAGCCCGTACGCCGCTGGGACGGCTGCACCCTTGCCGGCAGCGACTACCTCAGCGGTGAGTCGCTCATGGAGAACGGTGAGATCCTCCACATCGGTCTGGCGGCGCTGCTCTCCCGGGCCGGAATTGACCGGGTGCTGGCCCGACCACGTCCCCGGATCGTCGTCATCGGCACCGGCAACGGCCACAGCCACGAGGCAATCCCCGATCTGGACGTCACCGCTCGCACCATCACGGCTGCCGTGCATGCCCGTGGATTCGACGCGTGGCGAGTCGAGTGCCTGGGAGACGACCGGGAACGTCTCACGCAGACCATCAGCGACCAGTTCATCCGTGCGGATCTCGTCATTGCCACCAGTGATCGTATGACGGCTGGCGGATACGATCCGATTGCCGCCGTGCTGCACACGTTCGGCCCCACCGAGTTCAGTCAGGTGGCGATGGCACCTTCTGGAATGCACGGGTTCGCCCTGGCCGGTGCCGGCATGACGCCGGTGCTCATGCTTCCGCCCGGACCCGCACCGGCACTGACGTCATTGCTGTGCTTCGGTCTGCCTCTCATGCGCAAGCTGGCCGGGATGGACGTCAACTCCGATCGGTTGACGGGCCGGTGGAGGCATGATGTGCAGCCAGACCCTGCTCTCACCACCTTCCGGGCCGTCAAGTGCATCGACGCCGAGGGTGGCCCGCAGCTCACGGTTCTGGACACCGGGGACGTCGCCAGTCTGCCGCTGCTGGCTGTGGCAGATGCGATTGCCGTGCTGCCACCCGGGGAGCAGGCCATTGCGGCAGGAAGTGCCGTGTCGTACTGGCGTCTGGACGCATGAGCCCCGAGGCGATGAGCAAGCGCAACATCCCTGAGTCGATGAGGAATCGCGTGGGCCTGCCGGCTGGGCGCATCGTGACGGTGAGCGGTACGGTCTGCGTCGAACGTTGGGAACCAGCTGCGTGGTGACCCGGTGAGAAGGCGATTCCCCACGGTGACCACCATCTGGCAGGGCTTGCAGCATCGCAGCCGGTGGCACGGGCACGGGGGTGCCCGATGGCTGCATGGTGGCCACCCTGGTGGGGGCTGGCCCGTGACCCTGCGCAGCGGAGCCGTTGTGCTGCGCCCACTACGGTGCAGTGACGAGGACGACTGGATCGTCCTGCGGCAACGCAACCAGGACTGGCTGGCCAGATGGGAGGCGACGCGTCCACCGGGCAGCCCAGAGAAGGCGCCGACCTTCGCACAGATGGTGCGACGCAATCAACGGCGGGCACGCCACGGTGAGATCCTGCCCTGGGCACTGGTCTGGGACGATGGGTGGCCCGATCATCCGGTCAGGAATCCGTACGAACTCCCGATCACTGGTCAGGTGACGGTCTTCGACATCTCCTACGGTGCAGCTCTGTCGTGCTCGGTCGGGTACTGGATCAGCGCAGACCATGCAGGTCGAGGTGCCGTCCCGACTGCCGTCGCCATGGCCTGTGACCACTGCTTCAGCGCGCTGGGAATGCATCGCATCGAGATCTGCGTGCGTCCGGAAAATGTCAAGAGTCTGTGCGTCGTCGAAAAGATCGGAATGACGGAGGAAGGGCTGCGTCACCAGTACCTCCACATTGACGGGAGTTGGCGGGATCATCGGGTGTTTCGCATGTTCCCCAGCGACCATCCGCAGGGCGTTCTTCACGATCTGCAGAGGAATTTCCCTGCTTTGGGGATGAGCTGTGGATCAACGGCATCGCGGCCGTGACGGATTTCCCTGATGGGTAGGGTCTCGGCAACAATTTTCCACCGCTGTGCCGGAACTCTTTTCGCGGACGAACTCGGAAAAGATCTGAGCAGTGGAGTTGTAATCACACCGCTGTCATTTTGACGACACACCGTGTCTGGTGATTCGGGTGGCAGCTCGGTGCCTCTAACGTGTTCCTCGTGGTAGCAATCATCATTGGCGCTCTCGTGGTGGCATGGCTCGGGTATTTGGTGCCTGCGTTCGTCAGCCGCCACCGTGACCATGCCGATGAGGACTCCGCCACCACTCAGTTCCCCGAGACGATGACCGTCGTCTCCGAGAGTGGATACACCATCAGCTCGGACACGCCGGACACGCAGGATTCCGATCTCGAGGTCTCCACCCCGTTCACCCGGGCCACGGCCAAACAGGAATTGCGGCGCGCGTGGGCAAAGGCTGCCCGACGACGCAGAAACACCTTGTTCATTCTGCTCGGTCTGACGACCCTCCTTGCCATTCTCGGTGCCACGAACACCATTTCCTGGTGGTTCACCATCGCTGGGACGGTGCTCATTGCCGGATTCCTCGTTCTGTCGCGAGTTTCGGTGGTACGGATGGCACGACGATTCGATGCGCGGCTGGCATTGATCAATGAGGGGTGGGATGAAAGAACCACCGCCATGGAGATCCCAGATTCCTTTCGTGACGAGGTCCAGGAGGCCTCCGAACCCCCCGGATTCTCCATCGACCTGAACAGTCCGATCGAGGATTCCGCAGGTTCCCTGTGGGAGGCCGTGCCAGTCACTGCCCCCACATACATCTCCCAGCCGCTGTCGGCCCGTACGGTACGCACGATCGATCTGTCCTCGCTGGGCCCGGTTCCCGGCGAGATGACCAGCCCGGTCGCTACCCGCGGTGACGAGGAGGAGACTCGAGAGGTGGCTGTTCGCCGGACGGCGTGAGGTGCTGGCTGCGCAGTTCGCGCTCGTGCGCTGGGGGTCCGTGCCGGAGAGATCATCCGGTGAGAGTCAGGGCTTGCGGGGATTGCCCAATTCGTGGGCCGGTGTGGGTCGCCGGCGGAGGAGAGTCAGGAACCACGGTTCGCGGGAGCGTGGGGATTGCGGGAGCACATCCGCATCCGGCGGGGCTGGCAATTGATCTGCCGGCGCACCTGTAGTAACGTGACACCTTGTCTTGGGGCATTAGCGCAGTTGGTAGCGCGTCTCGGTCGCATCGAGAAGGTCACGGGTTCGACTCCCGTATGCTCCACAACGATGATGGAGGGGCGGCCCGTGCGGTCGCCCCTCCTGTCGTCCCTGTGTCAACTCTGTGTCAGCAAGATGCAGCACCGTGCCATCGGGAAGCGCTGGCGTCAAGGTGCAGGGCACTTCACCCGCTGCCCAACGACAGCGCGAGTTCAGCGACCTGCTGGTGACGCGTCGCCGCGATTCAGCTGCATCAACCCATGGGTCGCCTCGGTCTCCCTCACAGCCAGTCCTTCTTGCGGAAGATCAACCACAGGATGAATGCCGCCGCGGCCATCATCGCCAGCGACAGGGGATACCCGTACTTCAGGTGCAGGGACGGCATGTTGTCGAAGTTCATGCCATAGATGCCACTGATGAGGGTGGGCACGACGAGGATGGCAGCCCAGGACGAGACCTTCTTGAGGTTCTCGTTGCGCTCCTGGTCCACCAACGTCGAGTTGACGGCGAGCACCTGATTGAGCAGCTCCCGGATGTCGGTGATCTGGTTGACGATGCGCGCCAAGTGGTCGGCGACGTCGCCCAGATACCCTTGTAGACTCTCGGAGACCTGATGCTTGTTGAATCCGGCCCGCAGCGAGCCGACGATGGGAATGAGCGGGTTGATGGCACGTTGCAGGTCCATCGTCTCGCGGGAGAGTCGGTAGATGCGCTCCGGGGCGGCCGGGTCACCGGTGAACACCTGGTACTCAATCTGCTCGATGTCCTTCTGCAGGCCGTCAATGACCGGGTTGGTCTGGTCGACCACCCCATCCAGGACGGTGTACAGCACCGATTCGGATCCCTTGGAGAGCATGTGGGCATTCGAGGGGATGCGGGGGCTCCATGACAGGGTCGCCAGCTCGTCGGGAATGCGCTGGGTGATGATGAGCACGAAATTGTTCTGCTTGACGACCTCGGCCTCCACGAAGGCCACGTCCTCACTGGAGTCGATGTAGAACGGCGGGTGCAGCACCATGAACAGGGCGTCGCCGTGGCGCTCCAGCTTGGGTCGCTGGTGGCCTTCCTTGAGGTCCTCGGCCAACAGCGGGGTCAGCCTCATCTCGGTGATGACGTGATCGATCTGGGTCCTGTTGGGCTGGTGGACGACGGCGACTCCGAGACGCTCGTCATGACCGTCCAACCAGTCCAGGGTCTGCCGGATCCCGGCACGTTCGGGCACGGTGGTCTCGTGTCCGTCGGCGAACCACTGGATGCCCACCGGCCCGGGTCTGGTGACGACGTCGGATGCCCGGTTGGCCAGACCATTTCCGCTGCTGCTGGTGCGGATCCGTGCGATGGTACTCTGACGCACTTTCCCGTTGATCTTGTTCATCACGCTCCCCCTGTGGGTCAGGCCCTGTGAATCAGGGCGTCGTGGCTCGGGCACCCGATACCGGTACCGGAATCATTGTGCTCCGTGGGCCAGAATCACTGGTCCCGATCGGATCGTTTGTTGGCACGCCGGTCGTCGTCCTTGTACATGCCGGGCGTGTCGAGAACGATGCTGGTGCCCCCTGCGGCATCGGCAAGTTCCCTGGGAGCCAGCCACTTCGCGAGGTGATAGACGCCGACGGTGACGATCGTGCCCAAGGCAATACCGCCCAGGGTGAAGGACTCGGTGAACTTCAGGGACACGTCACCAATGCCAATGATGATTCCGGCAGCAACGGGAACGATGTTCACCGGATTGCCGAAATCGACCCGGTTCTCCCTCCAGATCTTGGCACCGAGCAGTCCAATCATGCCGTAGAGCACGACGGTGATTCCACCCAGGACGCCACCGGGGGTGGCTGAGATGATGGCGCCGAATTTCGGGGAGAACCCGAAGAGGATGGCCACGAGTGCGGCGACGGCGTACGCGGCGGTGGAGTACACCTTGGTGGCCGCCATGACGCCGATGTTCTCGGCATAGGTCGTCGTCGGTCCGGCGCCAGCCAGGGTGGCCACCATCGAGGTGGCACCGTCTGCCGCGATGGCTCGTCCCATCTGGTGGTCGAGGTTGCGGTCCGTCATCTCGGCCACGGCCTTGACGTGGCCGGTGTTCTCGGCGATGAGGGCGATGACCACCGGCAGGGCCAGCAGGATGAAGGACAGGTGGAATGCCGGTAGGTGGAACCCGACGACGTTGCCGGCGCCGAAATGGCCTGCGCCGTTCGAGTCGACCGAGTACGTCCACGAGTCGAGGTCGGTCATCTGCGGCAACCCCACCCAGTCGGCGGCCCGCACCCCCGACCAGTCGACCCGGTTGACGGTGGTGCTCACGCCGTCGACGGTCTTGTGCATCGGCCCGAGAACCAGGTCCTCCAGCCACGAGAGCACGTATCCGATGATGAGCGCCACGAAGATCGCGATGCGGGAGAGGAATCCCCGCGGTGCCACCGACAGCGCCACGACGAGGACCATGACGATCAGCGCGGTCCACTGATCCACCGGCCAGTACGTCTTGGCGACGACCGGTGCCAGGTTGAACCCGATGAGCATGACGACGGCACCCGTCACCACCGGGGGAAGCAGCCTGTGCACCACCTTGGCGCCGGCGGCATGGATGATGATGCCGCACAGGAACAGCGTCAGGCCAACGACGAAGAGCGCCCCGGAGACGTCATTGGGTTTGCCACCGGAAGCGTAGATCGCTGCGGCCACCCCCGGGAACGAGGCGGAGGAGCCCAGATAGCTGGGCACCTCGTGCTTGGTGACGAAGATGAAGACCAAGGTCGCGATGCCCGACATCATCACGGCCAGCTGGGGGTTGAGCCCCATGAGGATCGGAAAGACGAAGGTGGCCCCGAACATCGCCACGACGTGCTGGGCGCCGAGCCCAATGGTGCGCCCCCACGTGAGTCGCTCGTCTGGTGCGACGATTTCCCCGGGTTCGAGCTTGCCTCCGTTGTGGAGTGTCCAGATCATGGGTTCTCCCTTCCGGGGACAGGAGTTTACCGAAACTGGCGCAGGCACCCCATCTCACGTCGGGGGCGGCCCATCCCACATGGTGTGACCGCGAGGTGCGTGTGTCGCAGGCTCATGGCCCTCAGATCCATGAGTTGAACCACATCCTGGCCAGCCAGGCCTTCCGGGTGAGCAGACCGTCGGTGAGGACGGGATAGATGAACACGAAGTTCACCGCCACCGCGACCACTGCCGCCCCCACGATGATGGCACCGATTCGCCGCCGTTCGGGTCGTTGGGCCGATCCCATGATCCGGCCCAGCCAGATGGCCAGAATCGTCACCGTGAACGGGATGATGCAGATCGCGTAGAAGAAGAACAGTGGCCGGTCGGTGTACTTGAACCAGGGCAGCCAGGTGGACGCCATGGCCACGATCGGCAGGGTGAACCGCCAGTCCCGTCCAGCGATCCACCACACGATCCCGGCAGCCAGGGCGATGGCAGCCATCCACCACAGCACCGGCGTGCCCATGCCCGAGATGACCCGCAGACAGGTGTCGCCCACCGCATCGCAGCCCTCCTGGCCGGGCTTGATGTCGTTGACGGCGTCGATGCCGATCGGACGTTGCATGATGAGCCACCCGGCCGGATGGGCCGAATAGGCGTGTGTCTGGTGCATCATGTAGTCGCCGGTGTGGAAGTTGTACATCTGCACGTGGTAGTCCCACAGCGCGGCGAGCGGGGTTCCGACCACCTTGGCCAGCCCGGGATCTGCATGGGGGCCACCCCACCCCTTGCCGAACATCATCGTCGAATAGCTGCTGAGCCAGCGTCCCCACGATGAGAGGTATGTCACGGCACCGACGAGCACCAGGTACAGGAAGGCCGGAACACCGTCCTTGAGGATGGACCACCATGCGGCGCGTCCGGCACCGGCCAGACGTCGCGCCGAGACGTCCCATGCCACAGAGACGATGCCCATCGTCGCCAGGACGAACATGGAGTTCCACTTGACGGCGCAGGCCGCTCCCAACATGATCCCGGCCACCAGACGCCACGGTCGCCACCACAGCCGCGGTCCGAACTGTCCGGCCAGGCTCAGCTGACCGCGCTGCCGGATCTCGTCGGCCAGATGATGACGGAACCAGTCCCGATCGGCTGCCACCGCTGCGACCCCGGCGACGAGGAAGGTGGCCTGGAAGATGTCGAGCAGCCCCACTCGACTCATGACGAACTGCAGGCCGTCCAGGGTGAGCAGGATGCCGGCGATGGCGCCCACCATCGTCGATCGGGAGAGACGACGGGCCAGTCGAATCGTGAGGACGATCATGAGGGTGCCGAACAGTGCCGAGGAGAACCGCCACCCGAACGACGTCATCCCGAAGAGATGTTCGCCGATGGAGATCAACTCCTTGCCCAGCGGGGGGTGGACGACGAACTCCGCGTCGGGGGTCCACCCATTGCTCGTGCCAGCAGCGATCTGCGGATTGATCGTCTTGGCGTCGCCCCACGTCCCCTCGTAGCCCTGGTGCAGCATCGTCCAGGCGTCCTTGGGGTAGTAGGTCTCGTCGAAGAGCAGTTTGGAGGGGTACGAGAGGTTCCACAGCCGCATGATCAGCGCGACACCGCCGATACTGATGGTCACGAGCCAACTCACGAGGTCGTCATCCATGCGGCCGTCGTCAAGTTTGTCGAGTGTGGTGGCGGTGTTGCTGCTTCGGGTCACGTGCCCATGCTAAGGGGTCGGACACGTGCTTTCATGTCACACTTGGCCCTGTGAGTTCTCAGACATCCACCGGAATGGTCATTCTGGCCGGTACCCCGATCGGCGACACGGCGAGCGCATCGCCTCGCCTGGTGCAGACCTTGCAGGGCGCCCAGGTCATCGCAGCCGAGGACACCAGACGGCTGACGGACCTGCTGCACCGGCTGCAGATCAGCACCTCGGCGCGGATCGTGTCCTACTTCGAGGGCAACGAGGCCGCACGTACCCAGGAGCTGGTGGAGGTCCTGCTGGCCGGCCAGGACGTCGTGGTCGTCACCGATGCCGGGATGCCCTCGGTCTCCGACCCGGGATTCCGGCTCGTCTCGGCCGCCATCGAGCACGGTGTCCGGGTGACCTCGGTACCCGGTCCCACGGCGGTCACCACGGCTCTGGCGATCAGTGGGATGCCCACCGACCGGTTCTGCTTCGAGGGTTTCCTGCCGCGCAAGCGAGGGGAGCGGCGACGTCGTCTGCAGGAGCTGGTGGACGAACCGCGCACCACCGTCCTGTACGAGGCCCCGCACCGGGTGGCCGACCTGCTGCACGACGCTGTCGAGATCCTGGGGGCACAGCGGCATGCCGCGATCTGCCGGGAGCTCACCAAGACCTACGAGGAGGTCCACCGTGGCACCCTGGCGCAGCTGCGTGACTGGGTCGAGCAGGGGGTGCGCGGTGAGATCACCCTCGTGCTGGCCGGGGCAACTGCGCAGACCGTCAGCCTCGCCGACGCCGTCGGGATGGTTGACGAGGTGGTGGCAGACGGTGAGAAGACCTCGCGGGCCGTCGCCGGGATCGCCGCTCGGACAGGGCTGCGGCGCCGTGAGCTCTACGACGCCTTCCTTGCCGCCCGTCGCGCCGGGGCCGGTGCCAGCCAGTCGGGCGATGGGCACGCGGAGGCTCCAGACCAACCCAGTGCAGAATGAATGAGTGCCCCACGACCGAACGAGCAGTACGGGAGATGCAATGAGCCTCACTGACGTCCTGGCGGAAAGGTCCCTGCCGCCCCTCCTGCCCGAGCCGCTGGCCAGCCCGTGCATCGACTCCCACACCCACCTGGACACCGTCGAGGAGTTCACCGGTCTGGCTCCCGAGACCTCGCTGCACCTGGCAGCCGAGGTGGGGATCACCCGGCTGGTCCAGATCGGCTGCGATGTCGCCGGGTCACGGTTCGCCGAGCAGTTCGCCCGCAGCCACGACGGGGTCGTCGCAGCGGTGGCCATCCACCCCAATGACGCTGCCGATCTTGCGGCCCGATCCCGCAGCGAGCTCGACGAGGCCCTGGCGAGGATCGACGAGCTCGTCGAGGCAGGGCCACATGTGCGTGCCATCGGAGAGACCGGCATCGACCACTGGGGCACTGAGGAGCCCGGCTGGCAGGTGCAGCGCGAGGTGTTCGCCGCCCACGTGCGCATGGCCCACGAGCATCACTGCACCCTGGCCATCCATGATCGGGAGGGCCACGACGACGTCCTGCACATCTTGGACCAGGAGGGCTGGCCAGAGCGCGTCATCATGCACTGCTTCTCAGGCGATGCCGAGCTGGCCCGGGAGTGTGTGCGTCATGGGGCATGGCTGTCGTTTCCCGGGGTGCTCACCTTCAAGAACGCCGAACGGACTCGCCAGGCTCTGCACGCCACCCCCGTCGACAAGATCCTCGTGGAGACCGACGCCCCGTTCCTCACCCCGCACCCGCACCGTGGCAGGCGCAACGGTCCGTACCTCATTGCCCACACCATCAGATTCCTGAGTGAGCAACTCGACTGGGACGAGGCATCCTGCTGTGAGCAGTTGCGCCGCAATGCCTTTGCCGCCTACGGGGGGCCGTGGGAGGACGTGCACGGGGTGACGCCCCTGCAGTTGCTGGCGAGCGGTGAGGAGACACGATGAGCGGGCTGCTCGACCCCACCTCGTTGCGTTCCATCGCCGACCAGATCGGGCTGCGTCCCACCAAGACCAGGGGTCAGAACTTCGTCCACGACGCCAACACCGTGCGCCGCATCGTCACCCTGGCCGGAGTCGATGCGCACGATCGGGTCATCGAGGTCGGCCCCGGGCTGGGATCCCTCACCCTCGGCCTGTTGGAGACGGGGGCATCCGTGGTGGCGATCGAGATCGACGAGCTGCTCGCCGAGCAGTTGCCGAGAACCGTCGGCGAGCGCATGCCCGAGGCTGCTGACCGCCTAGACCTCGTCGTCTCCGACGCCCTGGACGTCGTCGAACTGCCTGCTGCCGGCCTGCCCGGCAACGGGTCGGGGGCGAGTGCGCCGACCGCACTGGTGGCCAACCTGCCCTACAACGTGTCGGTACCGGTGCTGTTGCACATGCTCGAACTGTCCGATTCGTGGACCACTGGTCTGGTCATGGTGCAGCTCGAGGTGGCAGATCGTCTCGTGGCAGGTCCCGGATCGAAGGTCTACGGGGTGCCGAGCGCCAAACTGGCCTGGTTCGCCCAGGCCGAACGGGTTGGTACCGTTCCTGCGAAGGTGTTCTGGCCGGTGCCCAATGTGGAGTCCGGCCTGGTACGCATCATCCGGCGTGACCCGCCACCCACGTCGGCTTCCCGCGCCCAGGTGTTCACCGTCATCGATGCAGCCTTCGCGTCGCGACGAAAGATGCTGCGTGGCGCCCTGGGGGGTCTGTGCGGTGGTTCTGCCCGAGCCGCCGAGCTCATCGACGCCGCCGGGGTCGATCCCACGGCTCGCGGTGAGTCCCTCACCGTCACCGACTTCGCGGCGATCGCCGAGGTCCTGGCTCGGGCCGGTGTCTGGGGCTGAGGCCTGGGCAGGATGCATGGTTCGTCGGTGGTGCCCGAGGAGTGCAGCGGTGCAGATGTGGATAGGTTGATGTCATGAGTGCAGAAGTCTCGACCGTGCCCGTTGCCGTGCGTGTCTCGGCCAAGATCAACCTTTTCCTGGGGGTCGGTCGGCGTGGCGAGGACGGCTACCACCCGCTCGCCACGGTGTTCGAGGCCATTGGGCTGCATGACGTCGTCACCGCCACGGCACGTACCGATGACGCCATCACTGTCACGACCAGTGGTGAGGATGCCGATGAGGTCCCCGACGACTGGACGAACCTTGCGGTGCGGGCGGCCGATCTGTTGCGCTGCGCCCGGCGCCATCCCCATCTCGGGGTGGATCTGCACATCGACAAGGCGATCCCGGTCGCCGGCGGTATGGCAGGCGGTTCTGCCGACGCAGCTGGCGCGCTGCTCGCCTGCTCGGTGGTCTGGGGGTTGGACGCCTCTGCCGAGGAACTGCACGACCTTGCCACCCAGCTGGGGTCCGACGTCCCCTTCTGCCTCATGGGTGGAGTGGCCCTGGGAACCGGGCGTGGCGAGCATCTCGTCCCAGTCCCCACCCCCGCCACCCACACCTGGGTCGTCGCCACGGCTCACGAGGGACTGTCCACCCCATCGGTCTTCGGCAGGTTCGACGACCTCGGAGACGTCCACGAGGTGTGCGTACCCACCCCACTCATCGCTGCCCTGGCCACGTCGGATGCCGAGGACATCGCGGACGTGATGGGCAACGACCTGCAACCTGCTGCGGTGAGTCTGCGCCCCGACCTTGCCGACGTCCTTGCCCAAGGGCAGCGTGCCGGGGCCCATGCAGCCCTGGTGTCTGGTTCGGGCCCCACCTGCGTCTTCCTGACCCCCGACGAGTCAGCAGCTCACCGGATCGCCGCACAGCTCGTCCAGCTGCCCCAGGTGCGCACCACCCGCATTGCCACCGGGCCGGTTGCTGGGGCCCAGCTGCTCCCCAATGCTGTGGGAAGTGCCCGGGATACTGCGGGGAGTGCCCAGTGAACGAGGCAACGACGGGTGACCCGGATGGGCAGCCGGTGGTCAGTGGCAGCAGCGCCGATGCCGTCGACAGGATCATCGCAGCCTGGAGTCGTGAGCGTCCCGACCTGCCGGTGCACTCCATGGAGGTCTGGTCGCGGGTGACACGCCTGTCCCGGCGGTTGGATCGGGCGCGCTCGCGGGCCTGTGCCGTCGCTGGGCTGGAGATCTGGGAGTTCGACGTGCTGGCAGCGCTGCGCCGCTCCGGTACGCCCTACCAGCTCAGTCCCGGAGCCCTGCTCGCCGAGCTCGAGGTGACCTCTGGCACCATGACGAACCGAGTCACCCGGTTGGCGGAGCGCGGCTGGGTACGTCGTCTTCCCAACCCCAAGGACGGTCGGGGAGTGATCGTCGAGCTGTGTGAGGAAGGCAGGCGACGCGTCGACTGGGCGCTGGAGGAGTTGCTGGCCTCCGAGGGACGTCTGCTGGAGACGATGGCCCCCGACCAAATCGATGAACTCGCTCACCTGCTCAAGACCGTGCTGACGCGTCAGGAAGAACTCGATCAAGACTGCGGATGAGATGTGGCTCGGGGCTCAGACGCGCCATCCCGTTGAGAGCCAGGTCGACGAGGTGGGCGGCGACCAGTTCCTTGGACGGATTGCGATCCTCCACCCACCACAGTCCGGTCATGCCCACCATCCCGGTGAGGGCCTGGGCGTAGATGCTGGCATAGGTGGGGTCCAGCCCATGGTCGATGAACCGATCGACGATGAGCCCCTCCACCCAAGAGGCGACGTCGGAGAGGATCGACGCATATGATCCCCGTGACGAACCGACGGGGGAGTCCCGGGAGATGATGCGAAACCCGTCGGGATACTCATCGATGTAGTCCAACAGCACCATGACGGCAGCCTCCATGATGCGGCGAGGTCCACGACGAGACTTGCTGAGCACACAGCGCAGTCCGTCCTGCAGCAGACGCACGTGTCGATCGACGACGACGGCGTACAACCCGTCCTTGGAGCCGAAGTGCTCGTAGATCACCGGTTTGGAGACCCCTGCCCGGGATGCGATCGACTCGACTGAGGCCCGATCCGCTCCCTCGGAGGCGAACACCTGGGTGGCAACCTCAATGAGCTGCTCGCGGCGTTCCGCGCTCGTCATGCGCACCCGGTGGGCTGGCTGTCGGGATGTGTCAGACATGGGGATGAATCTACTCCGGGGTCGATCCCGTGCCGGCAGGAGCCGTTGCCCAGACCGACACACGAAGATCAGCCGACACACGAAGATCATGGGTACGGCAGCCATGAGTATGGCATGAGTACGGCAGGGTTGTCGCCGCAGCGGTGTCCATGCGCCATGAAGCGCTGATTTCCGGGTTCGCAACTTTCCGGGCTCGCGGCGTGCAGAGACGTCCCCACGGCGCAGGAAATGTCCCTCCATCTAGCAGGAAATGTCCCTCACTTAGCAAAAAATGTCCCCCACTTAGCAAAAAATGTCACTGTGCCGTAACCTTGAGGCGCTCGGATGAGTGATCCCCGGTTGGTCTATCGGCAGGGCCCGCCTGACTTTGAATCAGGATGAGCGATGCAGGTTCGACTCCTGCCCGGGGAGCTCAAGACGGTCTGTCACGAGGATCGTCGTGTGCAACAGGGGAGCGACGTTGAACTCGACGAGTGAACGATCAGATGGTGTGGCAGCTGTCATCGTGCTGGCTGCCGGTGGCGGCACGCGCATGAAGTCTGCGACGTCGAAATTGCTGCATCGTGTCGCGGGACGTCCCATGCTGTCATGGGCGGTTGCCGCAGCGCGCGGTCTGGACCCGGAGAATCTCGTGGTCGTCGTCGGCCACAAACGCGACCAGGTCGAGGCCCACCTGCACGAGGACGCCCCCGACGTGCGCACTGCCGTGCAGGCCGAGCAGAAGGGCACCGGTCACGCCGTCGCCTGTGGCCTTGACGGCCTCGGCGAGTTGGATGGCGAGGTCGTCGTCACCTACGGCGACGTGCCCATGCTCACCGGTGACACCCTGCGCGATCTCGTCGCGGCCCATCGCGAGCAGGGCAACCTCGTCACGGTGCTCACGGCCGACCTGCCCGATCCCACCGGCTATGGACGCATCCTGCGCGACGGGGAGAAGGTCACCGGGATCGTCGAACACAAGGACGCCAGCGAGGATCAGCTCGCCATCACCGAGATCAACTCGGGAATCTACGTCTTCGACTCCGCGGCCCTGAGCCAGGGGGTCGCCCAGCTATCCAACGACAATGCCCAGGGCGAGTACTACCTCACCGACGTGGTGACCATGGCTGCTACCGGCACCGTCAGCGCTCCCGGGCACCGTGGAGTGGGAGCCTGGCGCACCGACGACCTCTGGCAGACCGAGGGTGTCAACGATCGCGTCCAGCTGGCGCGCATGAACCGCGAGGTCAACCGTCGCATCGTCGAGACGTGGATGCGAGCCGGGGTGACGATCGTCGACCCCGACACCACGTGGATCCAGCCGGACGTCGACATCGAGCAGGATGTGCAGATCGAGCCGGGAACCTTCCTCAACGGTGCCACGACGATTCGTTCGAACTCGATCGTCGGCCCGGACTGCACCATCACCGATTCCGAGATCGGCCATGACGTCGTCATCACCCGTTCCGAGGTGACCCTCACCGACATCGCCGACGGTGCACGGGTCGGGCCGTGGGCCAACCTGCGGCCGGGAACCATGCTGGGGCCACAGGCCACCGTCGGTGCCTTCACCGAGACCAAGAATGCCCAGACGGGGCGTGGCACTGCCATCAAACGGCTCAGTTACGCCGGGGATGTCCAGCTCGGTGACGAGGTCACCGTCTCGGCGGGGACCGTCTTTGCCAACAACGACGGCGTTGCCAAGCAGACCAGTACCGTGGGGGACGGAGTTTTCCTCTCGTCGAGCACGACGGTCGTCGCCCCGGTTAAGATCGAGTCAGGATCCTTCATTCCGGCGGGATCCGTCATTGACGCCGAATCGGCGTCGGCCCAGGACCCGGACGACACGTCCGATGCAAGTTCAGACAACCCGACCTCGGAGGCGGACCTGTGAGTGGTGCCACACGACCCAACAACAAGCATCTCATGGTGTGCTCGGGACGCGCATACCCCGAGCTGGCAGACGAAGTAGCGCAGGAGCTGGGTGTCGAGCTGGTGCCGTCGCGGCAGGTGACCTATGCCAATTCCGAGATCTACGTGCAGTTCCAGGAATCCGTGCGCGGCTGCGACGCATTCGTCATCCAGTCCCATGCCGCCCCGGTCAACGAGGCGCTCATGGAGCAGCTCATCATGGTCGACGCTCTCAAGCGGGCCTCTGCCAAGCGGATCACCGTGGTGTCGCCGTTCTACCCCTACGCCCGTCAGGACAAGAAGCACCTGGGACGAGAGCCCATCTCGGCTCGCCTGGTCGCCGACCTGTACCGGGCGGCTGGTGCCGATCGCATCATGAGCGTCGACCTGCACGCCGCCCAGATCCAGGGATTCTTCGACGGCCCGGTCGACCACCTGTGGGCCCTGCCGGTGCTCTCGGACTATGTGCGTGAGAAGTACCAAGGTGAGGAGATGGCCGTCGTCTCCCCGGATGCCGGACGAGTGCGTCTGGCCGACATGTGGACAGACAAGTTGGGCTGTCAGCTGGCCATCATCCACAAGCGTCGCGACCCGAACAAGGCCAATGAGGTCACCACTCACGAGGTGGTCGGTGACGTCAAGGGCAAGACCTGCCTGCTCGTCGACGACATGATCGACACCGCCGGCACCATGTGCCAGGCCGCCCAGGCCCTCAAGGATCATGGTGCTTCCCGTGTCATCGCCGCGGCGACCCATCCGGTGCTCTCCGGTCCGGCTGCCGAGCGCCTCAACAATTCGTGCATCGAGGACCTCATCGTCACCAACACCCTGCCGATTCGCAAGGACGTGGAGATCCGCAACCTCACCGTGCTGTCGATTGCTCCGCTCGTTGCCAAGGCCATTCAGGAAGTCTTCGAGGACGGTTCGGTCACCAGCCTGTTCCGCTGAGTCCACGATGGTCCTGCAGAAACCACCCACTGCCGCTGAGGAGTTGCCTCAGCGGCAGTGTTTTCCCAGGTCTTGTGTTTTGCCGGCAACCGCAGTTATCATTGCCGGGCTTGGCGAGGGGTTCTGGGTCATGGTCGGCTGCGCACCCGCAGTGATCGATGGTGGCGTGGGGCATCGGCTCGGGAACCCGTGATCGACTGGCTGTCTCCGCCCGGAGACCCGTTCCGCTCGTCGAGCTGTGTCAGTTCCGAGTGAGGAGAATGAACATGGCGAACATCATCACACTGAAGGCCACCGAGCGCACCGAGTTCGGCAAGGGGCCGGCACGTCGGCTTCGTGCTGCCGGGCAGGTTCCCGCCGTTGTCTACGGCCAGGGCCACGACCCCAAGCACATCGTCCTTGAGGGCCACGAGTCCATGCTCGCCCTGCGTCAGGAGAACCAGCTGCTGTCCATCGAGGTCGAGGGTCAGAGCCCTGTCCTCGCCCTGCCGAA
This sequence comes from Cutibacterium granulosum, assembly GCF_900186975.1. NCBI lineage: Bacteria > Bacillati > Actinomycetota > Actinomycetes > Propionibacteriales > Propionibacteriaceae > Cutibacterium > Cutibacterium granulosum. The sequence continues at coordinate 1,019,685 of NZ_LT906441.1, forward strand.
GGAAGTTCAGCGCGACGTCATGACGGGCTTCCTCAAGCACGTCGACCTGTTGTCGATCACCAGCGGCCAGAAGGTCAGTGTGCAGGTGGCGCTGCGCGTCGAGGGTGAGTCTGCCCCCGGCACCATCGTCAACACCGAGTTCAGCGAGATCGATGTCGAGGCCGACGCCATGTCCATCCCGGACGCTCTCACCATCTCGGTCGAGGGTCTCGAGGCCGGCAGCTCGATCCTCTTCAAGGACATCACCCTGCCCGAGGGCGTCGAGCTCGTAGACGACCCCGAAGCGGTTGTCGCCTCCGTGCAGTTCCCCGATGCTGAGGATCTCGGTGACGAGGATGAGGCGGACGCCGAGGACGAGTCCGAGGAAGCTGCTGAGTGAGTTGGCTCATTGCCGGGCTGGGCAATCCCGGCCCGGTGTACACCAGGACCCGACACAATGTCGGGTATTTGGTTGTCGACGAGTTGCGCCGCCGCGCGAACGAGAGATGGACGTCCGCGCGGGCGCAGCGTGCCGACGTGGTGCGCACCCGCATCGGCCCGGTTGGGCTGGGAGCACCTGGCGCGCAGACCGAGCCAGTGGTGCTCATGCGCTCACGCACCTACATGAACGAGTCGGGGATCGCCGTCCGCAAGGTCGCGGACTTCTCACACATCAGTCCCGACCACCTCATCGTCGTCCACGACGAACTCGATCTGGATCTCGGTCGGATGCGGCTCAAGACTGGTGGTGGTGACAATGGCCACAACGGGTTGAAATCCATCCGTGCCCATCTACGTACCGGCGACTTCAACCGGGTTCGATTCGGTGTGGGACGACCGCCCGGACGCATGAATCCCGCCGACTACGTTCTGAGCAATTTCCCTGCCCGCGATCAGAATGATCTGGATCTTCAGGTGACCCTGGCAGCAGACGCCGTCGAGATGATCATGACCGATGGCCTCGCGGCGGCCCAGAACCGCTACAACACCTGAACCATCTTCTCGGGTCCAGCTGGTCAAAACCCCTTTCCGACAAGGTTCTTCGCTGATTCGGCAGCTGTGTCTTGCACTGATGGCGCCGCGAAGCCCCCGACCGGGCACGGGAGCTGTCGCTGGGGCTGCAGAGGATGGACGCGATCGATCGGCTTGCCCATCCTCCCCGCCACTGGTCCCCACAAGGCTGCCCTGGCACATACACTGACCCGGTGAGTTCTGATGGTTTGATCTCCCTGCTGTCCCAGGAACCCGTGCTGGCACGTGCCAGCACCGACGCCCTGGCTGGGCGTGTCCCCACTCTTGATCTCACGGTGACCCCGCCCGCTCGTCCAGCAGTGGCGGCCACCCTCACCAGACAGTTCGCCGGCACCGAACGACTCCCCATCCTGCTGGTGACGAGCACCTTCCGGGAGGCCGAGGAGACCACCGCCACCCTGGAGTCGTGGCTCGGCCCCGACGAGGTGGCCTACTACCCGTCCTGGGAGACCCTGCCGCACGAACGTCTGAGCCCACGTACCGACACCGTGGGGCGGCGCATGGCCGTGCTCCGTCGCCTCGTGGGCAATGCAGCTGCCCCAGCACCCTCCGTGGTGGTGGCTCCGGTGCGTGCCCTGCTGCAACCTCAAGTTGCCGGGTTGGGCGACATCACGCCGGTGGAACTGCGAGTGGGCGACAGCCACGACCTCAGCGACCTTGCCGCCCGGCTGGTCGCAGCTGCCTACTCCCGGGTCGACATGGTGGAACGCCGCGGCGAGTTCGCGGTGCGTGGCGGGATCGTCGACGTCTTCCCGCCCGTCCTGGACCACCCGGTGCGCATCGATTTCTTCGGTGACGAGATCGAGGAGATCCGCTCCTTCGAGGTCGCCGACCAACGGTCCACCGACGAGACCCACGAGGTCGTGCTGTGCTCGCCATGCCGGGAACTCATCCTCGACGACGCGGTGCGCGCCCGGGCCCGGCAGCTGCTTCCCGATCACCCCGAGCTCTCCGACATGCTGGAGAAGATCGGTCAGGGGCAGGCCGTGGAGGGTATGGAGGCCCTCATCCCCGCGCTCGTCGACGACACCGAGCTGCTCGTCGACGTGTTCCCGGACACGGCCACCGTCATCCTGTCCGATCCGGAGCTGGTGCGATCGCGAGCGGCCGATCTGGTGCGCACCTCCGAGGAGTTCCTCAACGCCGGTTGGGCGGCGGCAGCTGGTGGCGGGAACGCCCCGATCGACCTGGCCTCCGGGGGCTACCGCAGTCTGGCCGAGGTGCGGCGCAGGGCGCTGGAACGCGGCATGTCGTGGTGGTCCATGTCCTCGTTCTCCTTGGGCACGACCACTGTCGATGGCACCGCCGCCACCGACGAACTCACCGAGCCACAGGACCTCACCGAGCCACAGGACCTCACCGAGCCACAGGACGACTGGACCAGTGCACCGCAGACCGTCAATCCCCAACTCGTCGAGGTCGAACCCTGGCGAGGTGACGTCGAGGCTGCCGTGCAGCACCTGTCCGCCCGACTGACCGATGACTGGATGGTCGTACTCACCGCTGAGGGTGAGGGCACGGCACGTCGTATGCACGAGCTGCTCACCGAGCACGGGATCCGGGCGTCCATCGTCGACGACGTCGATGCCACCACGACCGAACCCACCGTCCAGATCGTACGAATGCACCAGCGCCGTGGTTTCGCCAGCCAACGGTTGCACCTGGTCGTCCACTCAACCGGCGATCTCGTCGAGAACCCGGACCAGGACAATCCGTCCGCCCGACGGATGCCCCGACGGCGTCGCAATCAGATCCAGCCCATGGAACTCAAGGCTGGCGACCTCGTCGTGCACGAACGGCACGGGGTTGGCCGCTACGTCGAGATGATCCAGCGTACGGTGGCCGGAGCCACCCGCGAGTACCTCGTCATCGAGTACGCCCCTGCCCGGCGTGGCCAGCCCGGTGACCGACTCTTCGTGCCCATGGACTCCTTGGACCAGATCTCCCGCTACGTCGGTGGCGATGCCCCGAGTCTGGACAAGATGGGCGGCGCGGACTGGAAGAAACGCAAGAGCCGTGCCAAGAAGGCGGTGCGCAAGATCGCCGCCGAACTCATCAAGCTCTACGCCGCCCGCCAGGCCACCAAGGGCCATGCCTTCGGCCCCGACACCACCTGGCAACGGGAGTTGGAGGATGCCTTCGCCTACGTCGAGACGCCGGACCAGCTCACCACCATCGCCGACGTCAAGGCAGACATGAAACAGGTGGTGCCGATGGATCGTCTGGTGTGTGGCGACGTCGGTTACGGCAAGACCGAGATTGCGGTGCGAGCTGCCTTCAAGGCCGTCCAGGATGGCAAGCAGGTCGCCGTGCTCGTGCCCACCACCCTGCTCGTCCAGCAGCATCTGCAGACCTTCACCGAACGCTACGCCGGCTTCCCGGTCAATGTCGCGGCGTTGTCGCGGTTCCAGACCGATGCCGAGGCAAAAGCAGTGCGGGAGGGCATCGAACGCGGCACGGTGGACGTCGTCGTCGGCACCCACCGGCTGTTGAGCAGTCAGGTGAAGTTCAACGACCTGGGACTGGTCATCATCGACGAGGAGCAGCGCTTCGGCGTCGAGCACAAGGAGGCCCTCAAGCAGCTACGAGTCAATGTCGACGTGCTGGCGATGAGTGCCACCCCGATCCCTCGCACCTTGGAGATGGCGGTGACGGGTATTCGTGAGATGAGTACCATCACCACCCCGCCGGAGGAACGCCATCCGGTGCTCACCTTTGCCGGCTCCTACGACGAGGGCCAGGTCGTCGCCGCCATCCGGCGTGAGCTCGCCCGCGAGGGGCAGGTGTTCTTCATCCACAACCGGGTGCAGTCCATCGAGAAGACGGCCAAGAAGATCCGCGAACTCGTCCCCGAGGCCCGGGTGCTCACCGCCCACGGCCAGATGCCCGAGAAACAGCTCGAGCAGATCATGGTGGACTTCTGGGAGCGTCGCGCCGACGTCCTGGTGTGCACGACGATCGTCGAGTCCGGCATCGACATCTCCACCGCCAACACCCTGCTCATCGACCGTGCCGACCTCATGGGGCTCTCCCAGCTGCACCAGCTGCGTGGCAGGGTGGGTCGCTCCCGGGAGCGCGGGTACGCGTACTTCCTGTACCCGGCAGACAAACCCATCTCCCAGACGGCCCACGATCGGCTGGCGACGATGGCGGCGCACACCGATCTGGGGGCCGGTATGGCGATCGCTATGAAGGACCTGGAGATTCGTGGTGCCGGCAACCTGTTGGGTGGTGAGCAGTCCGGGCACATCGCCGATGTCGGGTTCGACCTCTACATTCGCCTGGTGGGCGATGCGGTCTCGGAGTTCCGTGGTGAGAAGGATGCCGACGAGGAACCCGAGATGCGCATCGAGTTGCCGGTGGATGCCAGTCTGCCGTCCGACTACGTGGAAACAGAGCGGCTGCGTCTGGAGATGTACAAACGACTTGCCCAGGTACGTGACGATGCCGAGATCGACGCGATCGCCGAGGAACTGCAGGACCGCTACGGGCCCCTCCCCGAACCGGTGCAGAACCTGCTGGGGGTGGCACGGTTTCGACTGCTGTGTCGAGCTGCCGGTGTTCGGGACGTCGTACCGGCCGGAAACAACATCCGATTCTCCCCGGTGCAGCTCCCCGAGTCGCGCGTCATGCGGTTGAAGCGGCTGTACCCCGGATCCGTCGTCAAGCAGACGGCCGGAATCATCCTGGTGCCCAAACCCAAAACGGAGCGGATCGGAGGACGCATGCTCCAGGGGCATGAACTGCTCGACTGGGCATCGGGGGTCATCACCTCGGTCATCGCTCCACAGCAAGGCTGACGCCCACTCGCCCCGGTGTCCTCACCCCGACGTCCACGTTGCTGCGCGATCCTTCGCAGCTCGGTGCGGGGCGTTGCCCACGCCGAGCTCGGGATGGTGACCATCGCACAAGGAGCGGACTGGGCGGCCGCCTGCGAATCATCCCGCAGCGCTCGCAGCCAGGCTGTTGCGGCGGTGGTCCCGGCTGTTCAGTGCGCTCCCGCCAGATTTCCCAAGGTTGGCCGCGAAGCGCCCAGGGGACGTAGTATCGACGGTGATCGCACGTAGTGCCGCTGTTGCGGCGTCCACTCAGGGGAGAGCCAATGATCTCGTCTCGTTCCGTCCCACTGCGAGCCGTCGCCGGTGTTGCCGTTGCCGCGCTGGCCCTCACCGGCTGCAGCAATCGTCCCTCCGACGGAGTCCGGGCAGGTGAGAGCGTCGTGTCGATGAAGACGATCGATCAGACCACCAAGGACTGTGCGAAGTACGTCCAGAACCCCAACATGCCGGCCAACCAGGTGGTGGCGACCGCCTTGGCCCAGGGGGCTGTCGCCGACGAGGTCCTCAGGCGCACCAACCGATCGGTCTCCCACGACGAGCTCACCAAGATCGGTGAGATGAACCGGATGGACGTACTCATCAAGGATTCCAAGTGTCGTGTTCTCTCCGACTCGGTGAGCAAACTCGTCCACATCGCCACGAATGACGGCCAGGACAAGACGCTCAAGGAGATCCACGACGTCGACGTCAACCTCAACCCCCGGTTGGGCCAGTGGGACCCCCAGAACGTCGTCGCCGGTGGGGTCTCCTCCCTGTCCGAGCCCTGGTCCGGATCGCAGCAGTGACCGGCCGGCCCCAGGCCAGTTTCGATGAGCTTGTGGCGGTCATGGCCCGTACTCGCCGTGACTGTCCGTGGGACGCCTCCCAGACCCATCGCAGCCTGGTCACCCATCTCATCGAGGAGACCGGCGAACTCGTGGATGCCCTGGAAGCCGGCAGCGACGACGACGTCGTCGAAGAACTGGGTGATCTGCTGTTGCAGGTGGTCTTCCACAGCCAGATCGGTGCCGAGCAGGGCCGCTTCGACATCGCCGAGGTGATCGGCGGAATCGTCACGAAACTGGTGCGACGGCATCCGCACGTCTTTGCCGAGGAGCAGGTCCCCGACGACATGGACGCCACCTGGGAGCAGCGCAAGGCTGCGGAGAAGGGCCGCACCTCCAGTCTCGACGGTATTGCACAATCGCTCTCCAGCATTGCCCGTGCCACGAAAGTCGTTTCACGGGCGCGCAGTCACCAGGTTCCGGTGGACCTTCCCGACGAACCGATCGGCACCGAGGTCGGCGAGCAGATCCTCACCCTCGTCGCCCGGGCCCAGGCCAGTGGTGTCGACGCCGACCAGGCCACTCGTGAGGCCCTTCGTCGTCTGGAGGGGCGCATCGCTGCCGCCGAGTGAGCAGGATGCCATTGGCACGTGGCGCTGACCAGACGTGGTTGTCGGTGCGGGACGGGCGATCCGATGCCTGCCCGGCGTCATGTTCGTCGACGGTGGTGCTGCGCGCCTTGAACTGCTCCGATAGTCTGGGATTGGACGAAAGATCCTCTCTGAAAGGTTGGTCCATGGCAACCATCGAATTCATCGATGCACGTGAGATCCTCGACTCGCGCGGCAACCCCACCGTCGAGGTCGAGATCATTCTCGACGACGCGACCGAGGCCCGTGCCGCCGTTCCGTCCGGTGCCTCCACCGGCGACTTCGAGGCCGTTGAGCTTCGCGACGGCGACAAGGATCGCTACAGCGGCAAGGGTGTTCTCAAGGCTGTTGAGAACGTCAAGGAGACTCTGGCCGAAGAGGTCATCGGATACGACGCCTCCGAGCAGCGCATCATCGATTCGGTGATGATCGAGCTCGACGGAACCGACAACAAGGGCAAGCTCGGCGCCAACGCCATCCTCGGCGTGTCCCTGGCCGTCGCCCGTGCCGCCGCCGACTCGGCCGAGCTGCCCCTCTACCAGTACCTGGGTGGACCGAACGCCCACGTCCTGCCCGTTCCCATGATGAACATTCTCAACGGTGGAGCCCACGCCGACTCCGACGTCGACATCCAGGAGTTCATGATCGCCCCGATCGGTGCGGACTCCTTCCGTGAGGCCTACCGCATGGGCGCTGCCGTCTACCACGCACTCAAGAAGGTCCTCAAGGACAAGGGCCTGGCCACCGGTCTGGGTGACGAGGGCGGCTTCGCCCCGAACCTGCCCAGCAATGCCGCCGCCCTCGACCTCATCTGCGAGGCCATCAAGGCTGCTGGCTACGAGCCCGGCAAGGACGTCGCCCTGGCCCTGGACGTCGCCGCCTCCGAGTTCTACGCCGACGGCAAGTACAACTTCGAGGGCTCGGCCAAGTCGAGCGCCGAGATGGTCGAGTACTACGAGCAGCTCGTTGCCAAGTACCCGCTGGTCTCCATTGAGGACCCCTTCGACCAGGAGGACTGGGAGTCCTGGACCGCCTTCAACGAGAAGGTCGGCGACAAGGTGCAGATCGTCGGCGACGACCTGTTCGTCACCAACCCGCAGCGCCTGGCCAAGGGCATCGAGACCAACGCCGCCAACGCTCTGCTGGTCAAGGTCAACCAGATCGGTTCGCTCTCGGAGACCATCGACGCCGTCGAGCTGGCCCACCGCAACGGTTACCGTTGCATGATGTCGCACCGTTCCGGTGAGACCGAGGACACCACCATCGCCGATCTGGCCGTCGCCCTGGGCACCGGCCAGATCAAGTCTGGTGCCCCGGCCCGTGGCGAGCGCGTCGCCAAGTACAACCAGCTGCTGCGCATCGAGGAGGAGCTCGACGATCAGGCCGTCTACGCCGGTCGTTCCGCCTTCCCCCGCTTCCAGGGCTGAGCGTTGTCGCAAGGCTTGTGAGCAACTGACCTTCGGCCCGGCCCCGCGAGGAGCCGGGCCGAAGTCTTGGGAAGCGCTGCCACATGCCATGTGTCGCGCGTCCCGTCTGGCCATGCCTGGCAGCACACAGCTCGTCCCAGGTGAGCCTGCTCGAATTCTGCTGGTTGGTGCACGAAGATGGGAATGATGACGAACTCACGTAGACCCGCCACCCCAGGCCGTGGTGGCCAACGACGTCGCGGTACGTCCGCCCCCGGCTCGGGAGCGGACCGGCGTTCTGGTACCAGACGTCGTCAGGACGCGGGGGGACGCACCGTACGTACCAAGGAGCCACGGCAGGAGCAGGACGGCCTGGAGGAACAGTCCGTGCCAGACACCGGCCTGTCCCTTGCTGCCCGTGCGATGATCTTTGGTGCGGTGATCTTCCTCATCGTCCTCATGGTTGCTCCCAGCCTCAATGTGTACTTCGACCAGCGAAGTCGCCTGCAGGAGTTGCAGCAGCAGGAGGCGGACACCAAGTCCTCCATCGCAGCCCTCAACGATGAGACCCAGCGGTGGAAGGATCAGGATTTCGTGCGTACCCAGGCCCGGTCCCGGTTGGGGTGGGTGAAACCCGGTGAGGTGGGTTATCGAGTCATCGGGGACGACGGTGAGGTCATTGGCACCTCGGACCAGGTTGCCGGTCTGTCCGCCAACCGCCCCAAACCCACTCCGACGGTGTGGTGGAAGTCCTTGTCGCAGTCCGTCACCACCGTCGACCATCCGCCCAAGGCGAAGAAGGACGAGGGGGCGGTCCCCAGAGCCTCGTCCACCCCGCTGCCGGGAAATCGTGGTTCGGCGGCAGCCAGCTCAACGGCACGGCCCACACCACATGCGTCATCCGGCCCCCGGTGACCGCGTGTCGGCTGCCATCCTGCCACAGCCCTGGGCCAGCTATCTCCCACCAGCACCATGCCGAACCGAAGGACATGAACACCCATGGATCTCCAACCCTTCACATCCGCAGACGTCGCCGCCGTGCGCGACCAGTTGGGACGCGAGCCGCGTGCCGTGGCCGGTGTCGCCTGGCGCTGTCCGTGCGGACGCCCCGGGGTGATCGCCACCGAGCCGAGACTGCCCAATGGCAGTCCCTTCCCGACGACCTACTACCTCACCTGTCCACGTGCAGCTTCTCTCATCGGCAGGTTGGAGGCCTCTGGACTCATGGCGCAGATGACCGAGCGGCTGGCCGAAGACCCCGAACTTGCCGAGGTCTACCAAGCGGCTCATGAGCGGTATCTGGCGGATCGGGCACAGATCGCCGCGGAGCAGGGCACTGGGCCGGTTGCACAGATCGAGGGGATCTCGGCTGGCGGCATGCCCACCCGGGTCAAGTGCCTGCACGCCCTGACGGCCCAGGCCCTGGCCAGCGGCCCCGGCGTCAACCCTCTGGGCGACGAGGTCGTCGCCGAACTGGGAGGGTTCTGGACCAATCCGTGTCATCCGGAGCACGTGGACCCAGAGCGTCCAGCCGCCCCGGAGAACCCCGATGATTCCGAGCTCCCCGACAACCCAGAGCCCCGTCGCCGTTCAGAGTCGCCTGTGTCATACGAATCCGGGTCGTCCCAAGACCACGCCACCTCACCTGCACATCCATCTGAGCACCACGAGTCGGAGGCCTCATGAGCACCTCAACCCCACCAGTCGCGGTCATCGACTGCGGCACCAATTCCATCCGCCTGCTCATTGCCTCACTCGATGAGCAGGGAGGTCTCGTCGAGCATGCCCGCAAGCTCGAACTGGTCCGGCTGGGCCAGGGAGTTGACGCCACTGGGGCGTTTCATCCCGATGCCTTGCACCGTACGTTCGATGCCTGTGAGAAGTACCGTCACTTCATCGAGGCATCCGGTTGTGACACGATCCGTTTCGTCGCCACTTCCGCCGCCCGAGACGTCTCCAACCGTGATGAGTTCGAGGCTGGGGTACGGCAGCGTCTCGGTGTCGTACCAGAAGTGATCCCTGGTCTGCAGGAGGCACGTCTGTCCTTCTCCGGGGCTGTTTCCGGGGTGTCGTGCCCTGCTGATCCCATCCTTGTCGTCGACTGTGGTGGTGGCTCGACCGAGCTCGTGCTGGGCAGGCTCGACGGGTCGATCATCTCCTCGGTGAGCCTCGACGTGGGGTCGGTGCGACTGCGGGAGCGTTTCCTGCATGACGACCCACCCACTGCAGAACAGAAGGATCAGGCACGGGCCCTCGTCGCCGGTCTGCTGGACAACTGTGCGGTGGACGTGGCCGAGGTCCGCACCGTGATCGGAGTTGCCGGGACGGTGACGAGTCTCTCGGCGATCAATCAGGGGCTGCGGGAGTACGACAGAGCTGCGGTGCACCGATCCGTACTGGACGCAGCGGACGTGCACGCGCTCGCCGAACGACTGCTCTGCGCAACCGTTGACGAGGCTGAGACCATGGGGCCGCTCAAACGTCGCCGTGCCGAGGTCATCTGTGCAGGTGCCCTCATCATCGACGAGCTTGTCGGCCGGCTCAGTTGCTCCCAACTCGTCGTCAGCGAGGCCGACATCCTTGACGGGATCGCCCTGGATCTGTTGCGTCGGTGACGATTCCCACGAGCTTCAGATATCGTTGCCTGGTGGCACCCTCCTGCGAGGCCCTCGTAGCCCAACGGCAGAGGCAGGCGGCTTAAACCCGCTCCAGTGCGGGTTCGAATCCCGCCGAGGGCACAGCGAGACTGGTTGGGATCTTCCGTGGCGTTGTCTACGATTGAGTCAACCGAAGTTTCTGCAAAGGAAGGCCAATGGGCAATCCCGTTTTCGGGCGAGCAGATGTTTTCCAGCCTCGCCACCCCCAGCAGTCCGCCAATCATGGCTCACAGGCCGGTGGGTGGGGCACGTCACAACAGCCGTACCTGCAGGGCCAGGGAATGGCCGGTGCTGCTGCCCTGGGGCAGCCAGGAAACTTGGATCAGCCACGTCAGGCGACCATGACCTTGGACGATGTCATCGCCAAGACGGGTGTCGTCCTGCTCGTCCTCGCAGCGGCGGCAGCCCTCACCTTCTCCTTCGTCGGGACGAATCTTGCGACTGCTGGGACGATCACGGTTGTCACCAGCTTGGTGAGTTTCGTCACGGTGCTCATCGTGAGTGCTCGTAGACGCGTGCCCGTGGGTGGGGTCATGGCCTATGCCCTCGTCGAGGGTGTGTTCATCGGTGCCTTCTCGGCAGTTTTCGAGGCCATGTATCCCGGAATCGTCGTTCAGGCGGCGTTGGGTACCTTTGCCGCGGCCGGAGTCACCTTGGCCGTGTACAAGTTCACCGGGTTCCGCGTCACCAGTCGGTTCCGCAGGGGCGTCACGATCGCAACGTTCGGATTTGCCGGTGCCATGCTGCTCAACCTCATTCTCGCGCTGTGCGGGATCAACCTTGGCATCCGTGACTCCGGTGGCGCGGTCAGTGGCATAGCCATCATCGCCTCGATCGTGGGAGTTGTGCTGGCAGCATCCAGTCTCATCATGGACTTCGACTCGGTACGCGTCGGTATCGACAACCATGCGCCAACCTCCGAGTCGTGGCGGGCGGCATTCGGTATCGCGGTGACGATGGTCTGGCTCTACACGGAGATCCTGCGAATCCTCAGCTACTTCCGGGAATGACGGGTGACGGCGTCGGCATGTGACGCGCAACGTGAGATCGACGATTGATGGCCCCCCATTGCGGGGCCACCGTCATGTCTACGGTGGTACGGACTCGGATCACTGGCTGGGAACGTCACCCAGGTGCCGTTCCAGGCAACTGCGTGTTGCCGATCCCCAGGAGAGTCGCCGCCATTGCGGCAGCGGAACCCATCGCGCGAGCCGGGTCGTCCCACCGACGTCCAGGACGATGGGGTCAGTGGGATCTGGCGCAGTGGCGCTGTAGATGATCCGCAGGGCGTGGAAATCCTCCAACTTGCCCGATGGGGCGCGGCCAATCCAGTGGTCGGACTGCAACTCCAGTATCCGGTTGAGACGCACGTGTTGTGCGGACTCCTCCATGACTTCTCGCAGGACGGCCTGGGCTGGGGACTCCCCGGGCTCGATCCCGCCTCCAGGCAGGGTCCACAGACCGGGCACGGACGTCTCCTCGGAGCACTCGGTGCCCAACATGCCCCGGGCGGAGCGAACCACGGCGCATGCCGAGACTCGCTGGTAGGGGTGGACGGCCTCACCCGCGTGTCGGTCAGTGGTGAGGTCCGGCACCCCACGGCGGACGAACGGCATCCTCGTGTGCCGGTGCCGCTTGGAGATGTGCACGGTCACGCAGATGTCGTCGTCGACGAGCTCGGCAGACAGGTAGTCGCGGATGACGTATCCCTGAGACCACAGAACCTCGTGTGGATTGACGCCGTGACCGACCGAAAAGGTATGGATCACCCCGCTACCTGGCATTCCCACGGCGGTGACGATCACCTCTCCATTCAACCACTGCACTCAAGGTGGTGGCGGCGGGGTGAGGGTCACGTGACCTCATTGGTGATGTCACGTCCCTGCAGGTCGTGCACGGTGTGGGCGTCGCCGACGTCCACGGTGATGGTGGGCAGTGACGTTCCGTGACTCATGTCAATGCTGAGCTTGGGAACGTCGGAGTTCTTCGGGTCCTTGGAGTTCGCGTCCACCAAGGCAGCCAGGACGGCTGGGTCGACGTCCGTGGGACTGAACAGGTCTGCGGGGGAGTCGTCCTGGCGCGGTACCGACCAGACGGGGAGTTTTGCCGACCGGGTTCGGCGGATGACGAGATCCTTGCCGTTCTGCGATGCGGTGGAGTTCTGCTCAGGCGCGTCAACGACGATTCCATGAGCTGGATCAAAGGTGATCGATCTCACCAGAGGGGAGGCACCGACGGCATCCTTGAGCCCTTCGGCCATGCCCTGGGTAGTCGTGAAGTCGAGCACATTGATGACCGAACCGTCTGCTCGGAAGAACACCGGACGCGTCTCGGGTCTGGTGGTGACAGTCATGAGGACGGTACCTGCGTTGTACTCGACGATCTGCAAGCTCTGGTTGGACTCGGATCCGGCGAGTCGGGCAGCGGTCGCCAGGATGCTCGGGACCTTGTCCAGGGCGAACTGTGTGGGGTCGAATGGCGTCGATGACACCTGGGTGCTCTGGGTGTCGCTTGTGGAGACGATTCCCCGTGACCACGTCCAGGTGAGCAGACCATCCGGGCCATTGACCGTGAGACTCACCTGAGTCTTGGTGATGTCGATCTTCGTCACCGGGGCTGCCCCCGACGCTTGGATCAGATCGGCCACGATGCGCGTGGCGTTGCCGGGGCGCAGGGGTGAGGCTCCTGGGTCAATGGTGCTCACTGGCGTCATCTCGATACGTTCTGGGTCGGGCGCGGCGGATTGGGAGCTGCACCCGGTTGCGATGGCTGTGCACAGGGCAACGGTGACGATGCTGGCAGCACAACGGCGGTGAGAACGGTACGGCACAGGGAAAGTGTACGAACCGGTGAGGCGGGAGTGTGGCAGGCAGGACGGTGCCGGCACACCATCGGTGTGAATTCACGTGCAAGGGGTTTCTGGCTTCCGCCTGGGGACAGCGTGGGTCACACCAGCTGGCAGGCAGGACAGGTGGTGAGCATGTGAGCGCTGCCGATCCAGTCACGTACCCGATGGGGAGAGTTCCACAGGAGGTGGGGCCCACCCGGTGCAGGGCGTCGACATCGACACGGGAATCAGAGAGCTTCACAGAAGGTGGGGCCCACCACTCTCGACCATCTCAGGGTTGACGCGTCGGCAGCTGCCCCACACATGGTGGGGTGTACCGACGGCGACCGCGATGACTCGTGTCATGGTGCCAGCAACCCCACAGGTGGTGGGGCACACCATGCCACCAAGGCTGAGCCGCATGTTCGACGCTCAACATCTGCGCGCATCAAGACGATTTTGTTTTTCCTCGAGAGGTGTGTATTGTTTTTCGAGTCCTTGCGGGGTTGTCCGGGGTTTCTGGGTGGTTTTGTGGGGGTGTGGTTTTGCCTTTCTTCTTTGGGTTGGCCATGGATGTGGTGTGTCTGCAGTGTGTAGCCGCTTGGGTCCGGGTTTGACTTGGGGATTGTTGATGGGTAAAGTCTTACGGGCTGCCTGAGGGTGGCTGGCTGCATGGGTGGTCTGGATTGGTTTCTGGGTTGCTTGGTGTGGTGGCTGGTGATGTGAGCCGGGTTGATTTCGGTGATCTGATCTGGTAAGCTTGGTCGAGTCGCCGTGAGGCGGTTTGCCGGTCTGGATGGTCGTGGGATTGTCTGGGGCTGGGATCCGGGTTTGACATTCGGGTTTCGGTCTGGTAAGCTTGATCGGGTGCCCCAAGGGGTTGTCGGGAGATGGTTCCGCGGGTCGCGTGTGATGCTTGAGAACTCAACAGCGTGTCTTTCATAGTCAATAGATGCACTTTTGTGTGTCGTTTTAATTATGATTCCTTTGATTGATTCAAATGGACGGATTGACGTTTTTTCGTTGGTTGTTTGTTTGGGTTAGTGTTTTGGATTCTTCATGTTGACACCGTTGCCCTGTGCCTTTTGGGTGTGGGGTTGGTGATATTTTTTCATTGGAGAGTTTGATCCTGGCTCAGGACGAACGCTGGCGGCGTGCTTAACACATGCAAGTCGTACGGTAAGGCCCTTTCGGGGGTACACGAGTGGCGAACGGGTGAGTAACACGTGAGTAACCTGCCCACAACTTTGGGATAACGCTAGGAAACTGGTGCTAATACTGGATATGTGCTCCTGCTGCATGGTGGGGGTTGGAAAGCTCCGGCGGTTGTGGATGGACTCGCGGCCTATCAGCTTGTTGGTGGGGTAGTGGCCTACCAAGGCGGCGACGGGTAGCCGGCCTGAGAGGGTGACCGGCCACATTGGGACTGAGATACGGCCCAGACTCCTACGGGAGGCAGCAGTGGGGAATATTGCACAATGGGCGCAAGCCTGATGCAGCAACGCCGCGTGCGGGATGACGGCCTTCGGGTTGTAAACCGCTTTCAGCAGGGACGAAGCTTTTTGTGACGGTACCTGCAGAAGAAGCACCGGCTAACTACGTGCCAGCAGCCGCGGTGATACGTAGGGTGCGAGCGTTGTCCGGATTTATTGGGCGTAAAGGGCTCGTAGGCGGTTGATCGCGTCGGAAGTGGAAACTTGATGCTTAACGTTGAGCGTGCTTTCGATACGGGTTGACTTGAGGAAGGTAGGGGAGAATGGAATTCCTGGTGGAGCGGTGGAATGCGCAGATATCAGGAGGAACACCAGTGGCGAAGGCGGTTCTCTGGACCTTTCCTGACGCTGAGGAGCGAAAGCGTGGGGAGCGAACAGGCTTAGATACCCTGGTAGTCCACGCTGTAAACGGTGGGTACTAGGTGTGGGGTCCATTCCACGGATTCTGTGCCGTAGCTAACGCATTAAGTACCCCGCCTGGGGAGTACGGCCGCAAGGCTAAAACTCAAAGGAATTGACGGGGCCCCGCACAAGCGGCGGAGCATGCGGATTAATTCGATGCAACGCGAAGAACCTTACCTGGGTTTGACATGGATCGGGAGCTTCCAGAGATGGTTGTGCCTCTTTTGGGGTCGGTTCACAGGTGGTGCATGGCTGTCGTCAGCTCGTGTCGTGAGATGTTGGGTTAAGTCCCGCAACGAGCGCAACCCTCGTCCACTGTTGCCAGCAATTCGGTTGGGGACTCAGTGGAGACCGCCGGGGTCAACTCGGAGGAAGGTGGGGATGACGTCAAGTCATCATGCCCCTTATGTCCAGGGCTTCACGCATGCTACAATGGCCGGTACAGTGAGTTGCGACATCGTAAGGTGGAGCGAATCTCAAAAAGCCGGTCTCAGTTCGGATTGGGGTCTGCAACTCGACCTCATGAAGTCGGAGTCGCTAGTAATCGCAGATCAGCAACGCTGCGGTGAATACGTTCCCGGGGCTTGTACACACCGCCCGTCAAGTCATGAAAGTCGGTAACACTCGAAGCCGGTGGCCTAACACTTTTTGTGGGGGAGCTGTCGAAGGTGGGACTGGTGATTAGGACTAAGTCGTAACAAGGTAGCCGTACCGGAAGGTGCGGCTGGATCACCTCCTTTCTAAGGAGCAAGTGGCGCACTGTTGTGTGTTCTTGTTGTGGAATGTTGGCTGTGGTCACCGTTTGTGGTGGGGCACGTTGTTGGGGTTCTGGGGTATCACGCCGGCTGGTGTGGTTTCCTGGATGTGCGAACGCCGTGGCTGCATGCGTTGGTGTGTGTGGTGGGTGTCTCGTGTGGTGGTTGAGAACTGCATAGTGGATGCGAGCATTTTTGTTTTGTGATTTTGTTGTTTGTTGTGTGACAAGCTACTAAGTGCGATCGGTGGATGCCTTGGCACCAAGAGCCGATGAAGGACGTTGTAACCTGCGATAAGCCCTGGGGAGTTGGTAAACGAGCTGTGATCCGGGGATGTCCGAATGGGGAAACCTTGAATGTCCGGAGTCATGTCCGGTGACCCTGCCCTGAATGTATAGGGGTGTGGGAGGTAACGCGGGGAAGTGAAACATCTCAGTACCCGTAGGAAGAGAAAACAATTGTGATTCCGTGAGTAGTGGCGAGCGAAAGCGGATGTGGCCAAACCGTGTGTGTGTTCAAGCCGGCAGGTGTTGCATGTGCGGGGTTGTGGGGGCCTGTGTGATCCTGCTGCCGTGGGATCGGCTTGCATGTGGTGTGAAGTTGAATCGTCTGGGAAGGCGGACCGTAGTGGGTGAGAGTCCCGTAGACGTGAGTGTCATGTGTGGTTTCAGGTTGCCCCAAGTAGCGCGGTACTCGTGGAATGTCGCGTGAATCTGGCGGGACCACCCGTTAAGCCTAAATACTTCTTGGTGACCGATAGTGTATCAGTACCGTGAGGGAATGGTGAAAAGTACCCCGGGAGGGGAGTGAAATAGTACCTGAAACCGGTCGCATACAAGCCGTCGGAGCCTTGCGGGGTGACGGCGTGCCTATTGAAAAATGAGCCTGCGAGTTAGTGGTGTGTGGCGAGGTTAACCTGTGTGGGGTAGTCGTAGCGAAAGCGAGTCCGATAAGGGCGTCAGTCGCATGCTCTAGACCCGAAGCGGTGTGATCTATCCATGGCCAGGATGAAGCGTCGGTAAGACGTCGTGGAGGTCCGAACCCACTTCAGTTGAAAATGGAGGGGATGAGCTGTGGATAGGGGTGAAAGGCCAATCAAACACCGTGATAGCTGGTTCTCCCCGAAATGCATTTAGGTGCAGCGTTGTGTGGTTCGTGTCGGAGGTAGAGCACTGGATGGTCTAGGGGGCCTATCAGCTTACCGAAACCAGCCAAACTCCGAATGCCGGCACGTGGAGCGCAGCAGTGAGACGGCGGGGGATAAGCTTCGTCGTCGAGAGGGAAACAGCCCAGATCATCAGCTAAGGCCCCTAAGTGATAGCTAAGTGGAAAAGGATGTGGAGTTGCGTAGACAACCAGGAGGTTGGCTTGGAAGCAGCCATCCTTGAAAGAGTGCGTAATAGCTCACTGGTCAAGTGATTCCGCGCCGACAATGTAGCGGGGCTCAAGTTATCCGCCGAAGCTGTGGCAACTTTTTTTGAGTTGGGTAGGGGAGCGTCGTGTTCGTGGTGAAGCAGCCTGGTGATGGGTTGTGGAGTGGATGCGAGTGAGAATGCAGGCATGAGTAGCGAATGACGGGTGGGAAACCCGTCCGCCGAATATCCAAGGGTTCCAGGGTCAAGTTAATCTGCCCTGGGTGAGTCGGGACCTAAGGCGAGGCCGACAGGCGTAGTCGATGGACGACCAGTTGATATTCTGGTACCGGTGTAGCACCGTCCGTGTCGAGGTGTGTGATGCTAAGCGTGCGAGTGTCCTGGTGATCCCTTCGGGGTGATCTTGTGGCGTGAGTGTGTGAACCGATCATGTAGTAGACAAGCTGCGGAGGGACACAGTGAGGTAGCTCGTCCCCGGCGATGGTTGTCCGGGGCTAAATGTGTGGACTGTCTGGTAGGTAAATCCGCCAGACATTGAGTTGAGGCATGATGGCGAGCCATGTTTGTGTGGTGAGCGAGTGATCCTGTGCTGTCGAGAAAAGCTTCGTGAGCGAGGTGTGAGCCGCCCGTACCCTAAACCGACACTGGTGGATTGGTAGAGTATACCGAGGCGATCGAGAGAATCATGGTGAAGGAACTCGGCAAAATGCCCCCGTAACTTTGGAAGAAGGGGGACCTGAGCTGTTGCCGCCACGTGCTGGTGGTTGCGGTGAGGGGCGCAGAGAATTGGGGGAAGCGACTGTTTACCAAAAACACAGGTCCGTGCGAAGTCGTAAGACGATGTATACGGACTGACTCCTGCCCGGTGCTGGAAGGTTAAGGGGAACTGTTAGCTTTGGCGACGCGGTGAACTTAAGCCCCAGTAAACGGCGGTGGTAACTATAACCATCCTAAGGTAGCGAAATTCCTTGTCGGGTAAGTTCCGACCTGCACGAATGGAGTAACGACTTCCCTACTGTCTCCACCATGAACTCGGTGAAATTGCATTACGAGTAAAGATGCTCGTTACGCGCAGCAGGACGGAAAGACCCCGGGACCTTCACTATAGTTTGGTATTGGTGATCGGTTCGACTTGTGTAGGATAGGTGGGAGACTGTGAAGCTGTCACGCTAGTGGTGGTGGAGTCGTTGGTGAAATACCACTCTGGTCGTTCTGGTTATCTAACGTTGGGCCATGATCTGGTTCACGGACAGTGCCTGATGGGTAGTTTGACTGGGGCGGTCGCCTCCTAAAAGGTAACGGAGGCGCCCAAAGGTTCCCTCATCCTGGTTGGTAATCAGGTGTCGAGTGTAAGTGCACAAGGGAGCTTGACTGTGAGACAGACATGTCGAGCAGGGACGAAAGTCGGGACTAGTGATCTGACGGTGGCTTGTGGAAGTGCCGTCACTCAACGGATAAAAGGTACCCCGGGGATAACAGGCTGATCTTGCCCGAGCGCTCACAGCGACGGCATGGTTTGGCACCTCGATGTCGGCTCGTCGCATCCTGGGGCTGGAGTCGGTCCCAAGGGTTGGGCTGTTCGCCCATTAAAGCGGCACGCGAGCTGGGTTCAGAACGTCGTGAGACAGTTCGGTCCCTATCCGCTGCGCGCGTAGGAATCTTGAGAAGAGCTGTCCTTAGTACGAGAGGACCGGGACGGACTGACCTCTGGTGTGCCAGTTGTACTGCCAAGTGCATGGCTGGTTGGCTACGTCGGGTTGTGATAACCGCTGAAAGCATCTAAGCGGGAAGCACGCTTCGAGATGAGGGTTCCCGCAGATGAATCTGGTAAGACTTCCGGTAGACGACCGGGTTGATAGGCTGGATGTGGAAGCACTGCAAGGTGTGGAGCTGACCAGTACTAATAAGTCGAGGGCTTGTTACACAACAACTTCTTGCTGATCAAAACAGTTTTTCTGTGTGTTCGTATCCACTATGTGGCTCCCTTCCACCACCCGAGACGGTGGTGTGGAAGACACCTGACTTGGTTGGGTGTGTGGCATGTTCAGGGTTGTGTGCCCTGTGGATGTTTCGGTGGTTATAGCGTAAGGGAAACACCCGGTCCCATTCCGAACCCGGTCGTTAAGCCTTACCACGCTGATGGTACTGCCAGAGGGATCTGGTGGGAGAGTAGGACACTGCCGGACTTTATATATTGTTTGTGGTTCTCAGCTTGTATGGCTGAGAACCACAAACGTATATCTGGATGTTTTTGGACGAATGGCTCGGTGGGGATTCTCACTGCCACTGGGACAGTGATGTGTACCTTGTGGCGAGACCGAGGGTTGCCCCCCGTTTTTTGGGGACACCAGTCATGGGTGATCCTGGGATCCGGATCTGTCGATCCGTCGTGCATAGCCAGGTGAGTGGAGTCGGCAGTGCTCCATTGCTTTTCACCGCGCCCTGTCCGCCACGGTGTGAACGGCTGGCGGTTGAATGGGAATCGTGTCAGATCGGCCGCCGTGCCTGACGTTCATTGGCAGACGTGCAGATAGGTGATCTCTGTTTCCCCCTCGGACACTGGTGAGAAACCACCTTCGGCGAGGAATCTCTGCAGCCCCGGAGCGTTCCTCCGTGCTGCTGCACTGATGGAGTTCACACCATGTCGTTGTGCATGGGCCAGGAAGGCGTCTCGAAGGTACGCCCCACGCCCCCTGCCCTGGTACTCGGGAACGAGGGCCAGGGACAGTTCCGGGATGGTGGGGGAGACGAAGCCACGCGACCGGTCAGACGGTGTGAACTGTCGTAACCATGCCGCTCCGATTCGAGTGTGGGCGTTCATGCAGATCACCCCCAGCTGATCTGGTGACCAACCATCCACGTAGCAGGCGATGCGTGGATCGGCACGGCACTCGTCCAGCGTTCTCGGTTTTCCCGGCTCCCCGGCGATCAGGCGGAGCAGGTGGGCAAGAAAACCCATGTCTGTGGAAGTGGCTGGTCGAATCGTTGCCATGATCCCCAGATTACTGCTGGTTCTGTTCAACATTGGGCGTCGACACCGTAGGATCGAGCTGTGAAAGCTCTACGTATGACATTGGGCATCCTCGGGGCCGCCCTTGCCGGTTTTGGTATCTACTTCATGCTCAAGCTGTCCTGGGACATGAACAAGATCATGGGTGCCGCAAACGCTGCCAAGACCATTGACAACCTCTCCAACCCCATGCCGCGCATCTGGATTGCTGCCGGTCTCGGTCTGGGCGTCGGTCTGCTGTTCGGCTTGGCCATCGGCCTTCCCGGGCGTACTGCTCGCAATGTTCGTCGAGACACCCTGCGCGAGGCCGCTGATCAACGCGAAGCTGCCATCCGAGAGAATGCCATCAGTCGTGGTGGTTCTGCTGGGGAGCATTCCCTGGCCGATCGTGCTGCCGCATCCTCGACGCAGGCTGACGGACACGTTTCTCCTGATGACGTGGCTACGGATGGGCATGCTGGCACTGCTGGTGAGCCCGGCCCTGAGCATGGGGAATGACCGTGAGCCTGCGTACCGCTGAGTGGATTCTTGTCACCTCCTATGACTCCTATGGCCAGGCACAGAGCAGCGTTGAACGGCTGGTGAGCGTCAGCGACACCAGTATTGGGTTCTGGCTGCCCGACGACACGGGTGTGCGCGACCGCTTCGTCACGGACGGTGTGGTGAGCGTGCGGGAGTGCGACAAACGGGGACGACCCGTGGAGACGGAACCTGTGCTGGAGGGGCGGGTACGTGTCCTCTCCGAAGGTCCCCTCTTCGACGAGGTCCGGAAAGCCATCCACGAGAAGTACGCCCTCGAAGCCGGATGGGCTGGTCTCGTCGACAAGACCAAGGAGCTCTTCCGCTCCAAGACCCCCGAGTGCGTCGTTCTCATCAACGTCATAGGTTGACACGCAACTCAACAGATCTGACCCGGCGTCATGCTCGCGAGGCGGGCATTGGTGCCGGGTCGAACTGTCTCTGGGCTTGCGCCATGCCTGATACACCTGCCAGAGCCTGTACCTGTCATGCCGCGCATTGTCTCCGTCAAGGACTGTTGCTTCCTGCAAGGACTGCTCCAGCCGGAGGCGTTCCAGGGGCTCGCCGGATCCGGTCTGCCTCACGAACGCGATGGGATGGGCGCGGACGGGCGGGATGGTCCTGGACTCGCGATGCGCAAGAGCAGTGCATCAGTCCCCGCTCAGACAGACTCCAGTGGCGTGAACCGGGCAGTACCCGTTGGGATTGGCGTCGAGGTACTGCTGGTGCTCTGCCTCAGCCAGATGGAACTCATGGTCGAGCTGCATGTCGATCGTCGTCGTGATCGCGCCGTAACCCGCATGGAGAAGTTGCCCCTGGAACTGCCCTCGTAGCGCGATGGCACGAAGGTATTGCTGTGCGGTGGTGCACCAGATCGCGGAACGGTACTGGGTCCCCACATCGTTGCCCTGACGCATTCCCTGCGTGGGGTCATGGTTCTCGTAGAACAGTCGGAGGATCTCGTCGGTGGTGATGATACTGGGGTCGTAACTCACCCGGACGGTCTCGGCATGTCCCGTCTGCCCGGTGCACACCTCGCGATAGGTGGGGTGGGGAGTGGATCCTCCCATGAATCCCACCGCAGTCTGCAGCACACCGTCAGCCTGCCAGAACAGTTTTTCAGCTCCCCAGAAGCACCCCATCGCAAGGTAGATCGTCTCGCCCTGCTCGAAATGACGATCCAATCGGTCCCCGAACACTCGATGGAAGAACGGCATGTCCAAGACGGGAGTGTCACGGCCGGGCAGGGGGCGGGTCGGGAGAGCATTGCTCTGGTCAGTGCGGGAAATGTCTGGCATGATCCCTCCAAGGGGTGGGGTGGTGAGTCCGGTCAGAAATGCGACAGATCCCAGTCGATGGGGTCCGCTCCCTGGCGTTCCAGCAGCTCGTTCGTGCGACTGAACGGTCGCGAACCGAGAAATCCGTAGCGTGCCGACATGGGGGAGGGATGTGAGGACTTCACGATCGGGATGCCGCCGAGCATCGGCTCCAGGGACTGCGCGTCACGTCCCCACAGGATCGCCACCAGAGGACCACCGCGATGGGCGAGGGCGTCGATGGCGCAGGCCGTGACGTCCTCCCACCCCTTGCCGCGATGCGACGCCGGATGACCGGGCTGCACGGTGAGGCACCTATTGAGCAGGAGGACCCCCTGGTTGAACCATCCCGACAGATCCCCGTGCTCACACGGTGCAATTCCCAGGTCGTCGTGCAACTCGGTGTAGATGTTCTGCAACGAGCGCGGAAGTGGACGCACATGACGGTCCACCGAGAAACTCAGCCCCACCGGATGGCCTACCGTCGGGTAGGGGTCCTGACCGACGATGAGAACCCGCACCTGCGACATGGGCAGGGTGAACGCACGCAGTACGGCGTCTCCGGCAGGAAGGTAGCTGCGGCCCTCGGCCATCTCGTGACGCAGGAAATCCCCCATCCGGTGAATCTGAGGCTCCACTGGCTCCAAGGCAGCCGCCCAGTCCGGGCTGATGAGTTCCGTGAGTGGTTTGGGAGTCATGATCCTCCGCGGGAAGTGGAGCCCGAGTACGGGCTGAGGGTGGGGCGACGGCGGATTGCGTCACGCACAACGCTACCGCTGCATGATCCATACAACCACCGACCGGCACTCGACACGTGAGGGATTCAAGCCCGGGCTGACGGCGTCACGACCTCATGAGTCTCATGGGTGCCTCTCCCGGTGGTGAACGGCCCAGGTGTCGAGGCATTGTCGCCCCGAATGCCGCGCAGAGTTGCCCGGGGCCATACATTTGGAGTCATGAGCTCTGACATTCCCGCGATCCTTGCCGACCTGGCCGCTGGACGCATCACGGCAATCCAGGCAGAACGGCTCCTCGAGGAGGCGGAGGCGAACGGTACTGATGTACGGCCGTCCCAGGTGGGCGGACGGCAATCGCGACCCGACGACTCGGAGCCTTCGGACGAGGGTGGCCGATGTGGGTGCCGATTCAGCACGGCAGACGCAGACTCCGCGGATTCGATGTCACGTCCAGCTCGGCATGCCCAGACCGGGTCGGCGTCGGCAGGCGAGGGCGTGGGAGCCTCCTACACCGGCGGTCTTCGTGCTGGTGAGACCCGTGTCGGGGGATCCGCTGCCGACGAGCAGGGTGCCGGAGAGTCATGCGCTGAGAAGCCAAGCGTGCGGGATGAAGCCCCCGACGTGCAGTCTCGTGAATCCGACCCATCTCGCCGCCACAGCGCCAAGGTGACCAGGGACGAGGCACACGTCAGGCAGGCCCCCGGAGAATCTGGCGACAAGGACTCGCCCGGCTCCAGTACCACGACGTGTCACGATGAACGTGATTCCTGGGCCACTGCTGGACAGGATCACCACATGCACGGCCCTGACGGGAACACTCACGACAGGGCGGTCCACGAAGAAGGCTCGGCCGGGCACCCGAACCCCAGCAGTTCTGATTCGGAGAGTGAAGACGGTTCCGATGCTCCCGGTGCCGGTGCATTCGACGCTCGGTCTGCGTGGTCAGCGGCTCGCCAGGTTCTGGGAGACGGGTGGGCCAAGGTGCCGTCGGAGGCTCGTCAGGGATTGACGAACATGTGGCACAAGGTGTCCGCGGCCGGCGGACCGGACGCTTCCGAGGGCACTGCCCGGCCCAGCCGGGAAAACGCACCGCGACAGACGTCCACCAGCTCGCCAGTTGCCGATCAGGTGAGCATCCAGGCCACCGGACGACGTGTCCGACTCATCGCCGACCCCTCGGTTGCCAGTGTCACGGTTGAGGGAGAGCACACCCGGCGTCGACGGGGAACGACGATCCAGATCATCTGCGAAGGGCATCTCGCCCCCGATCTGTCGGGGCTGCTTCGTCTCAAGATGCCGCGTACCACCGAGGACCTCAAGGACTTGGGACTGGGCCGGGAAATCGTCATTCGT
The DNA here is from genome assembly GCF_900186975.1 of Cutibacterium granulosum. Classification (NCBI taxonomy): domain Bacteria; kingdom Bacillati; phylum Actinomycetota; class Actinomycetes; order Propionibacteriales; family Propionibacteriaceae; genus Cutibacterium; species Cutibacterium granulosum. The sequence goes on from NZ_LT906441.1 coordinate 1,043,797, forward strand.
GTCAACCCCCAGCTGGCAGTCGACGTCGAGGTGTCCGGTGGCGCGCTGCACAGCGAGGGAATCGAGGAGTTGGGAATCCTGCGTACCACGGCCTGTGCAGCCCAACTGGCTGACGTGCGCCACATCCGTAGTGGCCTGGTCCAGGCTGGATCCACGACCGTTCGGGGAAGTTTCGACACCGGGCATTCCCAGATCCGCGTCGAGTCGGGCAATCTCACCGTTCGACTCACTGCGGAAGCCAATGTTGCGGTACGCGCCACCAGCCACAACGGCATCGTGTCCTGGCCCGAGCCCGGCGACACCGATGAGTACGTGGTCGGCAATGGCTCGGCGCGGCTGGATCTCTCCGTACTCGTGGGGCACATCGCCGTACGCCACGTCTGAGACGCCGACGGCCGTGGAGTACGAAACCCCACGGCCGCTGCAACAGATTTTTCCAACCCCTGCTGTGCCGATGTCCCCGTTCCATTCGGGGCATCGCAGGGGCGGAATCTCAGGCGGAGAATCCCTCCACCGAGAGGATCTTCACCTCGATCGTCTTGCCATTGGGAGCCTTGTAGCTGACGGTCTCGCCCGTGTGATGGCCCACCACGGCACCGCCAAGAGGTGCCTGCGGGGAGTAGACGGAGACGTCAACCGAGTCGTCGATACCCATGACCTCGCGTGAGCCCAGCAGGAAGGTCTCGGTGTCGTCCTCGTCGCCGGAGTAGGCCACCGTCACCTTGGAACCGGGGACGACCTCGTCGGGGGTGGACGGGGCCTCGCCCACCTTGGCCTCCCGGAGCATCTGCTCCAGCTGGCGGATGCGCGCCTCGGCCTGGCCCTGCTCCTCACGTGCGGCGTGGTATCCGCCATTCTCGGACAGGTCGCCCTCGGCACGTGCCTCGGCGATCTTGTTGGCAATCGTGGTGCGGCCCTCGCCCTTGAGGTAGTCGAGCTCCTCGCGGAGCTTGTCATATGCCTCTTGGGTCAGCCACACAGTGCTTTCAGACTCAGACATTGCTCAATACTATCGCGCTTGGCGTCATCTTCCACCTGGCCAGTGGTGACTCCGACCCACGGATCGACGAAAACGCTGGAGGTCAGCGTCCGTAGCGTCGCTCCCGTTGCGTGAAGGAGCGCAGTGCACGCAGGAAGTCGACCTTGCGGAAATCTGGCCACAGGGCCTCGCAGAAGTAGAACTCCGAGTGTGCCGACTGCCACATGAGGAACCCGGAGAGTCGCTGCTCCCCGGAGGTGCGAATGATGAGATCGGGGTCGGGCTGGCCACGGGTGTAGAGGTGCTCGGAGATCTGGTCCATGTCGACGGTCTGCGACAGGTCGCGCAGGCTCGTGCCCTTGTCGGCCTCCTCGGCCAGCAGGGAGCGCACGGCGTCGCGCAACTCGTGTCGTCCACCATAGGCAATGGCCACGTTGATGTGCATGCCGGTGTGGTCAGCAGTGCGCTCGGTCGCCGTGCACAGGGTGGAGCGCATCTCGTCGGGGAGCAGTCCGAGATCACCCACCGTCTGTACTCGCCAGTGAGGGTGGCGGGACAAGGTGACGACCAGTTCCTCGATGACCTTGAGCAGTTCCTCCAACTCTCCGGTCTGGGCTCGCTGTAGGTTGTCGGTGGACAGCACCCACAAGGTGACGATGGGGATGCCCACCTCGTCGCACCAGGAGCAGAACTGGGTGAGCTTGTCGGCCCCAGCCTCGTAGCCGGCCACCAGCGGTTGCCCGGGGGCGTTGAGTCGGGCCCACCGCCGATTGCCGTCGGCGAGCACCGCAACATGCTGCGGCAGACGAGAACGATCGAGCTGGGCGAGCAGACGTCCCTCATAGGTGCTGTACAGAAGCCCGGAGGGATGCATGCGGTCGATGATTTCCGACAACCGCGTCGCGTAGTGCTCGACTTTGCCCATGGCACAAAGCCTAGCGACTCTGCCAAGGCCTGGTCGTCGTCCCCGGATGCTCCCGTTCTCCCAGGATCGCTCCCGCTTCGTAGAACGGGTGTCACACACAAGTTACCGAGCGGTAGGTTGGGAGGCGACACCACGAGAGGACTGATCCCACATGGTCACTGGCCGCCAGACACCCCCGAAGGACGATGCAGCAATGTCCGAGGCCGCTGCGCAGACCCGGCAAACTGCGAAGTGCCCGGCGTCCACCAGCGGGAAGCCACTGTGGCGCGGCTGGATCCACACCGTCATGGTGCCTGTCATGGTGCTTGGCGGGCTCGGGCTCATGATCGCGGCCGACCACTGGGGTGATCGACTCGCCCTGGCCGTGTGGACTCTCATCGGACTCATGCTCTTTGGTAATTCCGCTGCCTACCACCGTGGCCGGTGGAGCATGCGAACCAAGTCCGTGTTGCAACGGATCGACCATGCCAACATCGCGGTGTTCATTGCTGGTACCTACACGCCTCTGGCGGTGTCGATGAGCCATGGATCGTCCCGAGTGGTGCTGCTGGCGATCATCTGGACCTGCGCACTCATCGGGGTGGGATTGAGGTTCTGGTGGAGCTCGGTGCCACGGTGGGTCTCGACTGCTCTCTACGTCGTCATGGGGTGGACGGCTCTGTGGTGGCTGCCGCAGTTCTGGCGTACTGGTGGCCCGGCAGTCGTCATCCTCATCCTCGTTGGTGGCGTCTTCTACACCATTGGTGCCGTGTGTTACGCGCGTAGGAGGCCCAACCCTTCGCCACGGTTTGGTTTCCACGAGGTGTTCCATGCTGGTACCGCCGTGGGGGCCATCTGTCACGGAATCGCCATCGGCCTGGCGGTGCTCTGAGCTGGGCGGGCCAATGCTGGGCGCCCCGGGTGTGGTCTCGACGTCTGGGAATCGTGCCGGGCAGGACGTGCCGGGTACGGGCCTGGGAAAAGGAAGTCGAGGCAAGGGGTCGAGGTCTGGGGTTGGGCAGCTGATGTGTCGGCGTCAGATGTCGTCCAGATGGCCACAAGGTGAAATCTGTCTGAAGTTCGCCAAGCCCATGCCGCTACTGGTGTCGCCCTCATAGGTTGGATGCAGGACCGCTTGCGGCACCTCGTGGTTCTTTCCCGCAGGCGGCGCCGATGAACATGCAGGAGGCCCACCTTGTCCAGCAACTCTCAGCCGTGCGCCCGCACCGAGATCCCCTCTCCGATGCCGGGACGGCGAACCTACGTCGTCGACACCTCGGTACTGCTGTCCGATCCCAAGGCGATGTTGCGGTTCGCCGAGCACCTCGTCGTCCTGCCGATCGTCGTCATCACCGAGCTGGAGGGCAAGCGGCACCACCCCGAACTCGGACACCTGGCCCGGGCCGCCCTGCGACTGCTCGACGACCTGCGCATCCGCAACGGCGGGCTCGACCACACGATCCCACTCAACGACGATGGCGGACAGCTGTGGGTCGAGCTCAATCACTCCGAACCCTACGGGCTGCCGGACGGATTCCGGTTGGGCGACAACGACACCCGCATCCTCTCGGTGGCCGCGAACTATCGCGATGACGGGCACGACGTCGTGCTGGTGAGCAAGGACCTGCCACTGCGTGTCAAGGCCTCGGCCATCGGTCTGGCCGCCGAGGAGTACCGTCACGAGCTCGCCACCGAGGGCACGTGGACCGGGATGGCCACTCTCAACGTGTCCGACGAGGCCATCTCCTGGCTCTACGAACGCACCACCGTCGATCTGGACGAGGCCCACGACCTGCCGGTCAACACCGGATTGGTCCTGGAGGGCCCGACGAGCAGCGCCCTAGGCAGACGTACGGCCGACGGCAGCGTCAAACTCGTACGACCGGATGCCCAGGCATTCGGTATCCACGGCCGCTCCGCGGAACAGCGCATCGCCCTGGACCTGCTGCTCGACGAGAGCGTTGGCATCGTGTCCTTGGGTGGACGAGCCGGTACCGGAAAATCCGCGCTGGCGTTGGCGGCGGGTCTGGAACTCGCCCTGGAGCAGGAGCGGTACAAGAAGGTCATCGTGTTCCGACCGATCTACGCGGTCGGTGGTCAGGATCTCGGGTACCTGCCCGGTTCCGAGGGGGAGAAGATGGCACCCTGGGGGCAGGCCGTCCTGGACACCCTGTCGTCACTGACGAACAACTACGTCATCGACGAGGTCGTCCAGCGTGGACTGCTCGAGGTGCTACCCCTCACCCACATTCGCGGCCGCTCCCTGCACGATGCCTTCGTCATCGTCGACGAGGCCCAGTCCCTGGAACGCAATGTGCTGCTCACCGTGCTCTCCCGCATCGGCCAGAACTCCCGCGTGGTGCTCACCCACGACGTCGCCCAGCGCGACAACCTGCGAGTGGGGCGCTACGACGGGGTTGCGGCGGTCGTTGAGCGGCTGCGAGGAAACGACCTGTTCGGGCATGTGACGTTGGTGCGCTCCGAGCGCTCCCAGATCGCCGCCCTGGTCACCTCGATGATGGAGGACATGGTGTGACGAGGTGACGGGGCCGTCCGTCAGGTGCGGGGATCGGCCTGGTCGTCGGAGGTGGTTCGGGCCTCCTCTGCTCCGGCTTCCTCGCTGACCTGGGTCTGTGCGAATCGGCGTCTGGCACCATCCAGATGGGCTCGGCAGATGGTGGCCAGGTGTTCGCCGCGTTCCCACAGCTGCATCGTCCGGGACAGGTCGGCACCGCCATTCTCCAGGCTGCGAACGATGGAGATGAGCTCGTCGCGGGCCTGCTCGTAGCTGAGACCCTCGTCGGAGTCGGTTGGGCTGCTGGGAAGCTCATCGTTGCCCAGCTGCTCGGTGGCGTTCTGGGTCACCATGGTGGTCTGATCCGTGGCGGCATTTCGATCTGTTGCGCTGTCGCGGTTCTCGGGGAGGGGTGCGTCGGTCATGACTGCTCCTTGTCGGGTGCGGTGGTGGGTGACGTTGACGACGGGGTTGGTCGTAGGGCGTTGACGGTGACATCGAGTTCGCCATCGGCAAGACGCACGACCATGGCGTCGGCCGGGTGGACGTCGGACACACTGGTCCGAACCTCCCCGGAAGGGCTCGTGAGGACCGCGTAGCCCCGGTCGAGGGTTGCCTTGGGAGAGAGGGATCGCACCTGGGCGATGAGATGATCGAGTTCCTGGCTGCGCCCGGTGAGGTGACGGTCGACCTGTACGCGCAGTAGACGGTGCATGATCTCGATCCGTTCGGCCTCCAGCGCAAGACTGGCAGCGGGGTTGCGCATCACTGGACGGCTCATGAGATTGCTCAGGGCGGTCTCCTCGGCCCTCAGTCGGGAGTCGATGAGCTGACGGATCCGGGCCAAGGCCTGGCTCACCCCGTCGCGTTCCTGGGCAGCATCGGGAACGATGCGTTTCCCGGCGTCGGTGGGGGTGGAAGCGCGCAGATCGGCGACGAGGTCCACGATCGGGGTGTCGGCCTCATGGCCGATCGCCGAGACCACCGGGGTGGTGGCGGCATGCACCGCGCGCACCAGGGACTCATCGGAGAAGGCCAGCAGATCCTCCAACGACCCGCCGCCCCGGGCCAGGACAATGACGTCGACGCTGGGATCGGCATCCAGATCGGCCAGGGCCGTGACGATCTGCCCGACGGCGTGCGGACCCTGCACCAAGGTGTTGCGTATGACGAATCGCACGGCAGGCCAGCGCAGCCGGGCATTGCGGACGACGTCCTTCTGCGCGTCGGAGTCCGCCCCGGTGATGAGCCCCACGCCCTGCGGCAGCAGCGGCAGGGGCTTGCGCAGCTCGGGACGAAACAGTCCTTCGGCCTCCAACTGACGGCGTCGCTTCTCCAGCTGGGCGAGCAGCTGGCCCTGGCCAGTGGGGCGAATCTCGGCGATGACGAACGACAGCCGACCACTCTTGCGCCACACCGTGGGGTGGATGAGTGCGAACACCGTCATACCGGCCTCCACCGGGCCCGCTGCGTCGAGCACGTGGCGTGGGCAGGTGGCGGTGGCCGAGACTTCCTCGGTGACGTCGTGCAGGGTGAGGAACTGTTGATAGCCCGAGCGGCGTTTGAGTTCGATGATTTGCGCCTCGACCCAGATGCTCGAGCATCGTTCCACCCAGTCGCGCACCGAGTTGACGACCCACGACAGGGAGACTGCCGCGTCTGGACTGGACGTGGCGGCGGAGGTATCCATGTCTGCCAGTAGACCACAGGACGTGGGGTCAGTGCAGGTGGTGGGTTCGTCTCGATGAGACCCGGGTGCTGTGAGCCGGGGAGATGGCGCCGAGGGAGATGGTGCCGAGATGATGTGGATCAGGACAGTGGTGTCAGGTGATGCGGGTCAGGGCAGTGCGCCAGTGATCCTCGCCGGTCCCGTTCCATGGATGTCAGGCCACCAGTCCGGCGGACCCATCCGAGCTCGTGCGCCGTCCTCCGCACGCATAGATGTCAAAACGGGGATGCCAGTGGCCGCCGGGGCCACGCCCCACCCCATCCCACGGGTGCCAAGGAGCGTACGGGTGCCCTGGAATCAGCGGCCGACCACCCTTGGACGGAGCGGGGAGTCTGTTGGTGAGGGCAGGCAGTGAGAAATGTCGTGACGTGAAGCCGTATGACGTGATGTGCCCGGCTCAGCTGCGCGTGAACCATCGTTGGGGTGCCTGGTGGTCTGGTGTGGCCTCGTAAACTTGGGGTCATGGCTCACTCTGAGAAGACGCTTCTGCTCGCGGCACCGCGTGGATACTGCGCTGGTGTGGACCGGGCGGTCGTCACCGTCGAACGTGCCCTGCAGGCGTATGGCGAACCGGTGTACGTGCGTAAACAGATCGTCCACAACAAGCACGTCGTGGAGAACCTGGAGGAGCGTGGCGCCGTCTTCGTCGACGACCTCGACCAGGTTCCGGACGGCTCATTGGTGATCTTCTCGGCACACGGCGTCTCCCCGCAGGTGCAGCAGGAGGCCAAACGACGCGGCCTGCGCACCATCGACGCCACCTGCCCGCTGGTCACCAAGGTGCATCACGAGGCACGACGGTTCGCCCAGGATGGTACGAGGATTCTGCTCATCGGCCATGCCGGCCACGAGGAGGTGGAGGGCACCACGGGTGAGGCACCCGACCACATCACCCTGGTCCAGACCCCTGAGGACGTCGACGCCCTGAGCATGGACCCCGACGAGCCGATCGCCTGGCTCTCCCAGACCACCCTCAGCGTCGACGAGACGAGTGAGACGGTGCAGCGGATCCGCAAGGTGCACCCCCATCTCATCGACCCACCCTCCGACGACATCTGCTACGCCACCCAGAATCGGCAGCACGCCGTCAAGCAGATGGCACCCAAGTGTGACCTGGTCATCGTCGTCGGGTCACAGAACTCCTCCAACACCGGCCGTCTCGTCGAGGTCGCCGTGGAGTCCGGGGCCGGGGCGGCGTATCGCGTCGACAATGCCTCCGAGATCGATTCCGCGTGGTTGCAGGACGTTGCCACCGTCGGCGTCACCTCTGGAGCCTCGGTACCCGAGGAGTTGGTGCAGGGCGTCCTGGAACTCTTGGAGTCCCAGGGCTGGCCACCGGCGGTGGAGGAGACCCTCATCGAGGAGTCCCTGTCGTTCGCCCTGCCTCCCCAACTGCGGCAGCGACGGGTGAAGTCTGCCCAGACTGAGTGAACCAGAACGACGTGAGCGTCCAGTCGACAAATCCCGGGGCTCAGACGTTCCGGCACGGCCCCGGGCAGCCCAGCCTCGCCCGGGACAGTTCAGCCTCGCCACCTGCCACCAGAGACTCCAGCATGAGCGCACTCACATGTCCTCAGGACTGCTTGCTGCGATCGGTGAACGCAGGGTCGGTGAATTCCGGGGCGGTCAGTGGCCGGGTGGTTGACGTCACTGGCTGGGTGGCTGGCAGCGTCTCCCGAGTCGCCTGGACGTCCTCGAACTTGCGTGCACTGACCATCACCCGCGACTCCAGGGAACCCACCAGCGAGTTGTATGCCTCCACGCTGCCCGTGAGCGACTTGCCCATCTTCGTCAGATGATCGGCCACAGTGCCCAGTCGGGCGTGCAGCTGGCGTCCCAGCTCGGCAATCTCGGTGGCCGACTCCACGATCGACTCCTGGCGCCATGCCAGGGCAATGACGCGCAGCATGGGGATGAGGATCGAGGGGCTCGCCAGGACGATGTCCTTGCTGGCGGCGTACTCGTGCAGGCTCGGGTCGTTGCTCAGCGCTGCCTGCAGCAGGGCGTCGGAGGGCAGGAAGAGGACGACGAACTGTGGGGAGGTCACGTCGGTCGCCCAGTACTTCTTGCTCGAGAGCTGCGCGATGTGGGTGCGCACGTGGGAGACGAACCGGCCCAGCTGCTCCCGCTGCAACTGCGGATCGTCGGTGGCGGCAGCGTCGAGGAAAGCCTCCAGTGGCGTCTTCGCGTCGATGTGGACGCACCGATTCCCGGCCAGGTACACCGTCATGTCCGGGCGTTGCGCCGTGCCGTTGGCGGTGGTCGTCGACTGGGTGCGGAAGTCGCAGTGGTCGAGCATCCCGGCCAGTTCCGCGATCCGCTGCAGCTGCATCTCACCCCACGCACCCCGTACCTGGGGCCGGCGCAGCGCAGTGGACAGCGACGCCGTCTCCTTGCGCAGCGACTCGTTGAGGTTACGCATCCCGGCGATCTGCTCCTTGAGCGAGGCCGACGACTCGGTGCGTTCCTTCTCCACGGCGAGCAGACGCTGGTCCAGTTGGCGCAGTGCCTGGGAGACGGGATCCATCATGCGCTGCGCCGAGGCGAGGGTCTGGGAGGCGGTGTGTTCGGCGGTGCGCTGCTGGGTGGCGGCAGCCTCGGTGGAGAGTGCGCGAAATTGTTGACTCAACGCCTCATTGGCACGTTCCAACTCGGCCTGGTGCTCCATACGTTGACGGTGCGCGTCACCGGCAGCCACGCGGCTGGCCAGCAGCCACCCCACGGCCAGTCCACACACCAGGGCCAGGATGATGGCCACAATCGTCGTCGTGTTCATGGCTCCATTGTCGTGTAAGGGTGTGACATTTTTTCCTCACACTCTCTGGCCTTGTCAGAGCCGTGTTCGATGACGCTGGCCAACTGTGCTGGTTAAATGAAGGCATGGCCAGCACCGAAGCTCCACAGGAATTCGCCGATCACATCGCCGACACGATCCGGTTCGTTGAGGCGTCCCCCACCTCCTACCATGCCGCCGCCGAGCTGGCGCGCAGGCTTCAGGATGCCGGGTTCACGCGTATGGACGAGACCGAGCCCTGGCCCGAGGTGGCAGGCCGGCGGTTCGTCGTGCGCGACGGGGCCGTCATGGCGTGGATCACCCCGCAGAACGTCGGTGACAAGGCAGGATTCCGCATCGTCGGGTCGCACACCGACTCGCCGAGTTTCAAACTCAAGCCCCACTCGACCACGACCAACGCCGGTTGGCAGCAGGTGGGCATGGAGGTCTACGGTGGCGGTCTGCTCAACTCCTGGCTGGATCGTGATCTCGGCCTCGCCGGTCGGCTGGTGGCGAACGACGGCACCGTCCATCTGGTGCGCACCGGTCCGATCCTGCGCATCAGCCAGCTCGCCCCACACCTTGATCGCAGCGTCAACGATGATCTCAAGCTCGATCGGCAGAAACACCTGTTGCCGATCCTCTCGGTGGCCAATCCCGATCTGGACGCCGAGGAGCTGCTGTGCGAGGCTGCGTCGATCAGCCACGACGATCTCGCGTTCTTCGACGTCTTCGCCCATCTCACCCAGTCACCAGCCGTCATCGGGGCACGAGGAGAGTTCCTCGCCAGCCAGCGCATGGACAACCTGTCGTCGGTGCACTCCTCGATTGCGGCATTCACGCATGTCGCGCCGCGTGGCGACGTTGCCGTCATGGCGTGTTTCGACCACGAGGAGGTGGGCTCTTCGACTCGCTCGGGGGCCTGCGGACCGTTCCTGGAGGACGTGTTGGTGCGCATTGCCGAGGGGCTGGGTCACACCGGGGCGCAGTATCGGGCGATGCTGGCACGATCCTCGTGCATCTCCGCCGATGCCGGCCACGGCGTCCATCCCAATTACGTGGAGAAGTTCGATCCGAACAACCATCCGCTGCTCAACGCCGGCCCGCTGCTCAAGATCAACGCGAATCAGCGGTATGCCAGTGATGCGGTCGGTGGGGCACTGTGGAGGCGAGTCTGCCGGGCGGCAGAGGTACCCACCCAGGATTTCGTCTCCAGCAATGCGGTGCCCTGTGGCACGACGATCGGTCCACTCACCGCCACTCGACTGGGGATCGTCACGGTGGATGTCGGTGTGCCGCTGCTGTCCATGCACTCCAGCCGGGAACTGGCCGGTACCGCCGATCTTGCGTACCTGTCGCGGGCGCTGAAGGCATACTGGAACGAATCCATGAACTGAAACCGCGGCCCGGGAAACCACGGCCGGAGAACTCGAGAGACTAAGATAGGTAGACGTGTCACTCACCATTGGAATCGTCGGTCTTCCCAACGCCGGCAAGTCAACCCTGTTCAACGCGCTGACTCGCAATGACGTGTTGGCGGCCAATTATCCGTTCGCGACGATCGAGCCCAACGTCGGTGTCGTGGGGGTGCCGGACCAGCGGCTCGACGTGCTGTCAAAGATGTTCGACTCGGCCAAGACGGTGCAGGCGACCGTCTCGTTCGTCGACATTGCCGGCATCGTCAAGGGTGCCAGCCAGGGCGAGGGGATGGGCAACGAGTTCCTCTCCAACATCCGGGAGGCCGACGCCATCTGCCAGGTGACCAGGTGCTTTGCCGACGACGACGTCACTCACGTCAACGGCCACGTTGACGCTGCCGATGACATCGAGACCATCACCACCGAGCTGGTGCTCGCCGACCTGCAGACGATGGAGAAGCAGCTGCCCAAGCTTGCCAAGGAGGCGGCGATCAAGAAGGAGTCCCGCCCCAAGCTCGCGGCCTGGCAGGAGGCCCAAAAGGTGCTCGAGGAGGGCCGCACGATCTATTCGGTCGGCCTGGACCCCGAACCCCTGCACGACCTGTTCCTGCTCACGACCAAACCGTTCATCTACGTCTTCAACTGCGATCAGGACCAGCTGGCCGACGAGGCGTTCCAGACGAGGATGTCGGAGCTCGTGGCACCTGCGGAGGCCATCTTCCTCGATGCCGGGTTCGAGGCCGAACTCGCCGAGATGGAGCCCGAGGACGCCGAGGAGTTCCTTGCCGACGCCGGTATCGAGGAGCCGGGCCTGGACAAGCTGGCCCGCGTCGGATTCGACACCCTGGGACTGCAGACCTTCCTCACCGCGGGGGAGAAGGAGTCGCGCGCCTGGACGATCCACAAGGGCGACACTGCTCCCGAGGCCGCCGGCGTCATCCACACCGACTTTCAGAAGGGGTTCATCAAGGCCCAGGTGGTCTCGTTCGACGACCTCGTCGAGTACGGCGGAGAGAAGGAGGCCCAAGCAGCCGGAAAGTTGCGCCTGGAAGGCAAGGACTACGTCATGGCCGATGGGGACGTGGTGGAGTTCAGGTTTAACGTGTAACGAGGGTTAATGACGCTTCGCGTTATTGGGGGTAGGTTGAAGCGCGGTCCAGCCGTTCGCCGACAAGGACGCTGAACGATTGTGGAATCGAGAGCGAGGTGGAGATTGTTGACTACCACTGCCAAGCTCCCCCCTGTACATCCGGGGGAGATCCTCATGGAAGATTGTCTCTGGGAGATGGACATTACCCAGCACAAGCTCGCTGTCTCTATCGGCGTTCTCCCTCGCAGGATCAACGAGATCGTTCATTGAAATCGTGCGATTGCTGCTGACACTGCTGACCTTTCAATCGCGGGCATGAGTGCGAGCGAGGGACTCACAGTCGATCCAGCTTGCCGGCCCGCTGGATAAGGGTAAGGGTAAGCTCGTGGAACTGAAAACGTGCATCGCTGAACAACTGCGAGATGGTGGCATGCGCGTGAAACCGACCACTCCCGATGGGGAGGTCGCCGAGACATAACTGGGTGGGCATTTGCCCGATGAGGGGAGAAGCGACACTGAGCGGCGCTTCCGGGAGACTATGGAGGGATGATCGATTGGCTGAGCATCACATGGCGATCGTCGTCGGTGGTGGCCAGTCCGGCCTAGCTACGGCATACTACCTTCGGCGTCTCAAGGTAGATTTTCTCGTTTTGGATAACCAGGAGGCCCCGGCGGAGCGTGGTTGCACGCGTGGCCTTCACTGACGCTTTTCTCCGCCGCGGCGTTTTCCAACCTGCCCGGCTGGCCTATGCCGCAGTACCCGGGGTACCCGCCGGCAAGCCATGTCATCGACTACCTCGAACACTACGAACGACGGTACGACCTCCCGGTTAGGCGCCCAGTGCACGTGCGCAGCGTGTCCCACGACGGAGGGATGTTCTTCCTAGATTCGACCGTCGGCCAATTCACAGCGGACCACGTTGTCGCGGCCACCGGCACGTGGTCCGCGCCCTTCGTGCCCCACTATCCCGGCACCTTCCGCGGCCGCCAGTGGCACTCGTCGACCTACCCCGGCCCCGAACCATTCCGCGGCGCGAAGGTCGCGGTGGTCGGCGGGGCGAACTCGGGGGCCCAGATCGCCGCGGACCTCCTCGTGACGTCGGAGGTCACATGGTTCACGCTTGAGCGGCCGCGCTGGATGCCTGATGATGTCGATGGCCGCGATCTCTTTCTCCGCAGCCGCCGCCGGATTCTCGGTGGCGATTCCGGCCCGAACCTCGGGGACATTGTCGCGCTTCCTCATCTCCGTGAGCTCCGCGATTCCGGCCCGCTCAGCGCTACCCCCATCTTCGATAGTTTGAGCGAGCTCGACCACGACCATCTGATCTGGTGCACTGGTTTCCGTCCGGCCCTCGGCCCATTCCGCCACCTCATGCGTGGCCGCGAACCCGCGGTGAAGAATCTGTATCTCGTCGGCTACGGCAACTGGACCGGCGACGGCTCGGCAACCCTGATGGGTGTCGGGCCCTTTGCCAAACACACTGCCCGGGTAGTCGCGGGCCGTGTCGATGAAGCACGGCAGCACGAGTTTTGAAATGGCGCCAACGTAACTCGACTCAGCGCTTCGCTTGCGCAGCCCGCAGGCCGTTCAAAATCACGATGACTTCGGCGACCTCGTGAACCAACACGACGGCGGCCAGGCCCAGCACGCCGCTGATCGCCAGCGGCATCAACACGATGATGATGGCCAGAGACAGCACGATGTTCTGGTTGATGATCCTGCTGCCTCGGCGGGCGTGCTGCAGCGCCTGCGGGATCAGCCGGAGGTCGTGGCCGGTGAAGGCGACGTCAGCGGACTCGATCGCGGCGTCAGAACCGGTCGCTCCCATCGCGATGCCCACCGTCGCGCCCGCCAATGCCGGAGCGTCGTTGATGCCGTCGCCGATCATCGCCGTCGGCGTCTTGGAGGAGAGTTCGGCGACGATGCTTGCCTTGTCCTCTGGGCGCAGCTCGGCGCGCACGTCGTCGATTCCGGCGATTGCAGCCAGCGCCCGGGCGGTGCGAGTGTTGTCGCCGGTGAGCATGCTCACTTCCACGCCGTTGGCGTGCAGGGTCTGCACGGCTTCGGGTACCTCGGGCCGCAGCTCGTCGCGGACCCCGATCGCCCCGGCTAGGGCGCCATCGACGGTGACCAAGACGCAGGTCTGGCCCTCGGACTCCATGCGCTCAACGTCTGCCTTCAGTGGCCCGGCATCGATCCACCGGGGGCTGCCCACCAGCACCCGTCGGCCTTCGACGGTGCCGCCGATGCCGTGTCCGGCTTCCTCGCTGATGTCTAGGGCGGCGGGTGCTTCGGGCCCCGCTGCCGCGATCGCCGCGGCGAGAGGGTGCGTCGACTGCTGCTCAACTGCTGCCGCGAAGGCAAGCACCTGCGCCCGATCGAATCCGTCTGCCGGGACCACGCCGGTAACCTCGGGCTGGTTGCCAGTGAGGGTTCCGGTCTTGTCCACCGCCAGGTGACGGATGCCGCCGAGCCGCTCGAACGCCGCGCCGGACTTGATGACCACGCCAAACTGGCTGGCCGCGCCGATCGCGGCCACGACCGTCAGCGGCACGGAGATTGCTAGCGCGCACGGCGACGCTGCGACCAGAACCACCACCGCACGCGTGATCCACGTCTCGGGGTCGCCCAGCAGCGAGCCGATCACGCCGACCAGCACTGCCAGGATCATCACTCCGGGCACTAGGGGTTGGGCAATCCGGTCGGCGATCCGGGCGCGGTCGCCCTTTTCCGCCTGCGCCTGCTCGACCAGGTCCACGAGTGTGGTCAGTGAGTTGTCCGTTCCAGCTGCGGTCGTTTCGACCTCCAGCGCACCGGCGGAGTTGATCGCTCCCGCGGGGACCTCGTCGCCGGGCGCGACCTCCTCCGGAATGGATTCTCCGGTGATCGCTGAGGTGTCAAGGCTGGAGCGCCCAGACCGAATGATGCCGTCCGTGGCGATCCGCTCCCCGGGGCGCACGAGCATCAGCTCACCAGCCACGAGGTCCTTCGCTGCGACCTCGACCGCCGTGCCGTCGCGTAGCACCGTCGCGGTCTGCGGTACCAACTTCAACAGTGCCCGCAGTCCGCCCTGGGCCCGGTCCATCGCCTTGTCTTCCAGTGCCTCGACGATCGAGTATAGGAACGCTAGCGCCGCGGCCTCTCCGACGAAGCCGAGGATCACCGCGCCAACCGCGCTGATCGTCATCAGCAGGCCAATGCCGAGCTTGCGCTTCGTGACAAGGTTCCGGATCGCTCCAGGCGCGAACGTGTATGCGCCCAACAGCAGGCCGACCCAGAACAGTACTGTCGCGGGTGTCTCCAGTCCGGACCAGTCCAACGCCAGGCCTATGCAGAGGGCTACGCCGGAGAAGATCGGCAGTAGCAACTCGGGGTCCTTCCACCATGGCCGATCGAGCTCTTCGATCTCCGTGGCGGGTTCGTGTTCGCACCCACACGCCGAGCTCATGCGTCCGCTCCCCTCTCGCCGCAGCCGGGCACCGAACACTCAGGGTCGATGCAGGGGGCGTTTTCGTCGACAGCCAACTTCGCGTTCACCAGCGCGTCGAGCGCTGCCGCGAGGTGCGGATCGGCGATTTCGTAGCGGGTCTTGCGGCCCTCTGGCTCGGCGACGACGATGCCGCAGTCGCGCAGGCAGGTCAGGTGGTTCGAGACGTTCGAGCGGGTCAGATTCAAGCTGTCCGAGAGCACGGCCGGGTAGCTCGGGCCGTCGAGTAGGGTCATCAGGATTCTGGAACGCGTCGGATCCGCCATGGCCCGGCCGAGCCGGTTCATGACGTCGAGGCGTGAAGCAGTGGTCAGCATGTGCTGAACTATACATCATTCACTGAACTATTCAACACGCACTGAACTGACATTGGAGCGAAGAGCTTGCGACCTGCGGGAATTAGTCGATGAGATAGCCGGTAACTGGGCCTTCGCGGTTCGGCAGCCAACCCAACGCGGGGGCGACGTGCGTGGCGAAGCTGTCCAAGATCTTCACGTTGACGTCCACGCCCATCCCGGTGGGGATGGTGTTAACGAGAAAGTAACTGTGCAACGAGATACCGTGGAGTTCAGGTTCAACGTGTAGCTCTGGTCTGACATGGTGGGTGCACGACTCTCTTTCGGTAACGGGTACCAGGCTGAAGGACATCAACCATCGGCGCCGCCGCGCATATCGACGATCTGGCAATGGGCATCTGGATTGTCGGATTCGACAGTGCTGTAGTTGTGTGTGGCATGGCTGGGATCCGCTCTGGGATACCGTTGTCAGCAGTATCTGAAGGATATGACGTGTATGTAAGCAATCTGTGTACGTGACCGGGGCATCGATAAAAGGGATTTGTACGAGAGCCTTTACAGGCGGTGTTGACTGGTTGGCGTTGTGTGTGGGCAAAGCGGTCTGAACTGCTCGCCACGCGCGGAGACGAGCACCTTAACAGTCCTGGGGCTCACCAGGCGGTATGGGCGATCCCGGATCTGGGTGAGGGTGTGGTGGGCCGGGGTTGTGGGGATATCGACTTTCAAATATGAAAAGATGAGGATGAAAGAATACCGCACCGCCCATGGTTAGGACTCGTCGTGTCTCGCATTGTCGCTTTTTTAGTGCTACCAATGATCAATACACGCATAAGGACTTCTCTTGTAGACGCAGTTTACAAATAATCATAGGCTATTTATATTGGTCTTTTCTGCAGCTCTTCCGCTTCTCATGGCGGCTTGGAAGAGTTCAGTCCATCAGTGAATCCTGAAGAGCAAAGACTCATGAAATTGCACAGGACTGGGCTGTCATTCATCGTCGGAATGAACGCGATGATGCAAGGGTTAGACAATGAAATATTGATGTTGTAATTGGTGGGGAATGCCTGGGGCAGTGGGAAAATCAGAGTGCATGCGTGAGTACTCTTTCGATGATCAATAATGCGTGAAATGTGCGAATTGACTGCTTGGGAAGACGAAAACTTCTCGATGTCTTTGACCCGGTTGAACTGTGGGTCGATTGTCTGACCGGTAAGAGGTGACCTTCAGCGTGGTCGACCTTGGTCTGATTCGCAGCAATCAGGGAGCGGCGGTCATGACCACTGAGGATATGGATGGCTCCGCCGGTCGCAACATCGTCCTGATCCCCGGTGGAATGGAGACGCGATCCTTGGTCGACGATCACGCCTTCCTGACCCGGCTGAGTGAATGGGCTGCTCCTGCGTCCATCATTTCGTCGGTGTGCCCGGCGCCGCCCCAGCGATAAACCGGGTTAATCTGAAATGGAGCACACACCGCTGACGCTGATGTAACCCGGTCGAGTTGAGGGTCAACGTGTAGCTCCCGTTTTGGTGTGACGCGTCTTGGCGATGGTTGACATGAGATTGTGCCCAACCCTCAAGGGCGAAATGGCTGAGCATGACCTCGTCGACGGGGTTGGGCAAACGACGATGCTGCCATCGCAGCAGCCACTGTGCTGGCGGCAACGTTTGAGGATGACCCGAATCACATCGTTGCAGCCACCGCGCTGGACCTTGACGGGAACGTCCATGTCGGTGTTGGCAGCCATCGCGTCATCAATGACGGTCCGTGTGCAGAACTCGTAGTACTGGGGATAGCCGGCCAGTACACATGCGGATTAGTTGGCGACGGTGGTTGCAGTCGGCGATGGATGCCGTGGCGTGGTCCCTTCCTGCGGGAAGTGTAGTCAGGTCAAGCTGGACCAGCATCCCGACATCTGTGTCTTGGTTCCCATCAAGTCCGTCTCGATACGAGAGTTGCTGCCTACTCCTACGTTCAACCCGATGAGGCTCACGCACGGTTCGTGTGTTTCAACCGGTTTGGGATCCGGACTACCGGAACAGCCTGAGTGGTCACTATCCAGATATGTCCGCTGATCCGAAGCTCACGGAGGTGCGCTTCCACATCTGGTGGGACGCGATTTTCCCTGCTCCACCAATCCAAAAGATGTGGAAGCTCAGGTGGGTCTGATCTGGCGTCTGACGTATTACGTTGCACACTTGTCTCGTGATCTTCCCTCGTTGACCATCGCCAGGTGGTGCGACATGGAGGACAAGATTGCGCTGATCGCTCCTGGGGGAGTCTTCATGGCGGAGTTTCTGGAGCCGGCATCACACAGACAAGCGTGCCGTTCCGGTCGGTGTCTCACCGCGTCGTATCAACAAGATCGTGCACGGGGCTCGGTGCATCACGCAGACATCGCGCTGTGGCTGGGGGTGTTTCTTCGGCATGGGTGTGCAGTTCTGGATCGATCTCCAGTCGCATTACGACGTGGAAGATCGAGACGGACGCACTGCGCGGGATGCTGGGCAAGGCACTTCGCTGGTGATCGCGTCGGGAGGACTGATGGGTCACTACGGCCAGTCATATCTTTCGACGATGACACGACGGGGTCGACGTCAGGTGGGTAGCTGCGGTCGGGTGACTGGATCCAGATCGGATGTCTCACTCGGGAAGTGGTGTGTGGAACAGCGTCTGCAGCAGACGATTGTTGATGAATACGACGTTTCGCCCCACGCGTTCCTTGCTGATGAGACCGGAATCGGCGAGATCCGTCAGCCAATGGGCTGCCGTCTGCCGCTTGGCCAGACCAGCTTCCACGATGTTGTCGATTCGCAGGTAGGGCTGGCTGAACATCATGCGCGCGAGTGAGGCGGCGGGCAGCTTGGAGTTGTGATCGCGGATCTGTTGTTCCATCTCGACGCGCATCTGATCGGTCTTCTCGACAAGGTCGAGTGTCCATTGGGCAGTCGACTCCACTCCGGAGAGCATGAAGAGAATCCACGGTTCCCACTCGTTGTTCCGTGTGACGGCGTTGAGACGTTCGTAGTAGGTGTCCTTGTGACGTACGATGTGCCCCGAGAGATAGAGGATCGGAAGCCGCAGCAATTCGGTCTGAATCAGGATCAGCATGTTGAGGATGCGCCCCGTGCGACCGTTGCCGTCGAAGAAGGGGTGGATGGCCTCGAACTGGTAGTGGGCAAGTGCCATGACGACGAGAGGGTCGAGTCCGTGGTCGCCGTTGATGAAGCGCTCCCATGCTGAGAGATGATCGAGGATGACGTCCCTTCCCTCCGGCGGAGTGTAGATGCGTCGACCGGTCGTTGGGTTGCCGATGTAGGTGCCGGGCTGATCGCGAATGTTTGCAGGACTGGCTTGGATGTGTGAGCACACGTTGATGGCCGTTTGGGTGGTGACGGGGCGAGAATCGAGTGATTCGTAGCCGACGTGGAGGGCCTCACGGTAGCGGAGAGCTTCCTTCACCTGTGGGGTCAGGTTGGGTAGTGTGCCATTCGCGGCTTTGAACAACTCGTCGTTTGTGGTCACGATGTTCTCGATCTCGCTGGAGGCCTGGGCCTCCATCAGGGGGATCAGGTTGATGAGCATCGTGGGATCGGGCAGGCGCTTGTATGCTCCGTCCAAGCGGGCCAGCGCACGGCTGGCGGTGATGGTCGCCTTCAGGACGGTGGGTGTCTCGACTCTCCCTGGCGGGGGTAGCCGAGGGAGGTCCTGATAGGGCTGATCCGGGATCGGCAACATGGTGACAGCGTAACCATGTTTCAGAAACATGTCGATGGATCGCGGAGATTTCGACACGTTTCAAGGATGTGGTGATGACATCGACATATGTCGGCTGAATCGCTGAGGGGCTCCCGTGCGGATGAGGCAGGAGATTGGTTGCCTCGTGGCGGTGCCCGACTCGCTCGGAGCCATGGGCAGCAGGGCAATGGAGCACGTCCTGAGTGCCCAGCTTGTTCAGAGACAGGATGGGTGCTCCTGTGTGCCTCACGCTCTGCACGAAAAGATTGAGCACAACCTAATGGCGAGCTACGTTTCTTGTGTTGTTGCCCGACACGAGCGGCAACACACATCCCACAACATGCAAGGAGACACCATGATTGAGATCGAGCCCATCTACACCACCGAAGCCATTGCCACCGGTGCCGGCCGCGATGGCCACGTCCAGAGCTCCGACGGGCGCGTGGTCGAGGATCTGGCCGTTCCCGTCGAAATGGGCGGTGATGGCAAGGGAACGAACCCCGAGCAGCTGTTTGCCGCTGGCTATGCCGCATGCTTCCACTCCGCCCTGCAGCTGGTCGCCCGCAAGGCGAGGAAGGACCTCGGCGACTCCTCGGTGGGTGCGCGAGTCTCGATCGGTCGTGCTGGGGAGGGTTTCGGTCTCGCCGTCACTCTCGAGGTCGTCATCCCGAACCTGCCGCATGACGAGGCCCAACAGCTCGCCGACAAGGCCCACCAGGTGTGCCCCTACTCCAATGCCACCCGGGGCAACATTCGTGTCGACGTCACCGTCGTCGACGACTGATCGTTCCACAGCGCTCCCCAGGTAGTCCAAGCTGCCGTAGTGGGCGTCACCACTGCTGTGCCGCTCGTGAGTACCACCGCACGAAACACCGAAAGGAGTACACACCATGTCTCGAATCCTCATGATCCTCACCTCCCACGACCAGCTGGGCGACACCGGCAAGAAGACCGGTTTCTGGCTCGAGGAGTTCGCCTCTCCCTATTACGTGTTCCGCGACGCCGGTCACGACGTCACCCTTGCCTCACCGAAGGGTGGCCAGCCGCCGATCGACCCGACCAGCTCGCAGCCGCAGATGCAGACCGACGCCACCCGTCGTTTCAATGACGACGAGCAGGCCAAGGCCGCCATGGCAGCCACCGTCCCGCTCTCCCAGGTCGACGTCACCGAGTTCGACGCCGTCTTCTACCCCGGTGGGCACGGTCCGCTGTGGGACCTGGCGAACGACTCCACGTCGCAGCAGATCATCCTGGACAGCGACGCCGCCGGACGACCGCTGGGCTTGGTGTGCCACGCCCCCGGTGTGCTGCACACCCTCACCAAGGAGGACGGAACATCGTTCGTCGTTGGACGATCGGTGGCCGGGTTCTCCAACAGCGAGGAGGAGGCCGCCGGCCTGACCGACGTCGTTCCGTTCCTCGTTGAGGACTCCCTCAAGGAAGCCGGCGCCCAGTACAGCAAGGGCCCTGACGGCGACAGCTACGTCGTCACCGACAAGAAGCTCGTCACAGGTCAGAATCCCGCCTCGTCGGCTGCCGCGGCCCAGCGACTGCTCGACCTGATGGCTCACTGACACCTTCGGTTCACCGAACAACTCGCCCCGCAGGACGGTACCCAGCGCCGCTCTGCGGGGCGAGCTCCATGCTGAGGCATGGACCCTCACCGTAATGACTCGGCGGGCGTCGCTGTGTGGAAATCTCGGTCGTGACGACTCGAAGGAGTTGAGGCGAACATCTACTGTAACATTGTTTCAGTGCTTTTCAGTTGGGTTGCTGGGAGGGTGTCGGTGTCGTCGTGTTTCTGTTGTAGTCCCAGTTGGCTAGGGGTGTTGCTGGTTCTGGGTGTGAGTTGCAGGTGGGCTGCAATGTGTGCAGGGGGTTACTGGAACGTCTACTGAAACATGTACTGCAACATTGGTGTTTCAGTTGGTTACAGTAGGTGCCATGAGGCTCGGGGGTCTCGGTCGGAGGTGCCTTCCCAGCGGACGAGTCCGGCTTGTGCCAGGGAGTGCAGGGCGCGGCCTGCTGTTGGGCGGGCGATGCCGGTCAGCTCGGCGATCTGACCAGTGCCCAGTGGCTTGTTCTGCAGGCGGAGGGTGTCGAGAACATTGCGGGCGCTTTGGGTGAGGCCGGCAAGGGTCTTGGGATCGATCGCATCGGTGGCTTTGAGGGTCAATGTGACAGAGGAGGCACTCTGTCTATAAATGGGCTTCGCAAGGCCCCGGCGCTGCATTTCGTGGAAGATACGCTTGATTCCCTCACCAAGTTCTCTCGTGATGCCCATGTCGGCGCACACGCGTGCTATGCGTGGATTGCGCGCATAGCGGGAGATTGCCAACGGATTGTTCGTATCAACCACTCCGGGGAAACGCCCTGGGGAGGTGATCTCAATCCGATGGGGGAAGATTTCGACGCGAGTATGGTCGCCCATCATGCTGTATGAGCGATGGACGACTGCGTTGACCAGACCTTCCAACCATGCATCGTGTGGGAGGATCGGAACTCGCTCGAACCGTCCGGACTCGGACAGTTGCTGCCGGTGGGGGAGCATCTTTTCCACGTGTCTGCCGGCAACCGTGATCTGATCTGGAATAGGGCCCTCGACACGGACTTCGTCGACGAGGTTCATGTGGGAGCCAACTCCGCGATCATCGTCGTCGTACTTGAGAATTCTCACGTGTGCATTGGGGAAATCACGCTGTGGGCGTTCATCGAAGAGGAGTTCCGCGGCGACGGTCACCTGGCCTCGGCGGTTGATGAGGTCGCGGGCATACAGCATCTCTTGAGTGCTGGAAGATCCGATTGTTTGTCGGTAGGCCTCCATGTGGTGTTCAGACAGCTCCTTGACCTCAAGGTCGGTCGCAGTCGCCTCGAAGGTCTTGCTGCCATGGTCGTAGGCGAGTTCTTGCTGCTCGGCAAGAGAGAGTTTGCGTGATTCGTCCCCAATGCGAAGGTAGCAGTCACCGGATTGAGTGGTGTGGATGGTGTCGCCCGGCTCCACGCGGATGATCAAAATTGACGTTCCTCCGACCTCAATGCTTGAGGTGTGTGCATGTACCGGGGGAACTGTGAAGTCGATGGGTGCTTGGCGGATTGCGTTTTCAGCCTTGGCAGAGACTCCGTCGACCTCACCGTCGCGCAAGCCGATGGCCAATGTGCCACCTTCGGCATTGGCAAAGGCCACAAGTGGACGAGCAAGGTTCTTCGCAGCGATTCGACCGGACTTGCGGTCAAACCATTGGTCCTCGGGGAGCGAGATCAGTGCTGCCACGGCCTGATCTGGCGGTAGGGCAAGTGCGGCGTCGACGTCAAGGAGACTCACCCTTTTACTGTAACATTGTTTCAGTGCTTTTCAGTTGGGTTGCTGGGAGGGTGTCGGTGTCGTCGTGTTTCTGTTGTAGTTCCAGTTGGCTAGGGGTGTTGCTGGTTCTGGGTGTGAGTTGCAGGTGGGCTGCAATGTGTGCAGGGGGTTACTGGAACGTCTACTGAAACATGTACTGCAACATTGGTGTTTCAGTTGGTTACAGTAGGTGCCATGAGGCTCGGGGGTCTCGGTCGGAGGTGCCTTCCCAGCGGACGAGTCCGGCTTGTGCCAGGGAGTGCAGGGCGCGGCCCGCTGTCGGGCGGGCGATGCCGGTCAGCTCGGCGATCTGACCAGTGCCTCAGCAGTTCTGTGCCACGTCCCTAGCCTGGTGCACGAGCACGGCCTGCAGTGGCAGACGTCCCAGCGAGAGAACCTGCCACTTGGGCTCACGATCGCGCCACTGACGTGTCATCTCGAGATTTCCGGGGAAGACGGCGACGAACAGGGCAGCCGCGGCTCGCCCACCCAATCTGCGGGTGGCCGGACATGCCAGCAAGCCGGCTGTGACAAGCTCGGCCACACCAGAGCCGTACGTCCAGGCTCGCGGTTCACCGGGGATCTCGGGCGGGATGATCGAGTCGAAGGGTTCAGGTCGGACGAAGTGCATCGTTCCTGCGCTGGCGCACAGGCCAATGAGCAGGTGGGCGGTGTGACGGGCATGTCCGGCCTTGTCCGATGATTTGCGTGCGCGTGTGCAGAACATTCTTCGATGCTACCCGGCCCACTGGAATCGGCATGGCCCACCCTGGGAACAGCAGTGCCTATCGCACCTCCCAGTCGGCGATGGGGCCATCAATGACGCGGAACAACGGGTGGGGTGTCGGTTCTGACGTCGGTAACTGCTCGAGACGTTCGGGGCTGCGTCTGGCCAGCTTGCGGCGCAGATGCTCCAGCTCGTAGTCGAGCTGGCCACGAGTGACGTCGATGTGATCGGTGAGACGCGCGACGTCGTCGATGCGGGTGGCGCCATAGGAGAAGCCGCGGCTGGTCGCCTCGACGTGGATGCCGTCCAGAAAGGCAGCGACGGCCCCAGCGGATCGGTGCTCTCGCGGAACCGGTTGAGCTGCGGGTGGCGGGTGTAGCCACGGGTGCGTCCGGTCAGAGCGGCCTGTGCCAGCAGCGCCTCCCGCCAGCACGCCGTGAGACCGGCAGTGTCAAGGTACTGGGGATGCAGCGACCACAGGCGCATGATTTCCTCCTTCGGTTCGAGTGGGCATGGGGACAATGGTGCTGAAAGACGTCCAGCGCGACGGATGCCCCAACGGCACAGTACAAGGCAGAGGAGACTGAGCTTGACGGGGAGGGGCTGAGCCTGACACCCACCTCTCACCTCGCATGTGTCGGTGATTACTCCTGTGGGCTTGCCGCTGGCCGGGCCGGCGAAGTTCTGCCCACGGTTCCAGCGTCGTGGCGGCCCACGGCCCGTGTCGCCCAGGACATGCCCCGATCTGGTCGCTGCCACCATGCCTATCCAGATCGAGGGTCTATCCAGATCCAGGCGGAAGCCAGAGCCTGAGCGGGTGGGAGTGCTGGTGTGCTCGTGGATTGCAGACACATCGGTCATGACCGACGACAGGCCAACGACAGATGAGTGGCCCCGGGCTTTCCGACACTCCATCGACGTGTGACATAATGCTGTATGGTTGTGGCTCGCTCATCGACTTCACGTCCACTGGGCGACGATCCATGCAGGGAATGGATCGTGACCGTTGATCGACACTTCGACGGCAGCCCCAACTCAGGCCGGCGACGCAACGGCGTTGCAGGCGACGGTACGTGTGGAGCACCTGCTCCACTGTGAGATCTGTGGGTTGACGCGGTTTTCCGGCTCGTCGACCGAGGCTCAACACGTTTGATGAACTGCCCGGCCACATCAGGCTGACGTGTGGTTTTCCGTGCTGGGCGCGTGCCGTCACTCCGGACGAAAGGCATTATGGCGGTCAACAACACCGATCCTTCCACGCCCCAGAACAAGCACAAACATCACGGATTCCCGCATCCACATCGGCACCATCGCCGCAAATTGCGGGTGGAGGACGTCAACGTCGTCGATCAAAAGGTGCTGCGTGAAGCAGTCGCCGGTACGGTGGTCGGCAACCTCATGGAGTGGTACGACGTTGGCGTCTACGGCTATCTTGCCGTGCTCATCGGTCACATCTTCCTGCCGGAAGCAACTCAGACCGTGCAGAACCTGTTCTCGCTGGGTGTGTTCGCGGTGACGTTCATCGCTCGTCCCCTGGGCGGCATCATCCTGGGCCAGCTTGGTGACCGGCTGGGGCGGCAGCGTGTGTTGGCGTTCACCCTCATCATGATGGCCACGGCGACCTTCCTCATCGGTGTGCTGCCCGGATACTCCAAGATCGGGTATTGGGCTCCCGCCCTGCTCATCTTCCTCAAACTGGTTCAGGGGTTCTCCACCGGTGGGGAGTATGCCGGCGCGACGACGTTCATCACGGAATACGCACCGGACCGGAAACGTGGTTTCTACGCCTCCCTGCTCGATCTCGGCTCCTACATGGGCTTCGCCGTCGGCGCTGCGTTCGTCTCGATCCTGCAGCTGACCATCTCGGATGCCTCGATGGAGGGATTCGCCTGGCGTATTCCATTCCTGGTGGCCCTGCCCCTGGGCGGCGTGGCCATCTACTTCCGAATGCGTATCGAGGACACTCCGGCATACCGCCAGGCCCAGGAGTCCGCTGCACAGGAGGGCCAGGAGAAACTCAACAAGGGCGTGGGCGGTTTGGTCAAGGCCTACTGGCGCGAGCTCATCATCGCCTTCGTGCTCGTCTCGGCAGCCAACACCCTCGGTTACGCCGTGACCTCCTACATGCCGACCTATCTGACGACCACGCTGCATTACGATGCTGCGCACGGCAACCTGCTCACCCTGCCGGTGCTCGTCCTGCTCTCCCTGTCCATCCCGTTGTCGGGCCGGCTGTCCGACCGTGTCGGACGCCGTCGCGTGCTGTTCTTCGGATCGGGATCGGCCGTCGTCCTGGCATTGCCCGCATTCCTGTTGCTCGGCAAGGGAAGTGCCGCGACGACCATGCTCGGTGTGCTGCTGCTGGCCATCCCGGTCTCGCTCTACGTGTCGAACCTGGCATCCTCGTTGCCGGCGTTGTTCCCCACCTCGTCGCGCTACGGCGGCATGGGACTGTCGTACAACCTGGCCGTGGCCCTGTTCGCCGGCACCGCTCCGTTCATCATGGAGGCGCTGGTCTCGGCGACGGGTAGCGCCTTGGCTCCGGCCTACTGGATCATGGGCACCTCGGTGGCCGGATTCATTGCCGTGGTCATCATGGAGGAGTCAGCGAAGAAGCCCATGCCCGGTGCCATGCCGACGGTATCCAGCACCGAGGAGGCCCACGAGCTCATCGCCAACCAGGACGAGAACCCAGACTTGGACGTGGACAAGATCATTGCCGAGTCCGAGGTGAAGCTCGCCGACTGACGATGACATGTCCTCCCACGTGATGAGGCCAGCTCCTTTGGGCTGGCCCCATCGTCGTTTTCGGGGAGGCCGGTTGATCAGGTGAGGTTGGTTGGGCCAAGGCGTCAGCGAAAGTGCATTTCCCACGAGTGGGCCTGCCAGGCCCTCTGCTCCTCAGCCGATGAGCCCGCTCAGCTGGGCGAGGCTCTCGATGTGATACTCGGCATCGGTGCTCAGCGCCCCGGTGGGATCCAGCAGGGCGGCCGGGCAGTCGGCAGCATGGGCGGCGTCGACGTCGATCTGACGGTCCCCGACGCACAGCACCTCATCAGGACGCAGTCCGTGCCGACCCAGTAGAAGCAGGTTCATGGCGGGTGAGGGCTTGCGGTCCACCCCGTCCGGGGCGCAGACCAGGTCGTCGGCCCTCATGTCCACAGCGGTGAAAAGGCTCTGCGCGCTGGTGCGGTCCCGATGCGTCGCCACCAGATTGAGGCCACCCGAGTCATGCACCTGTGCCATGATCGCTCGGGCACCGGGCATCACCGGGGCCGGTTGCGTCCGCCACCGCTCCTTGAGGTCGGCATAGGCCTGCTTCAGAACGCCGACGTCCATCTGGTGGCGGGTGGCAAGGGTCTGGATGGCGTGGTCGATGGAGACCATCGTCAACTCGGTCACGGCCTCGGTCGTGACGTGATCCGGCACAGACCCGCCGGGGGAGCGCGATGCATCCACGTGGTCATTCACGCAGGATGCCAGCGTCCTGGCGACCTGCGGGTAGGTGTCGATGAGTGTGCCGCCCATGTCCCAGATGATGTTGCGCATTGATTCCAGTGTGGCAGACGGGCAACAGCGGCGGCCACCCCGCCCTCGCGCCCGCGGCCATGCCAGCTGCAGCCCGGCATAGAGTGGAGGTCTGTGAGCGCTGCGACGAAACCCGAACACGAACCCGACCCGTGGGCGATGGATGTGGTGGTGCTGCGTGACAAGCACCGCCCGGCACGTCGCGTCGACGCCTGCGAAGCAGCTGCCCGAGCAGTCGTCAGCCTGTTGGACGATCCGCGTTGCCAGCCCGACGGGCCATGGTGGCAGGCGGTCCAGCACTGGGAGAACACCCGAATCCGCAAGATCGTACGCCGTGCCGACGGCAAACGCTGGACGGACGTCCAGGAGGTGGCCGGAATCACCGTCACCCAGCCGGCTCCAGATGACGACCATGACGCCGCTGCCGTTCGTGCCATCGTCCCGGCGCCGGTGGGTGGCCAGCCCAGGGCAGTCAACAAGTTGCAGATCAGTGGCACCCACCTGCCAGACGATGGTGTCTCGGCCAGCTCCGACGCGATCGTCACCATCGAGATCAATCCGATGATCGAGATGACGACTGGCAAGGCCTGCGCGCAGTGCGGCCACGCGGCCCAACGTGCGTATCGCATCCTTCAGGAGTCCCAGACACAGGAATCGTCCCAGAAGACCTGGGGCGACGATGATGAGCAGCGAGCACAGGGGCTGCACGGTCACGTCGTTCCCGCGCCGCAGCAGAGGTGCGATCAGGTACATGGTCAGCTGCAGGAGGGTGGCGAAGCAGAGATCCTGCGATGTTGGCGTGCCGACCGATTTCGGGTGCGCGTCGTCGCACCAACCGTCGAGCAGTGGCAGGAACACACGCGTCCGGTGGAGATCATCGATGCCGGGTTCACCGAGTTCGACGGTCCCACAGCCACCACTCGCGCCTACTGGCATGCCATGTGCGCCCCCGAATCCGGGGTGCATTCCGAGGGTTGAGATCATCGCCGATCCGCGCCGATTCTGCTGCGAGGAGAGATATTCTCGGCACATGACACAGCTCCTTCTCACAGCGGTCGGTGTGGACCATCCCGGATTCGTCGCTGCGATGTCGACGACGGTTGCCGAGCACGGCGGCAACTGGCTCGGCAGTCGAATGGCCCGTCTGGCTGGTGCCTTCGCCGGAATCGTCCTGGTCGACGTCCCCGCAGACCATGTTTCAGACCTCAGTACCGCCCTTGACGAGCTCGCCTCCCAAGGGGTGAGGATCACCATCACCTCCACCGACGAGGCCTCCGAGCCGGACCAGCTCGTCCTCAAGGTGCGTCTCACCGGTCATGATCGGCCGGGCATCGTGCGTCAGGTCACGAGTACGTTCGCCGACCTTGGCGTGACGATCGACGACATGCAGACCAGTTTGCGTGACGCTCCGATGGGTGATGGGGTGCTGTTCGAGGCCGAGGTGCTGTGCCGTATCACCGGCGCCACGACCCAGGACGATCTCCAGCAGGCCCTGGAGAACATTGCTGCCGAACTCATGGTCGACATCACCGTCGTCAACCGTAACTGAGGTTCACCGGGATCCTCTGACCAGGGCTGTCTGGTGGCTCGCATCCGGCTGTGTGGCTGAACCCTGGTGGGCGGGGTGACGTATCAACACGACGAGTCGCCCTCGATGTGTCTGGATCGTCCTCGCCCGCCGTACGCGTGGTCCTGCTTGGGAATCCGCGCCCGACTGCTGCTGCTGGCGTTTGCGCCGCCGCACGCGTGGCCCTGTCTGGTACGCATGGTGCGAGTTTCGCTGCCAGCCGGTCTGTGAGCGAATGTCTTGTACCACTTGGCTCTGTGCGCAAAAATGTGTACATGGCGACTACTGCTTTCAAAGGTGCCCCTGTCACGACCGTTGGCGAGCTGCCCACCGTTGGTCAGCCCGCACCAATTTTTGACCTCGTCGGAACCGACCTGGCCCCGGTCACTCGCGAATCGTTGCCTGGCCGCATCGTCCTCAACATCTTCCCCAGCATCGACACTGGCGTGTGCGCTCAGAGCGTGCGCACCTTCAACGAGAAGGCTGCCGGCCTCGACGCAGTGAGCGTGCTGTGCGTCTCCAACGACCTTCCGTTCGCCCAGAGCCGGTTCTGTGGAGCCGAAGGCATCGAGAATGTCACCGTCGCCTCGGGATTTCGGTCCACCTTCGGAGACGATTTCGGGGTCACGATGAGTGACGGCCCCCTCGCCGGCCTGCTTGCCCGCTCGATCGTCGTCCTGGACGAGGATGGCACGGTGGTTCACACCCAGCTGGTTGATGACATCGCTTCCGAGCCGGACTACTCCGCTGCTCTGGACGCGGTACAGGGCAAGTGAGGCCAGCTCTGTTTTCTGTTCTCAGGGCGCTAGGGCCGGGGTGATCATCATATGGTCACCGAGCTCTGACCAGCGTGGATTCGCGTGGAGTCACTGCCGCCCAGTCCATGCCCAGGAGGTGGCTCCTACCCAGATCGGCTTCGGCATGTCGCTTCAGGTGCCTCACAAATTGTCCTCGAGACGCCCAAATCCCTTTTTCACCAAGTATCCTGTCTGCCTACCGCGTCCACTGGACGTGAACAGTCAGTCGTGCATCGGAGGATCTCGGCGTGATCGATGAAGGAAGTGGCCGTGCCCTCGGTAGACAACTCATCCAGTGACCACCAGCCTCCCAACGAAGTTGCGTCTGAATCCCATGACGAACTCCAGCGTGGTCTCGACTCGCGTCACATGAACATGATCGCCATTGGCGGCGCAATCGGGACCGGGCTCTTCCTCGCCTCAGGTGCGACGATCTCCCAGGCTGGTCCGGGTGGGGCGTTGGTGGCCTTCGTCGTCATCGGCCTCATGGTCTTCCTGCTCATGCAGTCCCTGGGCGAGATGAGTGCCCTCATGCCGGTCCCCGGTGCCTTCGAGACCTACGCGACGCGGTTCGTCTCACCCTCCTTCGGATTCGCCCTGGGATGGAACTACTGGTTCAACTGGGCCATCACCGTAGCTGCTGAACTGTCGGCTGCCGGTATCGTCATGCAGTACTGGCTTCCGGACAGTCCCGGATGGGTGTGGTCCGTCATCTTCCTCACCATCCTCGTCGTGCTCAACCTGCTCTCGGCGCGGGCGTACGGTGAGGGTGAGTTCTGGTTCGCCATCGTCAAGGTGATCGCGGTCATCGTCTTCCTCATCGTGGGGGTCCTCATGATCGCCGGTATCATGGGCGGCTCGTCGCCAGGGACCTCCAACTGGACGACGGGGGATGCCCCATTCGTCAACGGATTCGGGGGAGTGATGACCGTCTTCCTCGTTGCGGGATTCTCCTTCCAGGGAACCGAGCTCATCGGTGTTGCCGCGGGGGAGTCCAAGGACCCCCGTAGCGCCGTGCCGAAGGCCACCCGACAGATTTTCTGGCGAATCATGATCTTCTACATCGGCACGGTCATCGTCATGGGATTCCTTCTGCCCTACACCAATGAGAACCTGCTGGCCGGTGAACTCACCCAGGTTGCCATGAGCCCGTTCACCATCGTGCTCAAGCAGGCGGGAATTGGCATTGCTGCCTCCCTCATGAATGCCGTCATCCTCACAGCGATCCTCTCGGCAGGAAATTCCGGGCTCTACGCGTCCACCCGCATGCTCTATGCCCTCGCCAAGGATGGCAAGGCGTCCGCGATCTTCTCGCGTACCAGCAAGCGCGGGGTTCCGGTGCCGGCCATGGCACTCACCACCGTGGTCGCAGCCTCGTGCTTCCTGTCCAGCCTGGTGGGCGATGGCACTGCCTACACCTGGTTGGTGAGTGTCTCGAGTCTCTGTGGATTCATCGTGTGGTTGGGCATTGCCGTGAGTCATTTTCAGTTTCGCCGCGCCTACCTCAAACAGGGCAACAGCTTGGACGACCTACCATTCCTTGCCCGGTGGTACCCGGTTGGTCCGATCCTTGCCTTCGCACTGTGTCTCACGATCACGGTGGGTCAAGGCTGGAACGCGGTCCAGGGGGCCGATTGGCGAGGCATCCTCGTTGCCTACGTCGGGATTTTCGCCTTCGTCGCCGTGTGGCTCATCCACAAGCTCGTCACTGGGTCGAGGAGGGCTGACCTCGCCACTGCGAGTTTCGACATCGACGAGGATCTCAACTGAGGAGTGCGGTTGACAGCCCCGGCCCTGGAGTCCCAGCTCTGGAAGCCCCAGTCCTGCCCGAGCAGTCTGGAGGTCTCAGTCCTGCCCGAACAGATCGCGGGTGTAGACCTTGCCTGCCACGTCGGCGAGTTCCGGGGACATCCGATTGGCGATGATGACGTCACACTCGGCCTTGAAGGACTCGAGGTCACGGGTGACGGGAGAGCGGAAGAACTCGTCGCCCTCGAAGGTGGGCTCATAGACCTCCACCGGGATGCCCTTGGCCTTGACACGCTTCATGACCCCTTGGATCGATGACGAACGGAAGTTGTCCGATCCGGATTTCATGACGAGACGGTAGACACCGACCCGTGCCGGATTTCGGGCGACGATGTCGGCAGCGATGAAGTCCTTGCGCACCGTGTTGGAGTCGACGATGGCCTGGATGAGGGTTTGCGGAACGTCCTGGTAATTGGCGAGCAGCTGACGGGTGTCCTTGGGCAGGCAGTAGCCTCCGTAGCCGAAGGACGGGTTGTTGTAGTGGCCCCCGATCCGAGGGTCGAGGCACACCCCGTCGATCACCTGGCGGGTGGACAGTCCGCGTTGGGAGGCGTAGGTGTCGAGTTCGTTGAAGAACGACACCCGCATTGCCAGGTAGGTGTTGGCGAACAGTTTGATGGCCTCGGCCTCGGTGGAGCCGGTGAGTAGCACGGGCACGTCATCGGCGAGAGCGCCCTCCAACAGCAGATCGGCGAACCTGGCAGCGCGTGGCTCCGTGGAGCCGACGATGATCCGTGAGGGATGAAGGTTGTCCTGCAATGCCTTGCCCTCCCGCAGGAACTCCGGTGAGAAGACGATCTGCATGTGCGGGTACTGCTTGCGCAGGGTTGTCGTGTAGCCCACCGGGATCGTCGACTTGATGACGAGCATCGTCTCGGGGCAGATCTGTGAGACGAGTTCGACGACCGAGTCCACGCTGGAGGTGTCGAAGTAGTTCTGGTCGGGATCGTAGTTGGTCGGGGTGGCGACGACGACGTATTCGGCATCGGCATAGGCCTGCTGCGGATCGGTCGTCGCAGTGAGGTCCAGCGGACGATCGGCCAGGTACTGCGAGATCTGTGGGTCGACGATCGTCGAGCGCCCCTCGTTGACCAGTCGTACGCGGTCTGCATCGATGTCGAGTGCAATGACGTGGTTGTGTTGGGCCAGCAGCACGGCATTGGCCATTCCGACGTATCCCAGGCCTACAACGGCGATTTTCACGGAGGCTCCCAAGAGGTTGTGTGTGACGGCAGGGCCGCCACACTCGGACGTCATCTCATCCTAGACGTGTGGCACCTTCCTCTGCTGTTGGGACTCGTCCGTCATGTCGTGCGTCTCCCCGCTGTCCTCAGGACTCGTGGTGGAGTCGGTCCGCGGCGTCTTGTCGGTGGATGCCCGGTAGTTGCTGTCGTACTTGGAGTATCCGTAGCCATATGCCGAACCTCCGTATCGCAGATTCGACAGTTTCGAGGAATCGGCACGGTTCAGGACGATGCCGGACACCAGACCTCCGGCATCCTCGATGGCGGAGACCGTGTTCTCAACCTGGTCCACGGTGGTACGTCCCACGTGTGCCACGACGATGACGTTGTCTGCCAGCCGGGAGAGGATCACTGAGTCGGTCACGGGCAGCACTGGTGGGGCGTCAATGATGACGACATGGTCCTGGGCCAGGAAGGACACCAACTCGGACATGTGCTGGGAGCCGAGCAGTTCCGAGGGATTCGGTGGGGTGTCGGTGCAGGGCAGGATACTCAACCCGGCAGTTGACGTGGTTCGCAGTGCCTGCTCCAGGGGTGCTGCTCCGATGAGGACCTCGGGGAGCCCCAGGCCGTCCTCGAGATCGAAACTCCGCTGTACTCCCGGGCGGCGTAGATCGGCATCGACAAGGATGACGTCCTCACCGGCAAGGGCCATCACCTTGGCCAAGTTTCCGGCCACCGAGGACTTTCCCTCTCCTTGCACTGATGATGTGACGAGAATGACCTTGGATCTGTTGTCGATCATCGCGTAGCGAAGATTCGTGCGTAGCTTTCTGATGGCCTCGGCTGCTTTGAAGTCATCGGTGGAATCAGCTGAAATCGCTGCGACCGTCGACGAGGCCGGAATGGTGGCAAGAATGGGTTTGTCGACACGGTCGGTGACATCGTGCACCGTGTGCACACGCCGATCGGTCAATTGTCGGATGCCGGCCACGACGTATCCCAGCAGGATTCCGGCCAGGAGACCGGCGATGACGTACTTCGCTGGTGATGGTGCCTTCTTCACCTGCGAAAGGTCAGCGGGAGTCATCATGACCACCTGGACTGGGGATTTCTCTCCCTCGAGGTTCTTCACCTGCTTGGCGGATTCCGAGATGACTGAATTGGCTATGTTCCTGGCCGTATCGGCGGAGTCCGCGGTGGCGGTGACCTTGATGGTCAAGGAGTTGGCCTCATTGCTGGCAGTGATGTTCGATGCAAGGGCATCGGGCGTCATGGACAGTCCGAGGTCATGAATGACCTGCTGCGCCACCGTCTGTGACGTGAACACGGTGACGAATGCCTTCGCCTTCTGACTCGCCAGCTGGGAGGCACTGTAGTAGTTGTCCGTCGAGCCGTTGGTCGACGATGCAACGGAGACACGGACATACGCCGTGGCACTGGCGGTGTACGTGGCGGGAGTGGTGAGAAGAAGACCGACACCAGCGGCAACCCCCAGAAGGGTGCACAAGAGAATCGTCACGAGGCGTCGCCGGGTCAGCTTGACGAAGTTGGTGAATTTCATGCCGTCCTGTCCGTCCAGGTGTGTGATCGGGGTTGAGTATGGGGAAGTCGCGATGCGGTAGCCGATGAGGCAGGTCTAGGGTGAGGATGAGCTCGTCGTGAGCCAACGTGCGGTTTGGCCCGGAACCGTACTGTTCATACCAGGGATCGTCGTACTGGCCCAAGGGAGATGAGGATGAGCAATCCGCCACGCTGGCTCCGAACTGGAGCCGTCCGGAACCAGGTGTCTGGGTCGACGCTCCTGTTCGTCTGTACGGGGAACATCTGCCGGTCGGCATTCGCTGCAGCGGCGTTGCGAGCACGTGTGGGGGATCGTGCCGACACGTGTGTGGCCTCGGCCGGGATTCGTGCCATGCAGGGATGGCCCATGGATCCGGGAATGGCGCGAGCTGGAGCAGAACTCGGTTTGGCCCTCGGGGATCACGAAGCCCGCCAGGTGACGGGGAGGATGATTGCGAACACTGCGGCTGTCGTGGTGTTCGGCCCTGAGCACCGCGCATGGATGAGGCAGGAGTTCCCCGAGCACATGGGCCGTGTCGTGGCGATCGGGCAGGTGGCGCGTGGTCTCGGTACGCTTCCTCGGAGCGGACGACTGCCATTGACACACGTTGTCGAGGCGGTCACCAGTGACGCTCCGCGCATCGTTGATGCTGACTGGATCGATGATCCCTATGGGCATGACGACAGCGTCAAGATGATCTGTGCCAAGCGCATCCTGGCTGACGTCGACATTCTTGCGACGCGTGTCGACTGGGGAGACTAGGCCGGTCATCTGCCCTCCTCTCGTTTGGCACGCACACAAGCGATCTCGAACAGTACGCACGATGCTGCTTCAGCCAGGACGAATGCGCACAGCACCCCGGTCGTCGTCGGTCTGGCAGCGAGCGCTGCGAGGACGCCACCAATGTATGCAGCGGTGGTGAGGCTCCTCAGCACCAGGACCGTCGCGCCACGCCCCAAGCGTCGCAAGGTGGTGAAGGGGATGGTCGACACGACCGTGACGAACTTCCAGATCATGGCAACGACGAGCATGAGCATCGTCACCGTGTCCCAGCCGGGGCCCAGCGCGAGACGCAGGATGCCGCAGATCTGCATGATGAGGATGGCTCCGCTGGATGCGACGATGAGGACGGTTGACAGCATGATGTCGGCCCTGGAGTGCCGGTCGAGGAGTCTGAGCCTGAGGTAGTACAGGATTGGCGAGATGACGTTGGCGATGGTCATCACGAATTTCAGACCCGTGGCGGCACTCGGGCCGAGCCCGTGGTAGGCGAGTTTGAGCGCGACGGGTTGGACCAGCCCTATGATTGCCGTCTCCGCCACGACCCACCACTGTGCTCCTCGAACTGGCTGGAATCCTGTCCAGCGTCCTGGCATGCGGATGGCGATGGCGATGGCCACGGCAATGGCGACCCCCACATGGAGTGCCACAGTACTTTTGCAGACGAGCACGAGGACGACCGAGACGAACAGGACGGTTCCCACCACGAGCTCACGCTGCCAGCCTCCCTGGAGTACGGCGGCGGCGCGGGCGCACTCCAGTGATGGGAGCATGAGGAAAAGCCCGACGGTGGCCACCGCAAGGTGCCCGGCCCCGAGTGCCCAGACGGCGCAGCCCACGAAGCCAACGAGATAGAGGAGGGTCGGCAGCTGGGGACGATGGCCGGACTTGCCGAACAGCGGTGCCTCGACGAGTGCTGCTCCCGTCACCTGTGCCACATAGGCGGTCATGGCGAGACGAACGGCGAGCTGACCCACGGAGACGCTGTCGTAGAGATAACCGGCACCGCTGAGAATGCCGATCGGGATGACTGCGGCCATCCCGGCCGAGGCAATGCTCGCCAACTTGCTGACCAGGGACATCACCTTGGTACGGGTGGAGGAATGCCCTGCCGACCCGGTCTCTGGTGTGGTGGACGTGGGTGCGCTCATGAGGATCGTCGTCCTGCCATGACGTGTCCGCGGAGATTCTCGAAGGAAGCAGACAGGAGGTTTCGCGCCCGGCAGCTCTGTCGGCTGCTGCCCAGGCCCAGGGTGTCGATGAGAATGCGCTCGGCGGTTGCTGTCACGGGCGGGCCCCCACCGTCGCGGTGTGCATGGCTGTCACGATGGCCCGGCGTGAGGCGTGAAGCCGCTCCTGGGCACGTGCGACGCACTCGTCGTAGCGGGAGCGAGCCGCTGGGCTCTGTTGTAGGGCGCGTACCTGGTTGGCCACCGTGGCGGGGCTGAACGAGTAGACGTTGTGCACGTACTCGGTCAGACCGAGATCCTCGAACGCCCCGAATCCCTTGCGCTCGTAGGACAGGTGGACAACGTAGTGTCCGGCGGCCAGGGCCATGATGGCACCATGCAGACGAACGGAGACGACGACGCGGGCGCGGTCCAGAGCCTGCAACCCCGCTTGGTCAAAGAGTTCCCCGGTGGCGATCCTGCTCGTCGTGGGTGCGTCATTGTTGGCCCCCACAGCACTTTGCACCAGTCCGTCGACGGGGCCTACGAGCCTGGCCAGCTCTGCGACGGACTGGTTCGCATGTCCGCGTAGGGTTCGGCTGCCAACAATGGGCAATGCCATGTCGTCGAAAGGCAGCTGGATGCGGTTGAGGCTCAGCAAGGCGCAGTCGGGGGCACGGTGAGCGTGATCCATACGGCACTGGGCGATCGACCGATCGTCTCGCAACCACGCATGGTCCATGCGCGACATCATTCGGGGAACGACGTGTCTGGAGAGCGGACCGAACGGGCCACAGCTCTGGGGCAGGTAGACGGTTGGAGTCGTGGTCCTGGACGCGAGGTACAGCTGCGGTACGTGGACCAGCCAGCTCTTGAGTGCTTCGATGGGCTGGCCGAAGCGCAGATATGCTCCGCCCACCCCCACGACGAGATCGTATGAGTCCAGGTGGGAAATACGACGAAGATAATCCCGGCTCAGGCCGTGACGTGTGGGTTTCGTCGAGATGCAGGTCGTGCGAGGCAGACGCAGCTCGGCGAAGTCCTCGGCGCGGGAGGCGAAAAGATCGATGTCGACCTCTGAGCCCAGGGACTCGTGGATGAAGGTGAGGGCTTCCTGCACGAGGAGGCCGTCGCCTGAGTTCCTGGGACTGTATGCGTGGAGCAGGGCGACACGTGTCATGCGCACAGCCTTCGGTAGACGTTGATGTGGGCGTCGATCGATCGATCCCAGCTGAATTGACGTGCCCATTCCGGGCCATCATGGCGAACCTTCTGCAGCCATGCCGTGTCGGCCAGAGCTCGCGCCAGACCATCGGCGATGGCCTCCCGCGAGGTGTCCTCGATCACGGCAGACGGGCCGGCGACCTCGGCCAGGGACCCATTCCTGGTGCAGGCCACAGGCGTACCAGCACCGAGCGCCTCCAGCACGGGCAGACCGAAACCTTCGTAATGGCTCGGGAACACGAAGATCGCGCAGTGTTGGTAGAGCCACATGCGTTCCTCGTCGCTCACGAATCCCAGGTACTCGATGTTGTCACGAGCCTCGAAGGCGCGAATGGATTCCTCGAAGTCCCACGCTTTGCGCCCGGCGACGACGAGTTTCATTCCGGTGAGGTCCGGTGAGTCGAATGCCTCGGCGAGGGCGACGAGATTCTTGCGAGGCTCGACATTTCCCAGATACAGCACGAAAGGCTCGTGCTCGAGGTGGGACAGCCGCTCCGGTGGCTCCGACGGACCTGCCGTGATCTTCGGGTCGAATCCGTGCGGAATGACGGTGATGTCGTCCGGATCGACGCCGAACACGTCACGGATGTCGTTCGCACTGGAGTGGGAGACGGTGATGACGTGGTCGCACAGGTGGATTGCCGCCCTCACCCGCGCGGTCCACACGGCCTGGGCACGGCGGCTGCGGGACACGGTCGTCCATCGGGATGCCAGACCATGCACTGTCACGACGCTGGGGCGTCGGAGAGGAAGGAGTGGCCCGGTGTCGGCGATGTAGTGGATGACCTGCACCTGCTGGGGTGGATTCACGCCGTAGAGCGATTCCCGGAGAGCAGTCAACGGGGCTGATGAGGCGTACGGGATGTGCTCGATCTCAACCCCCCGCTCGATGAGACCGGATTCGAGATTGCGAGCGTAGGTGGTGTTGCCGCCGACATTTCGCTCGATGAAACGTCCCGAGAGGCTGACTCTCATGATGCCCTCCTGTGGTTGTCCGGGGAGGATGGGGTGCTCTGTGGAGTGTAGACCTCGAGCAGAGCCGCCCGCTGTGCCTCAGATGTGTTGTGGTTCAGATGGGCGGACCACAACGCGTAGTTGCTCCGACGTGCTGATTCGTCCGCCACGAGTGACACGAGGGCCTTGGCGATCTCGGACGGGTTCGATCCGCGGACGCCGGAGGGGGCGTCATACAGGTACGCGGCATCCCGAGCGATGATGGGAAGTCCCATGGCGTGGGCCTCGAGGATGGCGACGGGGAATCCCTCCCAGCGCCCAGGATGGAGGTAGGCGCTGGACTTCTCGAGTCTGACCATGATGTCTGCGGCGTCGAGCCATCCCGTGACCTTGATTCCGTGCCGACGTAGGGCGGCCACGCCATCAGGATCGCCGTCCCCGATCCACTGGATCGTCGTTTCGCGGTCGCTTCGTGCGAGCTCGTCTGCCACGCGACAGATGAACTCGGGGTCCCGTTGGGGGACGATACGGCCCATGACGGTGACAACACGGTGTTCTGGCAATGACTGCACCGCGTCATGGGTGTGGAATTGTGCAGCCGCGACATTGGGCACGAAGACGGTCCGTCTGGCATGCATGTCGTGGGCGAGTTTCTGCTCCCGTGTGCTGCACGCGGCAATGACCTCCGTGTTGCGTGTCAGAAGGGCTTCAGCGGCGTGTATGGCTGCGCGCTTCACCGGCCCGATGTCAAGTCTTTCGAAGCCGTAGGCATGCGGTGTGTACACCACTCGGTGTCGAGGGCTGTTGCGGATGGCGAGACGCACGTAGACTCCAGCGAAACTGGAGTGGGCGTGGATGATGTCGGGTTGCCATGCGACGACCAGGGAGCGGATGGCTCTGATACGGGCGAGGTGTCCGTCGGGCAGAGCATGAACCTCCAGGAACTTCTCGTCAGGTGCGTTGAGGTCACCACGTGAACGACCCAGTGTTCCGAGGAGTCCATGATCCATCTCCGGGATGTCACCTGCATAGGACAGAATGGCGCTCCGAGTACCGCCCAGGAAACATTCCGTGACGTGCAGAATGCGAGGATGTCGGTCTGGATGTGGGGGAATTGCATGGCAGCTGTCGATCATCGTGAGAATCCCCTCAATTCATGTCTCTGGTGCGATGTCTTGTGAACTGGTGAATGGTCATGGGTCATCGAATGGCCCATGAAGAATATCAATGCCACGGCTGCGGGAAAGAATCTTCCCAAGGTCCAGTACGTGAACCGCGGCAGTTCGAGAAGGCCGAGGAAGAGGGTTGAGTACGCAATGAGTGCCACATCAGAACCCTCTCGTGCCCTCCGGTACACGTAGCCAAGGGAGATACCAAGTATGAGCCAGAATGTCAGACCGCCGATGAGACCGAGATCGGCGATTGGCGTCAGATAGGACCCACTGTTGTTGAACTCGGGGGTCGCATACCAGGACAGCGTGGAGAACCACCAATCCTCCGGTAGCAAACCACCAAATGATGGTGCCCCGAAGATGGATGAGAATCCTGGAAAGTCAAAGACGAATGGGATGGTGAAGTATATGGGGTGTGGAGATCCGGTCACCTGGGAGTAGAAGAGGGCGTTGTTGTTGAACGACGTCGTGTAGTAGGCCAGCAGTCTGTCAAGTACCCATGGGACGAATGACGTGTCACCGGACTGTGAGTAGAAGATCCAGCTCCGGAAGTACTCCGAGGCGGAGAAGACGATGACGAGGAATGCGAGTCCGATCACGGGGATGAGATTCATGAGAAGTCGGTGATTCCTCATGAAATGACTCGTCACGATGAGGACAAGCACCGCTGGGATGACGACCTCCATGAGTGCAAGACGTTCCGCATAGAACAATGCACGGAACATGCCCGTCAGAAGGACGAAGCACCAGAGTTTGCCAATCTTTCTGGTCGTGGTGTATCGATATGCCCCCAAGGCTGACACGATGCAGGAGACCTGTGTGAGGGTTGTCACTCCCGAGACCGGAGCCAAACGTTGCTTGAGGAATGAGATGGCCCCCATGTCCCGATGGATCACGGCCAGGAACAGTTCCAAGGTCGCTCCGCGTGCAGTGGCGATGACGGCCCAGGACACGTATCCCAGGACGACGATGAGACCCAGGGCGTGGTACCACCCTTCTATCACGTGCGGTTCGGCGTCGGACTCCACTCTGCCTGCTCGAGAGGCAGGGGTCACGTGGGTTGCCAGCGTCATGCCGAGGCAGAGAGCCACGATGGCTGCCACAGTGAGTGTGAACTCCGGTGTGTGGAAATATTTGCTCGTTGACCAGTTGTCGAACCTGCTTGCGGGGTAGAGGAGTGTGCACAACGCAAGTACGCCGGAGAATGCGATGACGATGAATCGTGGCTCCAACCAGAAGGC
Organism: Cutibacterium granulosum; assembly: GCF_900186975.1. Lineage (NCBI taxonomy): Bacteria > Bacillati > Actinomycetota > Actinomycetes > Propionibacteriales > Propionibacteriaceae > Cutibacterium > Cutibacterium granulosum. Next base: position 1,083,783 of record NZ_LT906441.1, read on the forward strand.
CCAGGTTGCGTGGCGAGGGGCAGGTTCTGGTGAGGCACAGCGACTGTCTGAACATGATTCGCCGTCCAGGATCGCTCGACGAGGGCTGACGTAGGGACGATGGTCGTAGGTGCTGGATGATTCTGGGGGAAGGAGATGTGCTGGCCGCCGAGGTGCTGAGTGGCTGGGGCGGTTCAAGGGGTGTCGTCCGTTCGGTTCTCCGTCGTGCAACATCAATATGCTCCGTTGGGGAACAGCACGACCTTGACCGTCTTGAGGATGATCGAGATGTCTCCCAGAAGGGACCAGTTCTCGACGTACCTGAGGTCGAGTCGGATGGCTTCCTCGAGTGGTAGGTCTGAGCGCCCTCCAATTTGCCACAGCCCCGTGATCCCAGGTTTGACGAGCAGGCGTCGATGAGTTGGCCCCTCATACTCGTCCACCTCGCGTTGCACTTGAGGACGTGGCCCGACGATGCTCATCGAGCCTCGAAGGACGGTCCAGAACTGGGGCAGTTCGTCGATGGAATACTTTCTGATGAATCTGCCGACCTTGGTGATTCTTGGGTCATCCTCCATCTTGAACAGGAGTGCAGACCCACCGTTGGCGTCGATGAGTTCCGCCATACGCGCTTCGGCATCCACTGCCATGCTTCGGAATTTGTGAATCGTGAAGGGTTTCCCATTCTCGCCGATGCGTTCCTGTTTGAAGATGACTGGTCCGCCGTCCTCCAGTCGGATGGCGAGTGCCGTGACCGCCATGGTTGGTGAGAAGACAATCAAGGCCACAGTTGACGCCAAAATGTCGAATACTCTTTTGATGAGATACTTTATTCCGGAGTATCTGGCCAGATCGACGTGAACGAGGTTGAGCCCCGCTGCCTCGTATGTGCTCATCCGCGGTCCGGCGACATCGATGAGTTCGGGTATGAAGAGGAGCTGGGTACGACAGTCCTCAAGATCCCAGGACAATTGCTTTGTCTGCACGCTCGACATACCGCCGGCGGCCACCACGGCAGAGAGTGGAAACTCGCGAACCTCCTTGAGGAGCTGTGGGTAGCCGAGTACTGGCAGGTCTGCAGGAAGGTCACTGCATTTCTGTGGTTCCTCCCCGTTGAGGCAAACGGCAGCAGGTGCGTAACCGACGGCGATGTTCCGGCGAAGAGTCTGGACGGTTCGCTCGACCTCTGGGCCAGCCCCGATCACAAGTGTCGGGATCAGGAATCGTCCTTGCTTGCGGGACCGTTGGATGACTTTCCGGATCACCTTCCGCTCGAGGCACATGAGGATCAGTCCCAAGGGCAACGCAATGAGGAACAGGGATCGGGACACCGACAACTTGAACAGGTAGCTGAGAACTGCCAGAACGCCGAAGACCCACAGGGTTCCACGCATGGCCAGTTGGTACTGCTGAAGGCCAGAGCCCACCAGTCGGATTCGATGGCTGCCATTGGTGGAAAGGACGACGAGCCACACACTCCCAAGGCCCAGGGCGAGCGTCGGATAGGTGAGGCACCGAGCCCCGGCCAGAGGGGTGTCGGGATCGGGTATGCGGATGTACAACGTTGCCATGAGCGCCGAGGCAATGGCCAAGGCATCGCCAAGGACAAGCACATTGCGTATGTGGCTCGGCCAAGATGGATGTCTCACACCCGTTGGCTTGCTACTGGGAATGATGATGCCTTTCGGATACGGCGTACGTGCTGGTACCAAGAAACCTGAACTCCGGTCATGCTAACATTTGGCTTGGCATCTTGCTCAGCACCCCCATCCAAAATCAGTCTCCTTGGACGGAGAACTTGGGGCGGGATTTCCCGTATCGGCTCCGATGGTGCGCGGAAGGTGGAGACAGGACAAGGGGATCCAGCGTGGATGACGATGATGAGCTTGACCTCTTTGGTGCCGATGAGGGTGTTCCCCCGCGGCGCGGTATGGATGCACACAGGCAGGACGAGGAATCGATCACCGAGGGCGTTGGAGCGGCATCATCGGGGCATCGTCGTCGTGCCCCAGTGATCTTCCTGTGTGCTGTGCTGGCCATCATCCTGCTTGTCGTCGGTGTTCTGGGCTATTTCCTCAAGCACCTCACCAATGGTCTGGACGAGATCAATCGGGAGCCTCTCACGATGCCCACCGCGAGCCCCCGCCCCAGCACGGCTACGGATGGCGCTCGAACCTTCGTACTCCTGGGATCGGACTCCCGGGGTTGGGATCGAGGTCGGTCCGACTCCCTGATGGTGGCATACCTGCCAGCGGATCGAGAGCATCTGTACCTCATCAGCTTCCTGCGTGACATGTGGGTGACGATCCCGCCCAACAAGGTCATCGGCAAACCTTCCCAGGCCAAGATCAACGCTGCATATTCGTGGGGTGGCGTGCCGCTGACCATTCAGACCCTTGAAAGTTTGACGAATGTACGCATGGATCATGCTGCCGTCATCGACTTCACTGGTTTCAAGGAACTCACGACCGCTCTTGGCGGTGTACAGGTGTACAACGATCAGGATTCCACCATTGAGGGCATGCACTTTCCAGCAGGAGACATCACGCTCAAAGGCAATGCGGCCCTCAAGTACGTCCGCGAACGCCGGGATCTCAAGAACGGCGATCTTGATCGTGCGCGCCGTCAGCGGGATGTCCTCACGGCCATCATCGACAAAACCCTCTCTGCGGGTACGCTCGCCAATCCCTCGAAGTTCGATGACGTCGCCACCTTGGCCGGACGTACCATGACCGTCGACGACAAGCTCACCAATTCGGAGATTCGCAAACTTGCCATGAGTCTGCGATTCACCTCCGGTGACAAGGTCGTGCAGGTGCAAGCCCCCATTTCCGGGTTTGGCAGGTCGAAGGACGGTCAGGCCTATGACGTCGTCGACAAGGAAGGGCTGCAGGAGCTCTCGGATGCCATGCGCAACGACACCATGGATGTGTACGTCGAGAATCACCCACAGTGAGCCGTACCGGTCACGGCCGTGATGCATTGACCGAATACTCTGGGCACTGCGATGCTCGATCACAACCTCGGGAGGATCCATGGACACCATCACCCTCACTGCCGACGACGGTGCGCAGATTGACGTGCTCATCTGGCGGCCTGGTTGTCAACCGCGTGGATTCATCCAACTGGTGCACGGGTTCGCCGAGTACGCTGCTCGCTACGACGAGTTCGCACGTTGCCTGGCGCAGTCTGGCTGGCTCGTGGTGGCCAACGATCACCGTGGCCACGGACCGCGGGCACTGGCGGACGGCACCCTCGGGCAGGCCCCCGACCGGGGCTACCATCAGATCGTTGACGACCTGTGTCGAGTGACCGATGATGTGCGCTCCCAGCACCCGAAGCTGCCCTGGATCCTCGTGGGTCATTCGATGGGGTCGTTCCTGGCGCGGATCGTCGCAGCTCGTCGGGGCCGGGAAATGACTGCGCTCGTGCTACTGGGGACCGGAGCTTCAGCAGGCCCATTGGCGAAGGTGGCTCGTGGTGCGGCGACCAGCCAGATTGTCATGGCTGGTGAGGATTCTGCCAGTCGAGTGATGGAGACCCTGATCTTTGGCTCCATGAATCTTCGGTTTCGTCCCGTTCGTACCCGGTTCGACTGGCTCAGCCGACAGGCCAGTGAGGTGGACGCCTACTGCAATGATCCACTGTGCGGATTCACTGCCTCGGTGGGGCTGTACCGGGAGCTGGTTCGGCTCAGTGAGACGAGCAACTCCAGTACGATCCTACGAGCCATTCCACCGCGGCTGCCGGTACTGCTCATGAGCGGTGACAGCGATCCGGTCGGCGGCAACGGCAGGGGAGTGCGTCGCGTGGCCGGTGAGCTTACGGCGAACGGGGTGCTCCAGGTGGACGTCCATCTGGAGCCTGATGCTCGACATGAGCTGCTGCACGAACGAGACCGGGAACAGACGTATCGGCTTCTGGAGACGTGGATCGGCAAGACGGTTGAGGCTCGCTCGGACCATCCCCGATGTGCGGTCTCACCAAGGTGACGCCGTGACAAGGCCGTATCCTCTGCCTCCGATGAATCTTCCGGGAGGGGTGACGGCTGGCCAGCGCCCAGGAGACGCTGGCTCGTGTCGTGGCACAGTGGCCCCGGAGTCGGATTTCGCTGCAGGGATGCAGATCTGTGAGCGAAGGATACGACGAACGAGTGAAAACTGGGTCGATTGTGCCAATTCCTCGCTGCACGATCGTGCGTAGGAGGTAGCCCCCTGCTGCCCGGTCGACGTTCATCTTATAAGCTGGTAGGAGCTGGTGCTGGGAAGGTCGTGATCGCGTGAGGTCATGGGTTGGACCAGCAGTGAAAGGGAATCCGGTGAAACTCCGGAACTGCCCCGCAGCGGTGAATGGGAACGAGATCACCATTGACGCCATCCCGTCCGGGACGACGGCAATCAAGCACTGGGCTTCGGCCCCGGGAAGCGGTGACGTAGGACTCGTCAACGACGAGACGCCCATGAGTCCGAAGACCTGCCAGCATGTTGCCGCACCCGGTGCGACGACAATGACGTGGTCCCCGAGGGGAGGACGACGACGTATGTCTATCCAAAGCGGAGCAGGAGTCTGAAGAGTATGACTGATCCCGACAACGTCTCGACGCCGGCCAAGGTCGACATGCCCGAGACGCTCACCCTCGCCGGTGACTTCCCGGCCCCGACCCAGGAGCAGTGGCACAAGGAGGTGCTCAAGGTCCTCAACCGTGGGCGTCCCGAGGGCAAGCAGCTCAACCTCGAGAAGGGCATGGCACGTCTGCAGCCGACCACGGTCGACGGCGTCAAGATCGAACCCATGTACACCCGCCAGGATGCTCCCGAGGACCTCGGAGCTCCCGGCGTTCCCCCGTTCACCCGTGGTACCACCATTCGTACCGGCGTCATCGACTCCTGGGACGTGCGTGCCCTGCACGAGGACCCCGATGTCGCCTTCACCCGCAAGGCGATCCTCACCGATCTCGAGCGTGGTGTCACCTCCATCTGGCTGCGAGTCGGTGACGACGCCATTGCCGCCTCCGACATCGATTCCGTGCTCGAGGGTGTGTTGCTCAACCTGGCCAAGATCGAGGTTTCCAGCCGCGATGACCAGGCCGTTGCCGCCGATGCCCTGCTGGCTGCCATCGAGAAGTCCGACGCCAAGAAGGATGAGATCTCGTTCAACCTGGGCATCGACCCGATCGGTTCAGCTGCCATCAATGGTGGCGAGCCCGACCTGTCCGGACTCTCCGAATGGGTCAAGAAGGTTGACGGGTACAAGAATGCTCGACCGATCGTCGTCGACGCGACCGTGTACCACAACGCCGGTGCCGGTGACGTCGCCGAGCTCGCCTGGGCCATTGCCACCGGTGTCGAGTACGTGCGTGCCCTCATCGAGCAGGGGCTGACTGCCGAGCAGGCCTTCGACAGCATCAACTTCCGGGTGTCTGCCACCCATGACCAGTTCCTCACCATCTCGCGACTGCGTGCCCTGCGTACCCTGTGGAACCGCGTCGGTGAGGTCTTCGAGGTTCCCGCAGGCAAGCGTGGTGCACGTCAGGAGGCCGTCACCAGCTGGCGTGAGCTCACCCGCGACGATCCCTACGTCAACATCCTGCGTGGCACCATCTCCACCTTCGGTGCCGCCGTCGGCGGTGCCGAGGCCATCACGACGCTGCCCTTCGACGACGCCATCGGCCTGCCGAAGAGTGACTTCTCGCGTCGTATTGCCCGCAACACCGGCATCATCCTCTCCGAGGAGTCGAACATCGGCCGCGTCAACGATCCGGCTGGTGGCTCCTTCTACGTCGAGTCGCTCACCAAGTCCCTGGCAGATGCTGCCTGGGCTGAGTTCCAGAGCGTCGAGGCCGCTGGTGGCATGGCGGCAGCCCTCACCGGTGACCATGTCCGCACCGAGCTCGACAAGCTCAACACCGAGCGTGCCAAGCGGTTGGCCACTCGTAAGCAGCCGATTACGGCCGTCAGCGAGTTCCCGCTGCTGGACGCCAAGACCGTCGAGACCAAGCCGTTCCCGCAGGGTGCACCCCACAACGGGCTGCAGTGGCATCGCGATGCCGAGGTCTTCGAGGCCCTCGTCGATCGCTCCGCCACCTGCGCCGAGCGTCCGAAGGTCTTCCTGGCCTGCTTGGGGACTCGTCGCGACTTCGGCCCCCGTGAAGGATTCTCCGCCCCGGTGTGGCACATCGCTGGCCTGGAGACCCCCGAGTGCGAGGGAGGCACCACCGAGGAGGTCGTCAAGGCCTTCAAGGAGTCCGGTGCCCAGATCGCCGACCTGTGCTCCAACGCCAAGACCTACGCCGAGCAGGGACTTGAGGTCGTCAAGGCTCTCAAGGACGCCGGTGCCAAGGCCGTCTACCTCTCCGGTGCCTTCAAGGAATTCGGTGACGACGCCGCAGCAGCCGAAGAGCTCGTCGATGGACGCGTCTTCCTCGGGATGAACGTCGTCGACACCCTCTCCTCCGTTCTCGACACAATGGGAGTTGCCAAGTGACAACCTTGCCCCGTTTCGATTCCATCAACCTGGGTGATGCGGCCGTTCCCGCCGACGCCCAGGAGCAGTTCGCCAAGCTCGCCGCCGCTGCTGGTGAGCAGGATCCGTGGATCACTCCTGAGCAGATCGAGGTCGGACACCTCTACTCCCAGGACGTCTACTCCGACATGGACTGGCTGGGCACCTACGCCGGTATCCCGCCGTTCACCCACGGTCCCTACGCGACGATGTACGCCTTCCGTCCGTGGACGATTCGTCAGTACGCCGGATTCTCCACCGCCAAGGAGTCCAACGCCTTCTACCGCCGCAACCTGGCTGCTGGCCAGAAGGGTCTGTCGGTCGCCTTCGACCTGCCGACCCACCGCGGTTACGACTCCGACAACCCTCGTGTTCCCGGTGACGTCGGCATGGCCGGTGTGGCCGTGGACTCCATCCTCGACATGCGCGAGCTCTTCGCGGGTATCCCGCTGGACCGCATGTCGGTGTCCATGACGATGAACGGCGCCGTGCTGCCGATTCTCGCCCTGTACGTGGTGGCCGCCGAGGAGCAGGGCGCCAAGCCCGAGCAGCTCGCCGGTACGATCCAGAACGACATCCTCAAGGAGTTCATGGTTCGTAACACGTACATCTACCCGCCGCTGCCGTCGATGCGGATCATCTCCGACATCTTCGCCTACACCAGTGCGAACATGCCGAAGTGGAACTCCATCTCGATCTCCGGTTACCACATGCAGGAGGCTGGCGCCACCGCCGACATCGAGATGGCCTACACCCTGGCCGACGGTGTCGACTACATCCGTGCCGGTGAGTCGGTGGGTCTGCAGGTCGACCAGTTCGCCCCGCGCCTGTCGTTCTTCTGGGCCATTGGCACCAACTTCTTCATGGAGGTCGCCAAGATGCGCGCGGCCCGCATGCTGTGGGCCAAGCTCGTGCACCAGTTCGGGCCGAAGAATCCGAAGTCGATGAGCCTGCGTACCCACTCGCAGACCTCCGGCTGGTCGCTGACCGCCCAGGACGTCTACAACAACGTCATCCGCACCTGTGTGGAGGCCATGGGGGCCACCCAGGGACACACCCAGTCCCTGCACACGAACTCCCTCGACGAGGCCATCGCCCTGCCGACGGACTTCTCCGCCCGTATCGCCCGTAACACCCAGCTGTTCATCCAGCAGGAGTCGGGCACCTGCCGTGTCATCGACCCGTGGACCGGCTCGGCCTACGTCGAGAAGCTCACCCTGGAGCTGGCTCGCAAGGCATGGGGCCACATCCAGGAGGTCGAGAAGGCCGGCGGTATGGCCAAGGCCATCGAGAAGGGCATCCCGAAGATGCGCATCGAGGAGGCTGCTGCCCGTACCCAAGCACGCATCGACTCGGGTCGTCAGCCCCTCATCGGCGTCAACAAGTACCAGCTCGACCAGGAGGAGCCCCTCGAGGTGCTCAAGGTCGACAACTCCCAGGTGCTCGCCGAGCAGAAGGCCAAGCTCGTCAAACTGCGCGCCGAGCGTGACGAGGAGGCCTGCCAGCAGGCTCTGGAGCGCTTGGCATGGGCGGCTGCGAACCCCGATCCCACCGATCCGGATCGCAACCTGCTCAAGCTGTGCATCGACGCCGGTCGTGCACAGGCATCCGTTGGCGAGATGAGCGACGCCATGGAGCGCAGCTTCGGTCGCTACACCGCCCAGATTCGCACCATTTCCGGTGTGTACTCGAAGGAGGCGGGGCACACGAAATCCTCTGCCAAGGTCCACGAGCTCGTTGAGGAATTCGAGCAGAAGGCTGGACGTCGTCCGCGTATCTTCATCGCCAAGATGGGTCAGGACGGTCACGACCGTGGCCAGAAGGTCGTTGCAACCGCCTACGCCGACCTCGGCATGGACGTCGACGTCGGCCCGCTGTTCCAGACCCCGGAGGAGGCCGCCCGTCAGGCCGTCGAGGCCGACGTCCACGTGGTTGGCGTCTCCTCCCTTGCCGCCGGACACCTCACCTTGGTGCCGGCCCTGCGCAAGGAGCTGGACAAGCTGGGACGTTCGGACATCATGATCGTCGTCGGTGGCGTCATCCCGACCCAGGACTTCGACGAACTGCGTGCCGACGGTGCCGCGGCGATCTACCCGCCGGGAACCGTCATCCCCGATGCAGCGGTCGACCTCATGACCCAGCTGCTCGAGCGCATTGACGAGGACTGATCGTCACGAGCTGATCCTCAAGGTTCACGTCGGCCCCGGACCCTCGCTGGTTCGGGGCCGGCGTGCATCCCAGGCGCACCCCTGACAGAGCAGTCCGGTCCAGGACTGGGCACCTGTCCAGTGCAACCCGTCCCACGACTGGAGGCCTGGATCCAGAACAGCCTGCCTCACGACTGGACACCGGCACTGCACTCGGTCCCCACCCAGTCAGATGGGTGACGACTGACTTCATCCCCAACCCCCTCACACGTGCTCCAGACGCGATAAGTTGGAGTAACGCGCTTGTAGAGCGAGCCCAAGAAGGAGCGACATGGCTATCGACGTACCCGAACTCGTTGACCAGGTGCTGGCCGGAAACCGCCAGGTCATCGCCCGAGCGCTGACCTTGGTGGAATCGAGCAAGCCTTCCCACCGGGAGAAGGCCCATGAGATGTTGCGTCAGCTCGCCCCGCACACTGGCAAGGCAATTCGTGTCGGTATCTCTGGCGTACCGGGAGCCGGAAAATCCACCTTCATCAACAAGATGGGAACCAAGCTCATCAAGGAGCACGGCCATCAGGTAGCCGTGCTGGCCGTGGACCCGTCGTCCACCCGAACCGGCGGCTCGATCCTCGGTGACCGAACCCGTATGGGAGAGCTCGCCACCCTGGATGACGCCTTCATCCGCCCCTCACCCTCTGGCGGTCACCTGGGCGGTGTGGCCCGGGCCACCCGAGAGGCCATGATCGTCATGGAGGCCGCCGGGTACGACGTCGTACTCGTCGAGACGGTCGGTGTCGGGCAGTCGGAGGTCGCCGTATCCGAGATGGTCGACACCTTCCTCATGCTTGCCGTGGCTGGTACCGGTGACCAGCTGCAGGGCATCAAGAAGGGCATCCTCGAACTGGCGGACGTCGTCGCGGTCAACAAGGCCGACGGCGACAATGCCGGTAACGCCCGCGTCTCGGCACGTGAACTGTCCATCGCCATGAAACTCGTCCAGGCCGACCAGAACCGTCGTGTCCCGGTGCTCACCTGCTCCTCCTACACCGGCGACGGGCTGGACGACCTGTGGCAGGCGGTTCTCGACCACCGGGAGTACCTGGAGTCGGACGGGTCCCTGCAGGCCCGCCGCTTGGAGCAGCAACGTGAATGGCTGTGGGCCATGGTGGAGGACGAGATCCTGGAGTCGTTGCGGCACGAGCCGAAGCTGCGCGAGGTCGCCCAGAGGATCGAGGCCGACATGAGCATCGAGGCCACCAGCGCGCTCAAGGGCGCCGAGGAGATCCTGCAGACTTTCGCCCAGGTCGTCCCCGACCTGCCGTGGGCCCAGGGCACCATGGGGAGCCAGGGCTGAGCATCACCACGGGACGTCGATCGGGTCCAGGTTCACCTCCTCGGTCACTGGACCCGCGTCGGTCTCGATGGTGACGGTGTCGCCGGGGTGCAGCTGGCGTCCGCGTCGCCTCTCCACCTCACCATTGACACTCACCACTCCTGTCGTGATGAGCTCACGTGCCTGCCCGCCGGTCTCGACGAGGTTGGCGAATTTGAGGAACTGGCCGAGCCGAATCATGTCGTTGCCCATGACACCAGTTCTACAACACGGAGTCGAGGAAATCCCTCAGACGAGGTGACTGCGGATCGTCAATGACGCTCTGGGGGTCGCCGGACTCAACGATGACTCCGTCGTCCATGAAGGCAACGATGTCTGCCACCTCACGGGCGAAGCCGATCTCGTGGGTGACGATGACCATCGTCATTCCCTCGGCTGCCAGGTCCTTGAGCACGGCCAACACCTCGCCGACGAGTTCCGGGTCCAGCGCACTGGTGGGCTCGTCGAAGAGCATGAGATCGGGCTTCATCGCCATGGCGCGAGCGATGGCCACCCGCTGCTGCTGTCCGCCGGACAGTTCGGCGGGGTAGTGGTCGGCGCGTCCTGCCATGCCCACCCGCTCCAGCAGGTGCAGGGCAGCGGTCCGGGCCTCGTCCTTGCCGGCCCCGGCAACGTGGATCGGGGCCTCCATGACGTTCTCCAGGGCCGTCATGTGCGGAAAGAGGTTGAATCGCTGGAAGACCATGCCGGTCCTGGCTCGCTGAGCAGCAATCGTCTTCTCCGGGAGCCGGCGCAGGCGCCCACCTCTGGTGGGGGTCTCCTGGTATCCCACCAGCTCACCGTCGATGCGGATGCTGCCGGCCTCGAAGGTCTCCAACTGGTTGATGCACCGCAGCAGCGTCGACTTTCCCGATCCGGACGGGCCGAGCAGGACGCACACCTGACCCTTGCCGACGTCCAGGTCTATCCCCTTGAGAATGTGCAGGGAGCCGAATTCCTTGTGCAGACCCGCGACATGGGTCATGGGCGTCTCGGAAGCGCTGCTGTGCGGCGCCGCCGTGTGCTCGACGAGTGGTCCGGCCCCGGTCGGGGTGTCGGATGTCTTTTCGTGACGTGGGGTGGGAGTGGTGCTCACAGTTCTACCTCGGGGAGTGGCTCGGCAGGGGTGGTTCCAGATGCATTGACCGCGGACTGACGATTGTGGCGCGTCGATCCGGTGGTCTTGCGACGGGAGAATCCCCGTCCGTAGTACGCCTCGACGTAGTGCTGGATGACCATGAGAACGCTCGTCATGACGAGGTACCAGATGGCAGCGACGATGAGCAGGGGGATCGTGGCGTAGATGCGGTTGGCGATGGCGTTGGTGGCGTACTGCAGATCTAGGGTGAATGGCACTGCCAGCACCAGCGAGGTCGTCTTGAGCATGCCGATCGTCTCATTGCCCAGTGGCGGCACGATGACACGCATCGACTGGGGGATGATGATGCGGCGCATGATGAGGCTCGGTTTCATGCCCAGAGCCTTGGCAGCCTCGGTCTGACCGGCGTCCACCGATTCCAGTCCGGCGCGGATGATCTCGGCAAGGTAGGCGCCCTCGTTGAGTCCCAGACCAATGATTGCAGCGGCTAGGGCGGTGAGGACGTCCTCGGTGCGGAACTTCACGAATTCCGGTCCGAAGGGCACACCCACCGAGAGCATGGGGTAGAGCACTGCGAACAGTCCCCAGAACACCAGCTGGGTGTAGACCGGCACGCCACGGAACACGAAGATGTATGCCCACGCCACAGCGCGCAACACCGGATTTCGAGCCTGGCGCATGATTGCCATGATGAGGGCGACGATCGTGCCCAGGATCATCGCGGCGACGGTGAGCAGCAGGGTGTAGCCGATGCCCTGGACGACCTTGACGTCGCGCAGGTACAGCCAGACGATGTCCCACTGGTAGTTGGGGTTGGTGACCAGGCCATGGATGAGCATTGCCACGAGGACGGCGACGATGACCGCGGCGATCCACGTGCCCGGATGTGGAACGTCCTTGGCCTTGATCCGATTGGGGATGTCGGCGTGATGTTGGGTGTCCATGAGTTCCTCTGGAGGGGAGCGGGTGGATGTGGGGGAAGCTGTGCGCTGGATCGAGCTCATCGTGCGGATGCATGGTCAGACTGATCCAGGAGCAGTGCCTCGCGGGTTGTCAGCTCTGCGAGCCACTCCTGGGGTTGAGCTCTGCCTTGTCGATCATGCCGGACTCATTGCCCCAGTTGGCGAGTAGTTTCTTCATGGTGCCGTCGTCGATGAGCTTCTGGGTGGCAGCCTGCACGGCCTTGGACAGGCCGTCGTCATTCTTGGCCGTGGCCACACCGAACTGGGAGGCGTCGGTCACCCCGCCCAGGGCCTCCAGGGCATCATTCTTCGAAATGGCGTAGGAAGTGATCACCGAGTCGGCGAACAGGACGTCGGCCTTGCCTCCGGCGACATTGGTGGTTGCGTCTGCCTGGCTGGGGTAGGAGAGCAGATCGATCGGTTTCTTTCCGTCGGCTGCGCATTTCTTGTTCTTCTGCTGGGCGTCGGTCTCCTGGGCAGTACCGGTCTGCACGGCAACCTTGTGGCCGCACAGGTCGTCGGGGGAGACGTTCTGAGGATTGCCCTTCTGGACGGCCATCGAGAATCCAGCCTTGAAGTACGACACCATGTTCACCTGTGTGAGACGTTCATCGGTGATGGTGAAGGTCGATGCGGAGAGGTCGTACTTGGTGCCCAGTGCCGGCAGCAGGCTGGGGAACGCCGTGTTGGCCGTGGTGAGTTCGAGACCCATGAGTTTGCTCATGGCCTTGAGGTAGTCGATGTCGAAGCCGATGATCGTCGAGCCATCTGAATCGATGAACTCAGCCGGGGCGTAGTTGGCGGCCATGCCGCTGGACAGGGTGCCACGGTTGGCGATCTTGGCCGGGACCATTTTGGCGATGTCTTCGTCCTTGTCCATTGCATCGATGATCTTGGCATTGTCCGAGGTGTCCGAACCGCCATCAGATGCGCTCTCCTCGGAGGCATGGGTGCATCCGGTGAGGGCTAGGGACAGGGAGACAACGGCGGCGGGAATGGCCAGTGCGAGCTTTGTGACGTTCATGACAGATCCTGATGTCTCGACGTTGGTAAAAATAATTATGCACGAGAGAGAATATTTTTGCAATGAGATCGTATGGCAAGACGACGGGAGTTGAGTACTGAAGCCGCGGACAGCGCGGATGGAACCTGTGAGAGGTGAATGAACTTTCCCTGACGACGAGGAGCGGGGCACGTGCTGCAGCACGTGCCCCGCTCGGAGGTGGTGATGGATGGTGTGGTGGCAAGTGTGGTCAGCAGCTCATCCCATGGCCGGGAATCAACGCGGCTGGCCTGGCAATGACTGCCCCCTGAGTCGGTATGGGTGGGCGTCAGTCTCAGTTGCCGGTGGCCGGTAGGGCCAGGCCACGTGAGGGGCTCGACGTGACGATCTGGCTGCCAGATGAGGTGCTCGAATCGTCGTCGGTGCCGTGGGCGTGTCCGGTGGTGGACCCAGCGGGTGTGGCTTCCTTGTGCGATGACAGCTCGGGGGTCACGATTGCCGACGGAACACCAGTCGGAGTGGCCGCAGGTGTGGCACGAGTGCTCGAGGTCGGAGAGGTGATGGGCGAGGAGCCAGACGCCGTGGCAGTGGGAGACGCTGCAGGAGCGGAGGGGCTCATGGATGGTGACGGCGTGGCTGCAGGCTGCACCGACCAGGAACCCACGACCTGGTTGTCCAGGGCAAGGGTGAGAGTATTCCCTGCAGCGGTGAGCTCAGCACGATCGACCGTCGTAGTGGCATCTCCACGAGCATCGGCATCCACCGAGACCAGCTTCTTCCTCCCGGCGAGTAGCTCGTGGCCGGTGTCGGGTTGCAGACCGCCGAGGGTGACCTCCACCTCGGTGCCAGCGTCTGTGGTGTTGACCTCTGGTGCGATGTAACCGTCACCTCGGTACTGCTGCGGGACGGCGGTCATGTCGATGTCCAGGGCTTCGCCGGTCTCGGGCCTGCCCTGGTACTCCTTCTGCTTGAGCTCGAACTGCGTCCCGGTGTGGCTGGAACCCTCCAGCCCGAAATCGGAGTCATTGGCCAGGGTGAGATGCTGACCACCCTTGGTGACGGCGACCCCCTCCACCTTGTCGTGGCTGAAGGTGTTGCCACTGGGATCGGCTCCCCAGACCAGCTTGGTGACGTCAAGGTACAGCCTGCCCTGCGCCGGTGAGATGCCAGCCGCACGCAACGTCTCGGCGGCGACCTGCTCGTTGGCCTTCGCTCCGTCGGTGTGCGACACGTAGCCCTCCAGGGATTTTCCGTCGATGAGGACGCCACCCTTGTCGGGGTCGTAGGCATTGGCGAGGTCAAGCAGGTTGGTGGCCTGGGCCAGGTCGATGCGGTACAGACGCTTGAAGGTGTCGGAGCCTGCCTTGCCATCTCGCTCGTCGACGAGGAGGGTGTGGTTGCCCAGGGCCGAGATCTCCGAGACGGTGGTGTGTGCCTGTGAGGAGTGCAACATGTAGAGGTACTGCCCGGTCACCTTCATGGATGCGGTGTCGATGGCGACGATGCGCACGAACGGCACATTCTTGGATTTGCCCTTGATGTCCGGCGTCGTCAGGGCGGACTGCATGACTCCGTACATGGTCTTGCCATCCGGGCTGAGGGTGAGCCCCTCCATGCCCTTGTTGGCCGTGCGGAACCGCAGCTCAGCGGGCAGAGTGCCTTCGTAGGGATTCAGACGATCGATCTCGTTGCCGTCGGCGTCGAAATGCACGATGAACGGGCCGTACTCGTCGGAGACGAAGAAGCTGCCGTCCTTGGCGGCCACCAATCCCTCGGGGTCCAGGCCGTTGTCGCTGGGGGCAAGTTTCCTGCCGGTGATGTCGACGATCGTCTCCCCGGTGTCGGCCTGGCCGTTGAGTTGACCGTTGATCGGTTTGCCGTTGCGCTTGAGCCCAATGGTTTCCCGCGGCTCCATCACGCCGTTCCTGAGGACGAACTTGGTGATGTTGGGCTGAAAGTCCACCACGGGCTCGACCTTGACCTCCTTGCCGGCGAGGTCACCGTCAACATTGGGGCCACGGTCGGTGAGGCCGTAGAAGACACTCTGGTGGTCCACGAGCTCGGCGCTGGGTGCGGCATGGAACGATGAGCCGTGGCCGCTGTTCGTGATGTGCACACCATTGGGCATGGTCGTGATGTCGCCGAGTGCACTGGTGTAGAGGCTGATGGCCGTGGCCGCCTCGGCGTCACCGGTGGACTGTGGAGCAGCGTGTGCAACTCCTGTGCTGGTCATCAGCGCGACAAGAGTGAACACAACGATGTGGGAGTGTTTTCTCATTTTCGTCCTTCGGACTAGGGGATGGCTGCAGTCAATCGAACGACGATGACATCGCGGCATCGGCACGGTGACGAGGAGGAAAACTGTGCACGGGGTGCGGCACTGCAGGACATGGCGCGCGGCACGATGGGATGGCACGGGCTGCCCGGGCACTGATTCGTCCCGGCCCCTGATTTCCCCGAACATCTACATCTGCAGAGTGCGACGAACGGCAGTACCCAGTGTGCAAGGATGGAACTGACTGCAGTGACTCGTTGCCAGGAGATCGTCATGCTTGTACTGGCTCTGATACTGAACGTTGTCGACGTCGTCCTCTTCCTCGACGCTAGGGCATGTCATGGCGCGTGGGCGGCGCCCTACCTCGCCATGGCCCAGGTGATCCTGGTGTACTGGCTCGTTGAGGAACTGATGAAGCGGGGACTGTTCTCCGCAGCGATCCGGGGAGCCCTCGCATGGATGGCTCTGGTCCTGATCGTCGCTGGCTGGTTCCTGGTGGCCAAGAGCCAGGAGACCCCACGACCGTACGTGGGCATCCTCGTGACGATCGCGGCGTGGGCCCCCATCGGTGTTCTCATCGCTCGCGATGGGAAGCGAAAGAGATCCGTTGGACGATGAGCTGCGGAACACGTGCCGCAACGCTCAGGTAGCAGCTCGTCGCCCCCAGCCACGTCGGCTGCGAATGGACCCGATGATCAGACAGACGAGGTAGATGAGAAAACTCACCGTCGTGACGTAGGGGCTGATCGGCAGACCGGGCCCCAGGGAGAGCAGAATGCCTCCCACCGCCGAGACGACGGCGAAGAGAATGGACCACACGACGAGCATGGTCGGCCGCACCGTGATCTTGCTGGCGGCCGCAGTCGGCGTGATGAGCAGGGAGAGCACGAGCAGGGCACCGACGAGCTGGACGGCCATGGCCGTCGTCAGGCCGAGCAGCACCATGAAGAGAATGGACAGGGTGCGCATCGGCACCCCGCGTGCCCGAGCCACCTCGGGATCCACCGAGGCGAAGAACAACGGACGCCAGATGAACGCCAGGACAGCCGTGACGAGTGCGGCAACTGCCGCCAGGGTGGTGATCTGGGTCGACTCCATCGCTACGATCTGCCCGGCGAGCAGGCCGAACTTGTTGGACGATCGTCCGTCGTACAGGCTCAGGAAGAGCATCCCGATACCCAAACCGAACGGCAACATGACGCCGATCGAGGCATTGCGTTCCTTGGCTCGCACCCCCAGCATTCCCAGGATGACGGCGGCCACCAGCGAACCGGCCACGGCGCCACCGGTCACTGACGTCCCGAAATACAGCGCCACCGAGGCCCCGGCAAAGGACAGCTCGGAGGTGCCGTGCACGGCGAAGGCGAGGTCTCTTGCATGGATCATCGGACCGATGAGCCCCGAGACGACCCCCAGGATGAGTCCGGCAATGATCGAACCGGTCACCAGCGGGACGAGGGTGGCGAAGTCATTGAAATTGATGATTGTCGAGAAATCCATGCTCAGCGCTCCCGATTCTCGCCGTGGACGTGGCGGCCCTGCTCCTCGTCGGCCAGCACGATGATTCGATCGCCGTGCTGGAACACCTCCACCGGAGAGCCGAAGAGGTCGGTGAGCACCTCGGTACGCAGCACCTCGTCGGGGGTCCCGATGCGCATACCGCCATTGGCAACGTAGACGACGCGGTCGACGAACGGCAGGATCGGGTTGATCTCGTGGGTGACGAAGAGGACGCCCAGTGGATTGTCGCGGCGGGCCTGGTCGATGAGGCGTGTGACGGCCTGCTGATGATGGATGTCCAGACTCAGCAGCGGCTCGTCACAGAGCATGAGCACTGGTTCGCTCACGAGGGCCTGGGCGATGCGCAGCCGTTGCTGCTCACCTCCGGAGAGCACACTGATCGGTGAGTCTGCGTAGGCAGACGCCCCAACTCGCTCGATGACCTCGGCGATGCGTCTCCGCCTCGTCCGCGACGGCCACCCCGGCCCCCACCGGTGACCATCGATCCCCATGCCGACCAGATCCCTGCCGCGAACAGGGGCCAGGGCGTCAAGGGTGCGTTGCTGCGGGATGTAACCAATGTCACGTGATCCGGGCCGGACGGGTTTGCCGTTGACCCGTGCAGTGCCCTCGGACAGAGCGGTCTGCCCGAGCAGGACGCGCAGCATCGTCGTCTTGCCGACACCATTGGGGCCCAGGACGGCAATGAACTCGCCGGGATGCACGGTGAGGTTGACGTGTTCCCACAGGATGCGTTCACCGAAGGCAACCTTGGCATTGTCCAACTGGGCTGGTGTGGCAGATGGCATGTGAACTTCCTGAGAAACGATCTCGGCAGGCCGGTAGCAGTGACAATAACTCGTCCGGGGCTGTCCATGACAACCCCGGACGGGAGAACAGGGGCTCACCCGCCGATCAGGCGTGCCGGTACGTACGGCGTCCTGGTCGGTACGAGGAGCCTCTCACTTGACGGTTGTGGAGATCTTGTCGATCGTCGAGCCGATGAAGTCGGCATAGGTGTCGACACCCTCGGGGAGGGTCTCGGTGACTCCGACCTCCGGAATGTGTGCGGTCTTGGCGGTGGAACGCAGCTGGTCGGTGATGGCGTCGGTGGTCTGCCCATTGACGACGAGCAGCTGGACCTTCTTGTCGCTGAGCAGGGCCTTGGTGTCGGCGACGGTCTTGGTGGACGGGCCGGCGTCGGTCTCGGACTGGGCCACGAACTCCTCGGGGGTGGAGTCCTCGATGCCCATGTCCTGAAGCAGGTACCCGGCGACCGGCTCGGTGGCCAGGGCATGGACGTCCTTGTGGGAATCGGCGAAGGAGTCGGCCTTCTTGTCGAGGTCCTTGAGCTGGCCGGCGAATTCGTCGGCATTGGCCTTGTAGTCGCTGGCATGGTCGGGATCTGCCTTGGACAGCTGGGTCTCGATCACCTTGGACACCTTGAGTGCGGTGTCGATGCTGTAGAAGACGTGTTCGTTGAACTCGCCGTGGTGGTGATGATGGTGGTGGCCCTCGTGATCCGCGTCGTGGTCACCGTGCTCCTCGTGGTCGGCGTCATCGGCCGTTTTGAGCCCGGACGCAGTGACGGCGTCGATGAGTGTCGGCTTGGAGTCCGAGGACTTGGCCAAGGTGGTGGCCCAGTCGTCGTACCCACCGCCGTTGACGATGGCGATGGACGCCTTGGAGAAGGCGAGCTTGTCCTGCGCCGTCGCCTCGTAGTCGTGCGGATCCTGGGTGGGTTTGGTGATGACGGACTTCACCTCGGCCTGGTCGCCGCCCACGGCTCGGGCAACTGATCCCCAGACATTCGTCGAGGCCACGATGACGGGCTTGTCGGACTTGTCGCCCGAGGCGGACTGGTCGTCCTTGTTGGTGGAGCAGCCGACCATCGTCAGCGCGACGGTGCCGGCGAGCGCAGCGGTCAGGATTGGGTGTCGCATGGTGTCCTCTCCATAGCAATGATTGAGAACCATTATCAATCCTTTGGGGTGTGGACGCAAGCTGGTCCGCTCGCGGGTCACACATTTTCATGCAGCAGGTGACGGGTCGACGAGGATGGTGACTACCGGGCCAGCACGTCCTGCGCCTCGACCACCTCGATCTGCGGTGAGAACAGCTCCATGACGTGCAGGGCAGCCTCGTGCTCGGCATCTGCGGAACCTGCAACGGCGTCGGAGACGACGCTCACCCGCGCCCCGGCGTCGGCAGCGGCGAGGGCCGTCGAGATGACGCAGCAATCGGTGGCCACCCCGGTGAGCACCAGGTGCGGATGCTCTCCGGTGAGCTCCTGCATGGAGGCGCCCCACTTGCCGAAGGTGGAGCAGTCCACAGTGGGGCGACGCGCCCACGGCCGGGCAGCGTCCACCAGATCCAGCAGTGGATCATTCGCGGCAAGATCGGCGAAGGGCCAGCGCGTGAAGTAGTCCCGCCACGACCCCTCGTGTGGCTGCCCGGCGACCCATCGGGTGACGATCACCCGATCGCCGAAACCTGTGACGAGCCGGTCGATCACCGGAACGATCTCTGCGAATCGGGGTGCACACCACTGTGACGACGGGTCGGCGAAGATCCGTTGCGGATCGATGACGACCAGCCACGGCTCGCCGGGCCCGTCCTGTTCACCCATCATCGTTTCCTCGTTCATGGTCGGTGCCCCTCACCGGTCCGTGGCCACGCTCGCACCCACCGCAGTGCTGGGTGCCATGGCCTCCTGGCGACGCACGATGCCACGTCGTCCGATCACCGTGAGGAGGAATCCCAGTACCAGGGCTGCGATGACCCCGATGTTGGCGTAGGCCCACGGCCCCTGCCTGCCGCCCAGACCGAGAGGCTCGAGCAGGTAGCCCTGCCAGTCGTTCCAGCTCACTCCCTCGTACTGGTTGATGACCAGACCCCAGCCGATGGCCACGCACACCAGGAAGGACACCATCGAGACCGGGTCGACGGCACGGTAGCGTCCCGCGGAACGGAACAGGTCGGTGTCGTCGTAGGGCTTCTGGCGCAAGGTGATGTCGGCGATCATGATTCCGGCCCAGGCGGCCAGCGGCACACCCAGGGTGACGAGGAACGACTGGAACGGTGAGATGAAGTTCGGGGAGAGGAAGACGACGTAGATCGTGCCAATGGTGAGGATGGTGCCGTCAATGAGCGATGCCGCTGGGCGGGGAATACGAATCCCCAGGCTGAGCAGGGTGAGGCCGGAGGAGTAGATGCCGTTGATGGCCCCCGAGAGCAGGGAGAGTACGGCGACCAGGAGGAAGGGTGCGAGGAACCAGGTGGGCAGGATCGTCGCCAGGGCGCCGACCGGGTCCAGGGCGATGGCCTCGGACAGATCCTGTGACGAGCCGGCCAGCAGCAAGCCCATGGTGATGAGAACGACCGGTCCCAGTGACCCGCCCACCGTGTTCCACAGCACGATGGAGCTGCCGGAGGCGTCCCGGCTCTGGTACCGCGACCAGTCCGCTGCGATGTTGATCCAACCCAGCCCCATGCCGGTCATGACCATCGTCATGGCACCGATCCCGGCCTGCCACGGTCCGTCCGGCAGGTGTGTCACCACGCCCCAGTCGATGTGTGGAATCGTCATGGTGACGTAGATGACGGTGACGATGCCGGTGACCCAGGTGAGCACGGTCTGCATCCGCATGATGATGTGGTAGCCGGCCACTGCCCCCAGCACGATGAGTACGGCGACGACGATGGCGGCGATGACCTTCACCGTCGTGCCCGAACTCCAGCCCAGTCGTTGGAAGATCGTCGCCGTGGCCAGTACTGCCGTGATGGCCAGCGACGTCTCCCAGCCGATCGACGTGACCCACGAGACGATTCCGGGCACCTTGTTGCCCTGCACCCCGAAGGCCGCTCGGGAGGCCACCATCGTCGGTGCGGAGCCACGTTTGCCGGCGATGGCGACGATGCCACACAGCAGGAACGAGACGATGACGCCGACGACTGCGGCAACGACCGCCTGGCGAAACGACACCCCGAACCCCAGGATGAATGCCCCGTAGCTCATGCCGAACACCGAGATGTTGGCTGCGAACCAAGGTAGGAAGAGATCACGCGGTCTGGCGGTGCGCTGGTCCTCGCCGATGATCTCGATCCCAGCGGTCTCGATTCCTCGCGAGGTCGACGCCGCATCCTGGTGCGGCGGGGCTGACTGGCTCATGGCTCTTTCTGCTCCATTGCTGACGAGTGGGGCCTCGTTGTCGATGGCTGCAGGCCCCGCAGATGATTGTGCCACTGATCGGGCGTGGGCGACGTCTGCCCGTGTGGGGCCGGCGCAGGGAACGGCATGGTGGCGGGGAGAACGGCAGGTACGTCGCCCCTGCGTGCGGAGTCTTCTGCGCACGGGGTCCGCTGGGCCCGAGTCCTCTGCATGCGGGGTTCTCGATGCATGGAGGGGCCTGATCCGTCCCCGGGGGAGAGCTGGGGGTGCGCAAGCCCGTCCCACGTCCGGCCAGTCGTGCAGGGGTAGTTCGGTCCGCGCTGCGGGTGGCTCGTACGGCGTCAGTCACGTGCCATGACCGGGGGCTTGGCGCTCCACGGGAAGACGATCCACTTGTCTGTGGTGCGCCACGAGAAATCAGGTTGAACGACGGTGCGGGGCTTGGTGTAGAGCACCGCCGAACGTACTTCGGCGCCGAAACCACGCAGCAGTTTGAGCACCAGGGCCAAGGTGCGTCCGGAGTCGGCCACGTCGTCCACGACGAGGATGCGCCGCCCGCGGATGGAATCGGTGTCCAGCAGCGGCGCCAACAGAATGGGGTCGGCCAAGGTCTCGTTGACGTCTGTGTAGAACTCGACGTTGATGGCATCGGTGAGTTTCACGCCAAGGGAGTACGTGAGGGCACCACCGGGAAGCATCCCGCCACGGGCCACCGCCACCAGCACCTCCGGTGAGAAGTCGGAGTCGGCAATCTGCTGGGCGAGCTCCTCCTGGGCCTGTCCGAAGAGCTCCCAGCTGAGGATCTCCTTGTCCTCAAGCTCCGATGAATCGGCATGGTAGGCGGTCATGGCGTCCTCTCCTTGCTCTATGTCCTGCGTTGACGCGCTGGATGAATTATCGCAGATCATCGTCCAGGCGGTGCGCACGATGCAAGGCGCCGCCTGCGTACCGACGTCAGTATGCATGTACCGACCCGGACTTTGTACGATTCATGTGGAGAGGCCGTTGCGATGCCGGAGTGGAATTGAGCTGGCTGATCCGCTTTTCACGTCCGCATCGATCGCACTGCTGAGAGGAAGACACGTGACCACTCAATTCACTTGGACCGAGGACGACCAGCGTGCCGTAGACACGGCGCGGGTGCTGGCCGTCGACGCTGTCGAGAAGGCGGGCAACGGCCATCCTGGAACCGCCGTCTCCCTGGCCCCGCTGGCCTACCTGCTGTTCCACAAGGTCATGAGGATCGACCCCCAGGACCCATCCTGGCAGGGACGCGACCGGTTCGTCCTGTCAGCCGGCCACTCCTCGCTCACCCTGTACAACCAGTTGTACCTGACCGGTTGCGGACTGGAACTCGACGATCTCAAGGCACTGCGCACCTGGGGGTCCAAGACCCCTGGCCATCCCGAGTACGGGCACACCGATTTCGTCGAGACCACCACCGGTCCGCTGGGATCGGGCACTTCCAATGCCGTCGGCATGGCCATGGCAGCTCGCCGTGAGCGCGGACTGCTCGACCCGGACGCCGAACCCGGCACCAGCCCGTTCGACCACTTCGTCTACGCCATCGCCGGCGACGGCTGCCTGCAGGAGGGTGTCTCGGCCGAGGCGTCCTCGCTGGCCGGCACCCAGGAGTTGGGCAACCTCATCGTCCTGTACGACGACAACCGGATCACCATCGAGGGCCAGACCGGCATTGCCTTCACCGAGGACGTCGAGGCCCGCTACCGTGCCTATGGGTGGGACGTCCAGCACGTCGACTTCACCCGTGGCGGCACCGACTACGTCGAGGACGTCGAGGGGCTGTACCGGGCCATCGAGGCCGCCAAGGCCGTCACCGACAAACCTTCGCTCATTCGGGTGAGCACCGTCATCGGCTGGCCGATGCCCCACCTGCAGGGCAGCGCCTCGGTACACGGTGCCAAGATCGGCACCGCAGAGATCACCGCCCTCAAGCAGACCCTCGGTTTCGACGACGAGCCGTTCGCCATCGACACCGACCTGGTGGAGCGAGTGCGCTCCTGTCGGGCCGAGCAGTCCCGTGCCGAGCGCAGCAGCTGGGATGACGCCTTCGCCTCCTGGCGTGACGCCCACTCGGACAAGGCTGCCTGCTATGACCGGATCTCCCGGCGCGAGCTGCCGGAGGATCTCAGCCTGCCGACCTTCGAGCCGGGCAGGATGAGTACCCGCAAGGCTTCGGGAACCGTCCTCAACGCCCTGGCCGATCAGATGCCCGAGCTGTGGGGTGGATCCGCCGACCTGGCAGGGTCCAACAACACGTCAATGGCCGGTGCCCCGTCCTTCCTGCCCGAGAGCCGGGTGAGCGAGACGGCCCCCGGTGGACCCTACGGGCGTACCCTGCACTTCGGCATTCGGGAACATGCCATGGGCGGGATCATCAACGGCATCACCCTGTCGGGCCTCACCCGTTGCTATGGCGGCACCTTCTTCGTCTTCTCCGATTACATGCGCCCTGCGGTGCGTCTGGCCGCCCTCATGAAGATCCCGTCGATCTTCGTGTGGACCCACGACTCGATCGGCGTCGGTGAGGACGGGCCGACCCACCAGCCGATCGAGCACCTGGCTGCGTACCGCGCCATCCCTGGCTTGGACGTCATCCGTCCGGCAGACGCCAACGAGACGGCCGTGGCCTGGCGAACCGTGCTGGAGCACACCGATCGTCCCTCGGCCCTCGTCCTCACCCGTCAGGACGTGCCCACCGCGGATCGTACCCAGTGCGCCAGCGCCGAGGGGACGGCCAGGGGCGGCTACGTCCTGTCCGAGGCATCGTCCGACCCGCAGCTCATCCTCATCGCCACTGGTTCGGAGGTTGGAGTTGCCCTCGAGGCACAGCTGAGCCTCGAGAAGGCGGGGGTCCCCACCCGTGTGGTGTCCATGCCGTGTCAGGAGTGGTTCGACGCCCAGGACACCGACTATCGCGAACAGGTGCTGCCCAGCGATGTGAAGGCTCGGGTCAGTGTCGAGGCCGGAATCGCCATGGGATGGGCCAAGTACGTCGGCTGCGAGGGTGCCTCGGTGTCCATCGAGCGCTTCGGAGCCTCTGCCTCCGGGGACGTGTGCATGGAGAAGTTCGGCATGACGGCCGAACACGTCGTCACCGTTGCGCAGCAGCTGCTCTCCTGACCGGGTGCTGAGTATGGCGGAGGCGTCTGCCAGCAGGTGATGTTGTTCACATCCGAGCAGGCGTCCCCGTCAGGAACGCGGACACGCCACCGGTATCGCTGGCCCACGCACCGGCATCTGGGCCCGGCGTGGCTGGTGCCCACCGAGCCGGGGCAGGGCCTGGTTGCTCATAGTTGGATTCGTGTGTTCACCACGCCATTCGAGCAACACCCACAACGACATGCTGTCGTAGTAACCTGTGGGTGCCAACGCCAATGACGGCTTCGCACCCGTCGACGGGAAAAATGTGCACAGCACGGTCCCAGGCGATGAAAAATGATCGTAAGGAAAAAGAGTCAGGGACATGAGAATCGGAATACCACGGGAAGTCGTCCCGGGTGAGAACAGGGTCGCTGCGACGCCGACCACGGTGGCGGCGATCCGCAAACTCGGGTACGACATCGCAGTCGAACATCACGCCGGAGACAACGCGTCTCTGCCCGATGACGCCTACGAGAAGGCCGGGGCGACGCTGACCGACTCCACCACGGTGTGGGGGTCGAGCATCGTCCTGGCAGTCAACGAACCCTCCGACGAACAGATCGGGCTCATGCAGCGTGGCGCGATTCTCGTCACCTTCCTGCACCCGCGGCAGGATCTCGAGCTCACCCAGAAGTTGCAGTCTGCTGGCATCACCGGCATGAGCATGGACATGGTGCCGCGCATCTCGCGTGCCCAGTCGATGGACGCCCTGAGCTCAATGGCCAACATCTCCGGCTACCGTGCCGTCGTCGAGGCAGCCCATGCCTACGGACGCACCTTCGGCGGTCAGGTGACGGCGGCCGGCAAGGTGCCCCCGGCCAAGGTCTTCGTCATCGGAACCGGCGTGGCCGGTCTGGCCGCCTTGGGCGCCGCCAACTCCATGGGTGCCGAGGTCTACGCCACCGACGTGCGCCCCGAGACCGCCGAGCAGGTGCAGTCGATGGGTGCCACCTTCCTGCACGTGCGTCAGTCCGATGCCGGCGGCGATCAGGGCGTGAGCTCCGACGGCTACGCCAAGGAGACCTCCGACGACTACAACGCACGTGCTGCCGAACTGTACCTGGAGCAGGCCGGCAAGGACGACGTCATCATCACCACAGCCGCCATCCCCGGCAAACCGTCCCCCAGGCTCATCACCGCCGACATGGTTGCGGCCATGAAGCCCGGGTCGGTCATCGTCGACCTGGCTGCCCTGGGCGGTGGCAACTGCGAGCTCACCCGCCCCGGTGAGAAGTACGTCACCGACAACGGCGTGACGATCATCGGCTACATCGACCTGCCCTCCCGGCTCGCCGGTCAGTCCTCCCAGCTGTACGGCACCAACCTCGTCAATCTGCTCAAGCTCGTCACCCCAGACAAGGACGGCCAGATCGTCCTCGACATGGACGACGAGGTCGTGCGCACCATGACGGTGTGCAAGGACGGTGAGCTGCTCTACCCACCGCCTCCGGTGCAGGTGGCAGCAGCCCCCAAGCCGGCCGCCAAGGCTCCCGAACCCGTCGAGGAGGTGAAGAAGGAGCCGCGCCCGTGGACCTACAGCTTCGGCATCGTCACGGCGCTGGCCGTCGTCCTCATCGCGCTGCTCACCTTCGCCCCGGCCAGCTTCGTCGAGCTCTTCGGCACCTTCGCCATTGCCGTCGTCGTGGGCTACTACGTCGTGTGGAACGTCACCCACGCCCTGCACACCCCACTCATGAGCGTGACGAACGCCATCAGCGGCATCATCATCGTCGGTGCCGTCACCCAGCTCGGCAGCGGATCGTGGGCCATCAAGATCATTGCGGCGATCACGGTGCTCATCGCCAGCATCAACATTTTCGGTGGCTTCACCGTCACCCAGCGCATGCTCAAGATGTTCCGAAAGGCCTGATGACATGTCTGAGACCCTGTTCAACTTCATCAACGCCTCGTACATCGTCGCTGGCGTTCTGTTCATCCTCGCCCTGGCCGGACTGTCGAAGTTCGAGACCTCCAAGCGAGGCAATGCCTTCGGCATGGTTGGCATGCTCATCGCCATCATCGCCACCATCGTGTGGCTGGTCCGAATGCCCGACTACCATCCCAGTTCGATGCTGCTGCTCTTCATCCCGATGATCATCGGTGGGGCCATCGGCGTCATGAAGGCCGTCAAGGTCGAGATGACCGGGATGCCCGAGCTCATCGCCCAGCTGCACTCCTTCGTCGGTCTGGCAGCCGTGCTCATCGGTTTCGGAGCCTTCCTGGAGGACGGCGACGCTGCCACCACCTTCCAGCTCTCCGAGATCTGGATCGGTGTGTTCATCGGTGCGCTCACCTTCACCGGATCCCTGGTGGCGTGGGGCAAACTCTCTGGCAAGATTGCCTCGAAACCACTCGCCATCCCCGGCCGCAACTGGATCAACCTCGGCCTGGTCGTGGGCATCATCGTGTGCGGCATCTGGTTCTCCAACGTCACCGGTGGAATCGCCTGGCTGCCGCTCATCCTGCTCACCCTCATGTCACTGGTCCTGGGCTTCCATCTGGTGGCAGCCATCGGCGGTGCCGACATGCCGGTTGTCATCTCGATGCTCAACAGTTACTCGGGTTGGGCCGCAGCGTTCTCCGGGTTCAGCCTGCAGATCCCGGTGCTCATCGTCACCGGCGCCCTGGTCGGTTTCTCCGGTGCCATCCTGTCCTACGTCATGTGCAAGGCCATGAACCGCTCGTTCACCTCGGTGATCCTCGGTGGATTCGGCGATGCCATCGCCAAGCAGGACGACGGTCCCGCCGGTGAGATCACCGAGATCAAGGCCGACGAACTCGCCTCCCAGCTGGCCGATGCCAGCAAGGTCATCATCGCTCCCGGCTATGGCATGGCCGTCGCCCAGGCGCAGTACCCGGTGGCCGATCTCGCCGCCAAGCTCACTGCGCAGGGTGTCGACGTCCAGTTCGCCATCCACCCGGTGGCCGGACGTCTGCCGGGCCACATGAACGTGCTGCTCGCCGAGGCTCACGTCCCCTACGACATCGTCATGGAGATGGACGAGATCAACGAGGACTTCTCCGACGCCGACATCGTCTTGGTCATCGGGGCCAACGACACCGTCAACCCTGCCGCCACCGAACCCGGCACCCCGATCTCCGGCATGCCGGTGCTGCACGTGTGGGAGGGTAAGGAGGTCGTCGTCTTCAAGCGCTCCATGAAGCCCGGTTATGCCGGTGTGGAGAACCCACTGTTCTTCATGGACCAGACCAGGATGCTCTTCGGTGACGCCAAGGCCAGCGTCGAGGCGATCAATGCTGCACTGCCTGTCGAGGCGCATTGATGTGGTGTCAACCTGAGCAAGGTTCACCGCGCTGAGGCCTTGTTGCCGAGTGCCCCCGCCACCCCTCGACTGGGTGCGGGGGCACTCGGCGTCTAAGATGACTCGAGGTTCTGCGTCTTGTGTGCAGGACGGTACCAGCTGATTCTCGACAGGACGGACAAGCGTGGCACAGACATCCGCGAAGCATCGCAGGGCGATCATCGGGGTCTCCATTGCGGCAGCGCTCATCGTTCTCCTCGGCGGCACGTACCTAACCGGTCATGCCATGGCGAACGGCACCATGCCGGCCAAGACCACCGTCGAGGGGGTCCCCATCGGGCGAATGGACCACACCACCGCCGAGGCGACACTCAGGGACGAGCTCGGTCCGAGGATGACTGCTCCGATCACTGTTGCCGACCGCGGCACCAAGGTCACCATCGACCCCGCCAAGGCGGGGCTTGTCGTTGACTGGGACGCGACGATGGATCGTGCCGGTGCCAAGAACTCGTGGAATCCTGCCACCATCTGGAACACCCTGCTCGGGGGCGGTCCAGTGCCGCTGCAGACCAAGGTCGACACCACTGCCGTGGAGAAGACGATCGACAAGAACGCAGGCGCATTTGCCATCAATGCCAAGGACGCCACCGTTCACCTCGATGGTGCCAGGATCGTCACCAGGAAGGCCGTGCAGGGCCGCGATCTCGACGTTCCCGCCACTGCGAAGTCAGTGGAGGCAGCATGGCATGAGATGAAGACCACCGTGCCGGCAACGGTCAAACGTCCTGTTCCAGATGTCACGGACAAAGCCGTTGACGAGGTCGTCACCAAGCAGCTCAAACCCATGTTGTCCGGCCCGGTGCGGGTGAAGACCTCACGCGGTGATTTCGCGGTGACCCCCGAACAGATCGCCAAGGTGACGACGATCACGACCAAGGACAGGAAAATCACCGCCAATACCGACACGTCGAAGCTCTACAACAACGTGATTCCTCACCTGGGTCTTGGCTTCACTCAGCCGCACGATGCCTCATTCACCCTTGCCGGTGGCAAGCCCACGGTCGTCCCCTCGTCGGTGGGGGAGGGGATCGTCGAGAAGGACTTCACCGCCATCGTTGGTTCCGCACTCACCCGGACCGGATCACAACGTGACGTCTCGGTTCCCGTCAAGAAGCTGGATCCGGCATTCTCCACCGACCAGGCTAATGCGGCCGGGGTCAAGACCGTCATCGGGGAATTCACGACGACGTTCCCGCATGCGGACTACCGCAACACCAATCTGGGTCTCGCTGCCAAGCACATCAACGAGTCCTACGTTGCACCCGGCAAGACGTTCAGCCTTGACAAGGAACTCGGAGCACGAAATTCCAGTACTGGATATGTTGATGGGTGGGTCATTGAAGGTCCCTCCCTCGTCAAGGAAGTTGCCGGGGGAGTGTCGCAATCTGCGACGACGGTGTTCAACGCCGCATTCTTCGCAGGGATGACCGATGTCGAGCACCATCCGCACACTCTGTATTTCAGCCGATACCCCATGGGCCGAGAGGCCACCTTGTACTCAGGTTCCCTGGACGTGAAGTTCCGCAATGACACCAAGTACGGCGTCCTGGTGCAGGCGTCCGTGACGCCATCCACCCCATCGTCGCAAGGTTCGATCACCGTGCGCCTGTGGTCCACCCCCAGCTGGGATCGCATCACTGCCACCGATCCGAAGGTCACCGACAAGAAGCCGCCGTCCACGATCACCCAGAGTGGCAAGGACTGCCATGCCCAAGGTGGATCCGAGGGCTTCCACGTGACCTATTCCCGCCAGTTCTGGAAGGGCGGCTCGGTCGCTAAGGAAGAGCCCTTCGCGTGGACCTACCAACCCACGAACCAGATCGTCTGTCAGCCTGCCAAGGACGGGAAGAAGAGCTGAGCAGACGAGTGACGTGCGAATTGCGTCCGGGCACGCCACTCGGTGAGAACCAGGCAACGTGTCACATGGGTCTAGAGTGGGTGCAGATCGTCAAACCGTGATCCCTGCTGGCAACAGTAATCATCGGAGAAAAGTGAGGAGAGCGAGATGACATACGTCATTGGCCTGCCCTGCGTGGACGTCAAGGACCGCGCCTGCGTCGAGGAGTGCCCGGTCGACTGCATCTATGAAGGCGAGCGCACGCTGTACATCCACCCCGACGAGTGTGTCGACTGTGGAGCCTGTGAGCCCGTCTGCCCCGTCGAGGCCATCTACTACGAGGACGACCTGCCCGACGACCAGGGCAAGTTCCTCACCATCAACTCCGAGTTCTTCGACTCGCTGGGTTCCCCGGGCGGTGCCGCACGGCTCGGACCGACCGGTACGGATCATCCGCTCGTCACCGCCCTGCCTCCCCAGGGTGAGTGAGCCGACGCACCCATGACACGTCGTCTCGTCTCGGCCACCCTGCCCAGCTTCCCGTGGGACACCATTGCGCAGGCACGCAGGATGGCTGAATCACATCCGGACGGGTTGGTCGACCTTTCAGTGGGCACCCCTGTCGATCCCACTCCGCAGTTCGTCCAGCATGCCCTTGCCGAGGCCTCGGATGCCCACGGCTATCCCACGGTGTGGGGTACTGCACAACTGCGGGACGCCATCGTGGGCTATCTGGAGCGCCGGTGGTCGGTGCGTGGACTGCACCATGAGAACGTGCTGCCAGTCATCGGCACCAAGGAGCTCGTTGCCTGGCTGCCCACCCAGCTGGGGTTGTCTTCGGACAGCACGGTCATCGTGCCGATCACGGCCTACCCGACCTACCGAGTGGGCGCCCAGCTCGCCAGGGCTCGGATCGTTGCTGCGGATCATCCCGATCAGCTCGCCGATTCCCCTGATCCCGATGGCTCTGTCGACCTCATCTGGATCAATTCCCCGGCGAATCCCAGTGGGCGGGTGATGTCGGCAGACGAGCTGCGAAGCTGGGTCCGTTACGCTCGCCGCACTGATGCCGTGCTGGTCTCCGATGAGTGCTACGGGGAGTTCGTCTGGGACGGAAAGGCGTACTCGATCCTTGACGACGAGATCTGCGGCGGTGATCACAGCGGCCTGCTCGCGGCGTACTCGTTGTCGAAACGATCCAACATGGCCGGCTACCGTGCCGGGTTCCTGGCCGGTGATGAGACGCTCATCAGCGAGCTCCTCACAGTACGGAAGCATTCCGGGCTCATGGTCTCCACTCCGGTGAGTGCTGCCATGGTTGCCGCCCTGGATGATGACGGACACGTCAAGGTCCAGGCAGATCGTTACCGGCGGCGTCGCGGAATCATGATGTCTGCCTTGCAGGACGCCGGGTGCCGGATCGACGACTCCCAGGGCTCGCTGTACCTGTGGGCCACGTGTGGTGAGGACTGCCGGGCCACCGTGGACAGGTTCGCCCGCCTGGGTGTTCTCGTTGCCCCCGGCGACTTCTACGTGGCAGGCACGAGCCAGCACGTGCGGGTGGGACTCACCGCCAGTGATGAGCGGATCGCAGCTGCGGCACAACGGCTGCGTGCGGGTCGCGGAGCCGCGTGACCAGTCTCACGCAAGCCCCGTACGCCAAGCTGGCAGCACGCATGGGATGACGGGCATGACGTCATCCCATGGCCTACCGTCGCGGGACCCGGCAGCTCAGGACGCTGCGATGACGGATCCGCCGTGAACGCTTCCGGCCCCTCCCGGACTACCGGCGGGTTGAGCCGGAACCGCCGTCCACTGAGCGAAGTGTTGCGGATCGTGCTTCCACACCTGATTCTCGGCATGTGCCTCGAGGAGTCGCGACCGGTTCGTCGAGGCCATGGTGATGTTGATCGCAGCGCGCAGCGTGGTGGCAGAGGTGGCACCGATGGTCACCGTGTCGCCGGTGGCGCGAATCGTCGCCACCGTGCCCAGCCCCTTGCGGGTGTGGGCAGCCAGCTGTGCGGCAGGAGCCGCCAGCGACGAACGATTGATGCAGGACACCATCTGGGCAGACTGGCCGGTGAGCACGCTGGCCCATGCCCGGGCCTTGGCGACGTGCTTGCGGTAGCCGTCGGGCACCCCAGAACGCTGTACCTCCTGGGCGACGTCATTGATGTCGCCAGTGCGCCAGTCGGACACGTGCACCAGCTCATCGTAGAACTTGCCAGACGCATACCACGGGTCACGCACCTGCTTCGCCGTTCCCCATCCCTGGGATGGGCGCTGCTGGAACAGGCCCAGGGAGTCACGGTCGCCGTAGTCCAGATTGCGCAGTCCGGACTCCTGCATCGCCGTGGCCAGGGCGATAGACGCGGCACGAGGTGACAGGCCGCGTCGGATGGACTCGGCGACGATGATCGCGGCGTTCTCCGACTGTTCCAGGTCCAGCCAGTAGGTCTCGGAGTCCACCACGACGTGACATCCCTCGGCGTCGGTTCGGGCAGCGGGCTTGACCTTGTGCCACATCTTCACCCCAACGATCGCGAGCGCTGCGACGAGCGTCACGCTGACGAGGAGAGCCACTGCGGTCCGTGCGCCGTCCCTGCGGCGTCTACGAGCGTGCCGTGCCATGGTTGCTCAGTTCGAGTGCAACTCGGCATTGAGCTCGATCGAGGCACCCGAACGGCTCAATGCCTTGACGGTTCCGCTGGTGGAGTCCCGGATGAACAGCAGGTCGGAGGCACCGGAGAGCTCACGGGCCTTGACGATTCGATCGTCGGGCAGGGTCACCTTGGTGCCGGCAGTGAGGTACAGGCCGGCCTCGACGACGCAATTGTCGCCCAGCGAGATGCCCAGACCGGCCTCGGCGCCCAGCAGGCATCCTTCCCCGATCGTCACCTGTTCCTTGCCGCCGCCGGACAGGGTGCCCATGATCGAGGCACCACCACCGATGTCCGAGCCGTTTCCCACGACCACTCCCTGCGAGACACGGCCTTCCACCATCGAGGCGCCCAGGGTACCGGCATTGAAGTTGACGAATCCCTCGTGCATGACGGTCGTTCCCGGTGCCAGATGGGCACCCAGCCGGATGCGGTCGGCATCGCCGATGCGCACCTCGGAGGGGACGATGTAGTCGACCATTCGAGGGAACTTGTCCACCAAGTGGACCACCAGGGCAGTACGGGTGGAGCGGGATTCGATGCGGGCGTGGTCCAGGTCGTCCACCCGGCACGGTCCGAAGTTGGTCCATGCATTGTTCGGCAGCACGGAGAAGATGCCGTCCAGGTTGATGGTGCGAGGCTGGCAGAGTCGTCGCGAGAGCAGGTGCAGACGAAGGTAGGCGTCCGAGACGTCGGCAGGCGGCTCGTCAAGATTGATGACGGTGCGCACGATCTCACTGTGCACCCGACGGATGGGGTCCAACCCAGCATCGACCGCGAGATGGAATCGGTCATGGAAGGGGGTGTCATCGGGGTCGCCGAGCTTGGGATTGGGGAACCATGTGTCGAGAACCTCACCATCGACGTGGACGGTGGCCAGGCCCCATCCCCAGGCAGTGCGTGGTTGAGAAGTCGTCTGCGTCATGCTCACGAGTTTAGCGGCCAGTCGGTGCTCACCCACCTGTCCACTAATATCAAGTGTCATGAGCCTGCCATCTGCGAACCCGGCGCACCTCGACACGACGAATCTGCATGAACTGTTCCGCGACCTGGTCGATTTCCCATCGGTCTCACAGCAGGAAGGTCCGTTGGCCGACGCGGTGGAGGCGGTACTGCGCGAGATTACCGGCCTGCAGGTCGACCGGATCGGCAACTCCGTGGTGGCCCGCACCGACATGGGGCGACCCGAGCGCGTCCTCATCGCCGGGCACCTGGACACCGTACCGATCGTCGACAACCTCCCGTCCCACGTGCACACCGTCGATGGTGAGGAATACCTGGTGGGACGGGGCACCTGCGACATGAAGGGTGGTGTGGCAGTGGCCCTGTACCTTGCCAGCCACCTGCACGAACCCAACCGAGACCTCACCTTCGTCTTCTACGAGGCCGAGGAGATCGCTGCCGAACACAATGGGCTGGGCAAAATCGCTGCCGCGCGACCAGACCTGCTGCATGCCGATCTCGCGATCCTCATGGAACCCACCGATGGTGTGGTCGAGGGAGGTTGTCAGGGAACGATGCGGTTCACCCTGGACGTCGCGGGACAGGCGGCACACTCGGCGCGTTCCTGGAAGGGACGCAACGCCATCCACCGGCTGCTGCCCATCCTGCAGATCCTCTCCGACTGGCAGCAGCACGACCCACACGTGCTGGTCGAGGGGCTGCGATTCCGGGAGGGACTCAACGCGACGATGCTGCAGGCCGGCGTGGCCGGAAACGTCATTGCACCCAGCGCGAAGATCCAGATCAACTACCGGTTCGCCCCCGACAAGACGGCAGCCCAGGCCAGGACTGCCATGGAGGAGTTGTTCGCCGACTGGCCGATGACGGTGCTCGATCTCTCCTCGCCGGCACGTCCGGGGCTGGACCAGCCACTGGCCACGTCCTTCGTCGCGGCAGTGGGGAGCCAACCGGGCCCCAAGTACGGGTGGACCGACGTCGCCCGGTTCAGCGAGCTCGGGATTCCAGCCCTCAACTTCGGCCCTGGTGACCCGATGTATGCTCACAAAGATGACGAATGCTGTCGACTGGCGTCTCTCGACGAGACACTGGCGGCACTGGTCACCTGGCTGGACCAGGACGACGTGATCAAACTGGCAGGGGAGGGCGGAAGGCCGTGACGACGAGTGAGATCGAGCGAGGCCTGTTCACCAGGATGATTGGGGAGAGCAAGTGATCTGGTTCCTGTGCGTCATCGTCGTCGTCATCATGGGGTTGGCCGTCATGGCCGGATCCGGGAAATTTGGTGACGTGCCTGCCACCGTGGACGATCGCCCGGTGCCAGACCTCCCCGAGGGAGAACTCTCGCCAGCTGACATTCGCAATGCGAAATTTGCCACCGTACGACGGGGATACTCACCGGCACAGGTGGATGCCCTACTGGACCGACTTGCCAGTCAGATGAGCGCCGATCCCGCCATGAACCAGACCGGTGATCCCGATTCTCGGACGGATGCGGAATAATGGAAGGGACTCACCCACTGCGAACGAGCAAGGAAGTATGACATGGCAGCTATGAAGCCACGTACCGGTGACGGTCCCATGGAGGTTGCGAAGGAGGGGCGCGGCATCATCATGCGTGTCCCGGTGGACGGCGGTGGCCGTCTGGTTGTCGAGCTGAACGCGGAGGAAGCTGCGGAGCTCCACAAGTGCTTGCAGGAAGTCGTCGGCTGACATTTTGCTTCGCTGCGATGCAGGGCCCGGGGGGTGACCTCGGGTCCTGCTGCATCTCTGGGATTCCTGAGCCTCTGGTCAGGCTCATTGGCATTCATGGGTGTGGACGCCGGTGCGGTCCCTGCTCCAGGCATGTGAATCCCTGCATGATGCCACTGGTGAGCAGCGTGCTCCTCGATGCGTCGTTGACGACAGGCGGTTTCTCCTGACCAGAGGGTCGGGTGGTCCTCACAGTTCAGGTGCCAGGTGGTGTATCGCGGCCTGGCGGTACACCTGCAGCGTCTGGTCGGCAATCCTCGCCCAGGAGAACTCGTCGATGCAGCGCTGGCGACCCGCCCGACCGAACTGCGCGGCCAGCTGCGCGTCTCGAGTGAGCATGTTGATCCTCTCGGCGAAGGACGATCGGAATCGGGCCACCTCGTCTGGGGTGGAGGAATCGGTGGGTACCCCGTCGACGAGCCAACCGGTCTGCCCGTCGACGACGACCTCGGGGATACCGCCGACGGCCGAGGCGACCACCGGTGTGGCACAGGCCATGGCCTCAAGATTGACGATTCCCAAGGGCTCGTAGACCGACGGGCAGGCGAAGACCGTGGCGGCGGAGAGCACCTGACGTACGTCGGCACGTGGCAGCATCTGCTCCACTCGCAGCACTGGCGCCTTGCGGGCCGCCTTGAGGTCGGTGAATGCCGCATCGAACTCGGCGGCGATCTGTGGGGTGTCGGCGGCTCCGGCGAGCAGTACCACCTGGGTGTCCGGGTCGAGCTCCAGGGCAGCACGCACCAGGTGGACCAGCCCCTTCTGCCTCGTGATCCGTCCGACGAAGACCACCGAGGGGGCATGAGGGTCCATCCCGATCCGGGTGCACACATCGGTCTCGTCCACCGGATGGAACTCCTCGGTGTCCACCCCGTTGCGCACGACGTGAACCGTGTTCGGATCCAGCTGGGGATAGGCGCTCAGGACATCCTTGCGCATGCCGTCCGACACGGCGATGATTGCGTCGGCAGCCTCGTAGGCGCTGCGTTCGGCCCACGACGACAGCCGGTATCCACCACCCAGCTGCTCGGCCTTCCACGGGCGGAATGGTTCGAGGGAGTGGGCGCTCACGACGTGCGGCACGTCGCGGTAGATTCCGGTGAGCATACCGGCCAGGTTGGCGTACCAGGTGTGGGAGTGCACGAGATCGACGTCCTCGTCGATGGCAGCCACCATGGACAGATCTGCGCCGAACACGCGTAGCGCTGGGTTGGCACCAGCAGGGAAATCCTCCCGGTGGGCGGTGGCGCCGTCCCGGGGCTCTCCCATGCATTGCACGTCGACGTCGACAAGATTGCGCAGGTGAGGGACGAGCTGGGCGACGTGGACGCCGGCTCCGCCGTAGATTGATGGTGGGTACTCGCGGGTCAGGATGGACACCTTCATGCCCCGATCGTCCCACACTCAGGCAGTTCTCAGTGTTGGTTGCTCGATCTACGGAGACCGGGGGAGGAAAGCTTGTGGTCCGAGTAGGATTTGGCGTGTCCCAACCGTCGCAGGGAATAGGTTCACATCATGGCAACGTCGCACACCAAAGTCCTGTCCATAGTCCTTGCCGGTGGTGAGGGGAAACGTCTCATGCCGCTCACGACGGACCGTGCCAAACCGGCTGTCCCATTCGGAGGCACGTACCGGCTCATCGATTTCGTCCTGTCGAATCTGGCCAATTCAGGGCTGACGAGGATTGCCGTCCTCACCCAGTACAAATCGCACTCCTTGGACCGTCACATCTCCCAGGCATGGCGTATGAGCACCATGCTCGGCAACTACGTCACCCCGGTACCAGCCCAACAGCGGCTCGGTCCACGATGGTTCCAAGGCAGTGCCGATGCCATCTTCCAGTCCCTCAACCTCATCAATGACCAGGATCCCGACTACGTCGTCGTCTTCGGGGCCGACAACATCTACCGCATGGACGTCTCCCAGATGCTGGAGGCGCACGTCGAGTCCGGATTGAACTGCACCGTCGCTGGAATCCGCGTCCCGCGCAAGGATGCCTCGGCCTTTGGCATCATCGACGCCGCGCAGGACAACAAGATCAACAGTTTCTTGGAAAAACCTGCTGATCCGCCGGGCCTGCCCGACTCACCGGAGGAGTCGTACGCGTCGATGGGCAACTACATCTTCAGTCGGGACGCCCTGGTCGAGGCACTCTTCGCAGACTCCCAGTCCGCTGAGTCGCGTCATGACATGGGTGGCGACATCATCCCGAGATTCGTCGAGGCCGGGGACGCGCAGGTCTACGACTTCTGTGACAACCAGGTGCCCGGAACCACCGAGAAGGATCGGGACTACTGGCGTGACGTGGGAACCATCGATGCCTACCACGACGCGCACATGGACCTCGTGTCGGTGGAACCGGAGTTCAACCTCTACAACCCCGACTGGCCGATCTGGAGCATCCAGGAACAGGCACCGGGAGCGAAATTCGTCATGCGTGGTTCCTGCGACGACACCTTGGTCTCCTCCGGGTGCATCATCTCGGGCACCGACATCTACCGCACCGTGCTGGGGCCGCGAGTACGCATCGAACGGTGGGCCCGGGTCGATGAGTCCATCCTCATGAACAACGTGTGCATCGGCTCCAACGCCACCGTGCACCGGGCCATCCTCGACAAGAACGTCATCGTTCCCGACGGGGCCCAGGTGGGTGTGGACCATGAGCACGACCGGGCTCGTGGATTCACGGTCTCACCGACGGGGGTCACCGTGGTGGGCAAGGGAATCACCGTTCCGTACTGATACTCCCATGCCGGACGCGTCCAGTCGGTGCTGTGTGGCTGGTCGACGGGCTCAGCCTGGCAGGGCCCCGGGTTCCTGCCAGGGCGTGTGGAATGACACGTCAGGTGATGCCCCGGACCGGCGTCAAACCGCCCGGACCACTTCGAGAGGGCACATCAACGCTGCCTAGGTGCGGCCCTCGAGCTCGATCAGTCCTTGACGGCCAGCAGCAGGCCAACTCCCACCGGTACCAGTGAGGTGGTCAGCCCTTCGGTCTGCTGCACCGATTCCAGGGCTTCCCGAATGATGAGGGTGTCGTCGTCCTGATTGTCTGGATCGGCGAGATGGTAGCTCGCCAGGGCATCGTTCATGATGAGCAGACCACCGGAGCGCAGCAGCCGCAACGCCTGGGAGAGGTACTCGACGTACTCGAGTCGGTCCCCGTTGATGAGCACGAGATCGTAGGCCCCGTCGCGCAGCTTGGGAAGCACGTCCAACGGGTTGGACGCGATGGTGCGGAATCGGTTGGTGGCGATCTGGGCCTCCTTGAGCACCTCGCGGGCCGTCTCCTGGTGGAAGGTCTCGGGGTCGACGCTGGTGAGGACCCCGCGCTGCGCCATACCGCTGAGCAGGGACAGTGCCGTCACCCCGGCATCCGTACCAATCTCGACAGCCGTCTGCGCTGACACCAGCCGGGTCAGGAAGGTGAGCATCGCAGCCGTTCCTGAGGTGACCGTAGGCAGACCGTCCTCGAGGGCAGCTGCGTGCGCGTTGCGAAACGCCTCCGAGGGGGCGACGAAATCTTCGGAATACTCCCAGGAGGCAATATCCAGCTGGGACGGACGAGACTCTTGAGGATTCACGCCCTCAAGCCTACCGGTATCCTCGAAGGCACACCGTCGAAGTCGGTTCAGGTGGCGGGTGCGGGCGGTTAGCATGGGTTTCACGTGCCAACGGAAGGTCTATGCCATGTCTGATCCTGTTTTCGGTCGTCTGTTGACGGCCATGGTGACTCCGATGACCGACGACTTCGCGGTGGATCTGGACCGTGCCGGGGAACTTGCCCAGCGACTAGTGGATGAGCAGGCCAATGATGGTCTCGTCGTCAATGGGACGACCGGGGAGTCGCCGACCACCACGGACGAGGAGAAGGCAGACATCGTCCGAACGACCAGACAGGCAGTGGGAGACCGCGCCCAGATCATCGCCGGGGTGGGGTCGAACATC
Organism: Cutibacterium granulosum; assembly: GCF_900186975.1. Taxonomy (NCBI): domain Bacteria; kingdom Bacillati; phylum Actinomycetota; class Actinomycetes; order Propionibacteriales; family Propionibacteriaceae; genus Cutibacterium; species Cutibacterium granulosum. The sequence goes on from NZ_LT906441.1 coordinate 1,122,440, forward strand.
ACTGCTCACAGCGTGCGGATGGCCAAGCAGGCTCAGCAGGCAGGTGCCGATGGGCTGCTCGTCGTCACTCCGTACTACTCCAAGCCCACCCAGGAGGGCATCTATCAGCACTTCATGGCCGTCGCGCAGGCCACCGACCTGCCGATCATGGTCTATGACATTCCTGGGCGTACCGGTACTGCGATTGCGACGCAGACACTCGTCCGGCTGGCCGATCACCCGCAGATCGTCGCCGTCAAGGATGCCAAGGGCCAGCTCGTCGAATCGGCGAAGGTCATGGCAGACACCACGCTGGCCTACTACTCCGGCGACGACGCCATCACCCCGGCACTGCTGAGTCTGGGCGGGGTGGGACTGGTGGGCACCTCCACCCATTTCACCGGACGGCGGATGCAGCAGATCTTCCAGGCTCGCCTGGCTGGACGTCTGGACGAAGCCTTGGCGATCTATCGGGAGATCCTGCCGCTGCTCACCGGTGTGTTCGACCTGCCGGGGCTGACGATGGTCAAGGCTGGTCTGGCCCATCAGGGTTTTGACGTCGGACCGACGCGACTGCCCATGGTCCCTGCCACGGGCGAGCCGGTCGAACGATTCTGCGAGCTGCTCGACCGGATCGATCTGTGATCGCGTCCCGTCCGGTGCACCGCTAGAGTAGGAGCCATGTCCACCGCATCGCCCTCCGAGATCGGGGTTCTCATCATTCTGGGCGTGCTCATCTTCGGCCCGGAGAAATTGCCGGAATTCGCCCGCAAGGCCGCTCGCGTCACGCACTACCTGAAGAACATCGCCAACAGCACGCGTGACCAGTTGCGTGACGAGCTGGGCCCGGAATTCGCCGACCTGGACTATCGCGACCTCAATCCCAAGAACTTCGTCCGCAAGTACGTCATCAATGGCATGCAGGACGACATCGACGATCTGCGCTCAGATCTGCACGACGTGCAGACGGCCTTGGACCTGTCCACGGTGGATGATCCGGCAGCGACGTCAGCGGTGTCCGAGTCGCAGAGCCAGGAGGAGAGCGTCGAGGTGGTGGACGGCATGGTGGTGCCCTTCGACGTCGAAGCCACTTGAGCTTTCCAGCGGACACGTGGCGGAAACTCCCGTGACAGGCGCTGCCGGGCGTCACGATGACGGATGTGCTCGTTGCCGGAGCAGCCTGAGTCGCTCAGGAAGGATGACGCCGGCGGGGAGTGAAAACGTGGGTACCGGTGAGGTCGACTGACAGCGCTCCGACTGTCGGCAACGGGTCTGACTCAACGAGGATGCGATACGCGGTGTGAATATTGATGAGGGGCACCGGACATGCCGGCACCCCTCGTCGTCAGGTGGGTACGTCGGGCTTCTCAGGCGTTGTTCGTCGGTGAGACGCCGAGGTGCATCCCCGACAGGCCACGGGGACAGGAGTCCAGGTTCTTGGCCAGCTCGACGATGGCCTGGGCAGCCGGGGACTCCGGGTGTGCGGTGACGATCGGATCACCCTCGTCGCCGCCCTTGCGCAGCTCGATGTCCATGGGGACCTGGGCCAGCAGCGGCACCTCGGTACCCAACCGCTTCGACAGGGCATTGGCAGCCTCCTGACCACCGCCGGAGCCGAACAGGTCGATCCGGTACTCCTTACCGGTGTCGGGGGCGGTGAACGCCAGCCACGACATGTTCTCCACCACGCCGATGATCTTCTGGTTCATGAGGGCAGCCATCGTCCCGGCACGCTCTGCCACCTCGGAGGCGGCCTGTTGCGGGGTGGTGACGACGAGCACCTCGGCGGTGGGAACCTTCTGGCCCAGGCTCATGGCGATGTCGCCGGTGCCGGGTGGCAGGTCGAGCAGCAGGTAGTCGAGATCTCCCCAGTGCACGTCGGCCAGCAGCTGGGTGAGGGCGCGGTCGAGGATCGGGCCACGCCAGGCGATGACATCGTCCTTGTTGGGCTTCATCATGCCGATGCTGATCGTCTTGATGCCCATGGCGGGCACCGGCAGGAGCAGGTCGTCCAGCGGGGTGGGGTGGGCGTCACCTGCACCGAGCATGTCGGGAATCGAGTGGCCGTAGATGTCAGCGTCCAGCAGACCGACCGATCGGCCCATCCCAGCCAGGGCCAGGGCCAGGTTGACGGTCATCGACGACTTGCCGACGCCGCCCTTGCCGGAGGCCACGGCAATGACCTTGGTGGTGTTGCCCGGCTCGGCGAACGGGATGGTGGGTTCGGGGGCGCCACCACGAAGCTGCTCACGCACGGCGGCGCGCTGCTCGTCGGTCATGGACCCGAGCTCGACGTAGGCACCACGCACTCCGTCGACGGAGGTGGCTGCTTCGGTGACGTCCTCACGCAGGGTGTCCTTGAGTGGACATCCCGGAACCGTCAGGAGAATGCGAATGTAGGCGCGGCCGTTGTCGTCGACGGATACCTCGTCAACCATGCCGAGGTCGGTGATGGGTCGCCTGATCTCCGGATCCTGTACACGAGACAGCGCCTCATGGATCGCTGGGACAAGCGGGTTTTCGGTGCTCATATGCATTGTCTACACACCTGAGCACCGCCCGGGCAAGTTCTCCGGCAGCTGACCGATGCCGTCGGTACACGCCGGGAGCTCACTTGGTCGTCGGCAGGGCATCTGGCCCCGTAGGATGGTCGTACCCGAACCTGTGAGGTGACCATTTCATGCAGCCTGCCCACGTGTCGTCCCTGTTCCAGCTGGAATATCCGAAGCCCGTTGTCGTCGTCAACGACTACGAGACGGCGCAGAAGGTGGTCGATCATCTCTCCGACAAGGAGTTCCCGGTGGAGAATCTGTGCATCGTCGGCACCGACCTGCGCAGCGTCGAGCGGGTCATTGGTCGCAAGACCTGGGGCACGGTGCTCGGTCAGGGTGCCATCTCCGGGGTGGGTATGGGCCTGCTCGTCGGACTCATGATGTCGTTCTTCTACTCGCTCAACAGTCTGGTCGTCATGTTGCTGTCCGGCCTGCTCATCGGAGTGGTCATCGGCATGATCACCGCGGCCATCACGTATGCCATGAGTCGTGGGGAGCGCGACTACAACTCGGTGCAGCAGGTGGTGGCCACCCACTATGAGGTGCTCGCCGAGCACAAGGTGGCCCAACAGGCCCGCGACCTCGCGCTGGAGCTGCGCGAGGTGCGCGACCAGGTGTTCAACGCCTGACGTCTCAGCCCCAGAGGTCAGCGATCCAGGCCTCAACCTCGTCGATCTCGCGCGGGCAGTCCTTCGACAGCCACTCGGGTTCACCGTCGGTGATGCACAGGTCGTCCTCGATGCGCACCCCGATGCCTCGGAACTCCTCGGGAACGAGCAGGTCGGTCTGCTTGAAGTAGATGCCGGGTTCGTCGGACATGCACATCCCCTTGCGCAGGGGGCCAGAGTAGTCCTCACGGCGGGCCTGGGAGCAGTCGTGGACGTCCAGACCGAGATGATGGCTCGTGCCGTGCACCATCCAGCGACGGAACTGACCGCCCTCGGGGGAGACGGCGTCGTCCACACTCACCGGAAGGATCCCCCAGTCGGCCAGGTACTCACAGATGACCCGGATCGCCGCCTGGTGGATCTCGGCGTGGTCATGGCCCACCCGAGCCACCTTGGCGGCGGCGTCCTGGGCATCCAGGACGGCTTGGTAGACCCGGCGCTGGGCCGGTGAGAACGTGCCGCTGATGGGCAGGGTACGGGTGATGTCTGCGGTGTAGAGGGAGTCGATCTCGATGCCGGCGTCGATGAGGATGAGTTCTCCGGGGCGCAGGTCGCCGTCGTTGCGCACCCAGTGCAGGGTGTTGGCGTGGTCGCCGGCGGCACAGATCGAGCCGTACCCGACGTTGTTGCCCAGGTGACGGGCGTGCAGTCCGAAAATGCCTTCCATCCATCGCTCGCCGCGGCCGCGCCGCACGGCCTCGGGCATCTGACGGATCATGTCCTCGAATCCCACCTTCGACCTACGGCAGGCGTCGCGCAGCTGCTCGATCTCCCAGTCGTCCTTGCAGAATCGGGCGTCTGAGGTGAACTCGTCGAATGCCTCGTCGGCAGCTGCGTCGCCACGTCCAGAGGTGGTCTGACGGGCGACGTCGACCTTGTCGGTGATCGACGGATCGGCCTCCCGGATGACGCGCAGCGGCGCGGAACCGCCCGGGGCCGAACTGCTGAGGGCGGCATCCAGCTCGGCGATGTCACGGCACTGCAGGCCGGTCATCGTCGACATCTCCTCCAACGACTCGCGCTTTCCGACCCACATCTCGCCGTAGGTGGGATCGGCGTAGAACTCCCGATCGGTGCGCGGGGCGCGCGGTTTGAAGTACAGCACGTCGCGGGTGGTGGACCCGGTGGTGTCGATGACGAGCACCGCGTTGGGCTCCCGATCGGTGCCCAGCCCGGAGTAGTAGACGAACGTCGTGTGTGGACGAAACGGGAAGTCGCAGTCGTTGTTGCGACGCATGAGCACGCCAGCGGGGATGACGAGCACCTCGCCGGGGAACCTTGCGGCCAGGACGTCACGGTGCGTGCGCGCCGAGGGCACCGAGTCCAGGGGCTGTGGCATGGTGGAGTCGTAGGGCTGCCAGCCAGTGGGGATGAAGTCACGAAACGCCTGGGAGAACGGGGTCTGGCGTTTGGGGACCTTCTGCTCATCAGCGGCCTGGATCTGGGAACCGGCGGGCCTGCCGGAACGATCAGTCACATCAGTCATGGAAACTCTCGCCTCTCCGTCGAATGTGCGATGGGTGTCATTGTAATGAGCCGGGTCCAGCCGGATAGGCTGGCTCTCACAAGTTCAGCAGAGTCTGGTGGTCAAGCTCCCCGGGTTCACAGTTGCAGGAGGTAGCGTGAAGGCAGCACCGCAGGACCAGTGGAAACTTCTCGACCTGGCCGAGACCGACCGGCTCATCGCCCGTAGGCGTCATGATCGCAAGGTTCTTCCCCAACTCGCCGAGCTCAGGAAACTTGCTGGCTCGCGTCAGAGCCTCGCCGAGGATCTTGTCGCCAAGCAGACGGTCGTCTTCGACCTCAAGGCCGACCAGAAGCGCATCGAGGCAGACCTTGCCCCGGCGAGGGCCCGTCTGGAGCGCAACCAGGCCACGGTGGATGCCGGCCAGATCGATCACAAGGCACTGCGCGGTCTCACCGACGAGATCGAGCACCTCAAGCGGCGTATCGGTGATCTGGAGGATGCCGAGCTCGACATCATGCAGCGGGTCGAGGAGGCTGAAGCGGCTCAGGAGCAGGCCGACGAGGCCCGCAAGGCCCTTGACGGCCACATTCGCGAGGTGCTGGCTTCCCGGGACCATGACCTCTCCGAGATCGACGCCGAGCTCAAGCGTCTCGTCGCGCAGCGCACCGCCCAGGCCGGGGCGCTCCCGGCCGATCTGCTCAAGCTGTACCAGACTCTGCTGGAACGCACCGGGATGGGGGCCGGCAGGTTGGAGCATGGCGTGTGCAGTGCCTGCGGAATCGTCGCCAATCCTGGCGACCAACGCCGCTACGACCAGGCCCCGGCAGACGAGGTGCTGCGCTGTGAGGAGTGCGACCGCATCATGGTGCGTCCCCTGTGAGACGACATTTCCTTTGAGGAGTGGGGCTCTGAGTGGTGAATGGGATTCTGACCGGGCCGTGGTCCGAGGTGGGCCGGTCACGTTCCGGCGAAGGTGCTCGAGGTGGAGAGTGCCGGTTCCGCCAGGTGTGGTGTGCCCCATCGGCTGTCATGAAGCGATGCTCACGGGCTAGAATGGATGTTTGGACGAGCCACCCGGGGTGATCGCGGCAGACGATGATCTGTCGAGGAAAGTCCGGGCTCCACAGGGCAGGGTGGTGGGTAACGCCCACCCGGGGAGACCCGCGGGACAGTGCCACAGAAAACAAACTGCCGAGAAATCGGTGAGGGTGAAACGGTGAGGCAAGAGCTCACCGCGGCATCGGTGACGGTGTCGGCACGGCAAACCCCACCCGGAGCAAGGCCAAGAAGACCGTGAGGTCGCGGACGTGTTCGAGGGCTGCCCGCCCGAGCGCCCGGGTAGGCCGCGCAGCTGCAAGGCTGGAGGGCGTCGGCAACGACGTTCACAGATGGATGATCACCGGCCCCCATGGGGTCACAGAACCCGGCTTACAAGGGTGGCTCGTCCCTTTTTCAGTCAAGGACTTGTGGTGGGTTGATGGGTTCTGTGGTGCAGCAAAGCTTTTAGCGATGATGGGTGCTGAACGGTACAGAAAAAGACGAGACGTAGGTGTCACGTCTATAAGGACGTCTGCCATGAGGGTGTCGAAGGATTGGCTGAGTTGCGAAACAGGAAGAAGAATTTCTTTTCTGGGGCGTACACGGATTAGTATATGGCAGTCAGGTTGCTGGAGATTCTCCGGCGCAGGAATCCGGTGAGAGACCGGAGCTGACGCGCAGCGGTATGACTGATCCACCCGACTCGAGCCACTGGTGCCACTGGTACCGGGAAGGTGTCGGAAAACGGAGATGAGGTTGAGCCCGAAGACCACCTGACAACGTCCTGTCGGTTCCCCGGCCGCGAACGCCGGTCACAGAAAGCTGGCTTCTCATGCCCATGTGCTCATCCTTGTCACATCGCTTCGTCATGGGGTTGGTCGTGCCCGCCACTCTGCTCGCTGGCTGCGCAGGTGCTCCCGAAGATCCCGTTTCCAGCGAGCCATCCTCTGCGTCGGTGTCCCAACCGTCCGCAGATCGTGTGGAAGTCACCAACTGTGGTCAAAAGATCATTCTCGACAAACCTGCCACCAGGGCTGTAACTCTCAACCAAGGCGCCACGGAGGACGTCCTGGCCATCAATGGCGCATCAAATCTGGTTGGGACGGCCTACCTAGACGGCGAGATTCCTGCCAAGTGGCGAAAGTCCTATGATTCGGTCAAGGTGCTGGCCAAGGAGTATCCGTCCAAAGAGACCTTCTTGGCTGCCAAACCCGACCTTGCTCTTTCCTCTTTCTCCAGTGCCTTTACCGACAAGGCTGTCGGAACCCGGGATGAGCTCGCGAAGCAGGGAATCGCCACATACATCAGTCCCTTCGGATGTCCCAAAGGCACTAAGTCGGCCGAGACGACGTGGGGCAATGTCTGGAAGGAAATGCGCGAGGTCGGATCCCTCATCGGGGCTCGGGACGGCGCCGACACTGCGATCACCAAGCAGCATGAGTACCTGCGGGACGTGACTACACACAAGCACGGTACCGGAACCTCGATCGTGTGGTTCGATTCTGGGGACAAGACCCCGTTCATCGGTGCCGGTAACGGTGGTCCACAGCTGCTCATGGATGCCGTGGGAGCCAAGAATGTCTTTGCGGACGTCGATGGCGGATGGGCCGATGGTTCCTGGGAAAAGATTGTGGCCTCCGATCCGGACGTCATCGTCGTTGCCGATGCCAAATGGTCCACCGCGAAGGACAAGATCGCTTATCTCAAGGGCGATCCGGTTCTCAAGCAGATGAGAGCTGTCAAGGAGAACAAGTTCGTAACGGTGCCATTCTCCCAAAGTACCCCGGGTGCCGAGCTGATCGACGGTGCCAAGACTCTTAACGATGGTTTGGCAGAGATCGCTGGGAAATGATCCGCTCACGTAACTGGTTGTTGGCTGCCTTTCTTGGTACTGCCCTCGTTGCCAGTGCCTTGGTCGTACTGGGAGTTGGGGCAGTCCATGTGCCGGTTCACGATGTGATTCGGGTGGTTGCTCGACGATTTCGACTCATCAATGGCTCTGATGTCACCGTCCTTGACGATCGGATTGTCTGGCAGTTGCGCGCCCCGCGCGTCATCGGATCGATGGCCGTCGGCGCTTTGCTGGCGATGTGCGGCGCGGTACTGCAGACCCTGACCGGTAATGACCTGGCCGACCCCTATCTGCTCGGCATCTCCAGTGGAGCCTCGGTAGGTGCGGTCTTCATCCTCATCATCGGAATCTCCAGCACTCTGGGGCAGTCCGTCCTCATGACACTGGCCTCCTTCGGCGGGGCGGTCGGGGCCCTGGTCATGGTGCTGGCCATGGCCACTGGCAAGTCCGGGGAGTTACCCGCCAGCCGGACCATCCTGGCCGGGGTGGCCGTCGGACAGTTGTGCGGCGCGGCGGTGTCCATGATGATCATGGTGTGTGGTGAGTCGAACGCAGCTCGATCAGCCCTGTCGTGGACCCTCGGGTCGTTCACCGGTGTGAGATGGGGATCGACGATCACCCTGGCCGTCGCCACCGTTCCGGCCCTCATCGCCGGGATGGCATTGTGCCACACCCTTGACGCCTTCGCTTTCGGTGACGTCAGCGCGATGTCCCTGGGAGTACCGGTCAACACCGTGCGCTGGATGATCATGGTTGGCACCGCCCTGCTGACCGCTCTCAGCGTGGCCTTCGTCGGCCCCATCGGATTCGTCGGGCTGACGGTCCCACACATCGTGAGGTTCTGGACCGGGCCGCGACACGCCCGGCTGCTACCGGTGTCGGCCCTCGTCGGGGCCCTGCTCATGGTGTGGTCCGACACCGCAGCGAGGTGCTTGCGCCCTGACACCGAGATTCCCGTCGGGGCCATCACTGCGGCCGTCGGAGCCCCGGTGCTGGTCGTCCTGCTGCGTCGACAGGCGTCTCGATCATGAGTGCCGGGACAGCAGCAACGTTGCGAGCTGAGGATCTTGGTTGGACGGTCGACGGGACGACGATCTTGTCCGGGGTCGACGTGGAGATTCGGCCAAAGGTCATGACGATGGTCATCGGGCTGAACGGATCCGGGAAGACGACCCTGTTGCACCTGCTGGCCGGGTTGCGGAAGCCCAGCGCGGGGCGGGTGTGGTTGGGGGAGCGTGATCTCTCCGGGATCGGGGCCAAGGAGCGCTCCCGGGTGATGGCCCTTCTCGAGCAGAGTCCTTCGGCTCACGTGGAACTGACGGTGCGTGACGTCGTCCAGCTCGGACGCATTCCCCATCTGGGAGGCTGGGGGATCGGCAATCTCAGTCGCCGAAGAGGGCGTGACGGAGATGCCGTCGAGAACGCGATGGCGTCAACCGGAGTTGCTGATCTTGCTGACCGGGCATGGTCGTCCCTCTCGGGAGGGGAGAGGCAGCGTGTTCAGTTGGCCCGAGCTCTCGCCCAGGATCCTGAGATCCTGCTCCTGGACGAACCCACGAATCATCTCGACCTGCGTCACCAGATTGACCTGTTGGAGAGAGTGCGTGGTCTTGGTCTGACAACGGTGACCGTCATCCATGATCTTGACCTGGCCGCCGCCTACGCGGATGACCTCGTCGTGCTGGACTCGGGCCGGATGGTCGCAGCAGGGTCGGCCTCCGAGGTACTGACTCCTGACCTCGTCCGTGAACATTTCGGAGTCGACGGCGAGGTTTGGTCAGATTTCAGACGTGGATTCACCTGGCGGGGATTGCAGCCATGACGACGCGCATCGCGGTCTCGCTGCGCTGGGAGGATTCCTCTGACGCGGTCAGCGCAGAAGCAGTGGCCCGTCACGTGGATGCCGACCGGAACGCATGTCTGCAGGGTCCTGGACCGGCGCTCGTAGATGTCCTCGACGCCGCTGACGACGACCGGGTCGAGCTCGTCGGATGGAGTTGCGATGACGGACCGGTGCCGCTGTCCTGGCTTCGTCGCGTCGCCGGCCAGTGGGTCCGTGTCCATGAGAACGGACCCACCGTCGTCGTGCATGTCGGGGTTGTACGTCCCGACCAGGAGTTTGCCGGCGAGTGGCGAACCGTGACCGGGGCCGAAGCGCCGTTGCACAACCCTGCCTGGCGGGAATTCCCCTCCTTCCGACACCATCTGCTCACCTGTCGAGGACCTCGCTGCAGCGCAGTCGGCGCCGCAGACCTGCATGCACGCCTGCAGGCGAAGCTGGCCCAGTCACACGCCTTGGACACAGAGGTTCTCGTCACGGTGACGGGGTGCATGTATCCGTGCAACCACGCCCCACTCATCGTGGTCTGGCCGGACGGCAAGTGCATTCAGTTGACCGAGGACAACCTTGACCGCATCGTGTCAGAACTGACCGGGCCATCCCGTCAGTGACGGGAAGGCCCGGTGGTAAGGATCAGCAGCATCGTGCCTGGGGGTTGCGGTCCTGACGGTCGCACTGGTCGCGCCAGAACGCCTTCTCCGGCATCGGCTCATGACCCGTGCGTCGACACCACTCGAGGTAGTTGTCGTAGGCGTCAGCTTCCGTGACCCCGCGCACCCACCACCGCAGTGACGACCACCATCGTCGCCACAGTGGATCGGTGGGCAGATGCCGTGGTGCGGCGCTCACGCGTGTTCCTTGTGAACGTGCTCCAGGTCAAGCTCGGGATGGGTCTCGTAGAACTCGTCCCACTCGTCCTGAAGATCTTTCTCGGCCTTGCTGGCGATGAAGCCACTGGGGGCGAAGAGGTGCGACGGCTTGGCCGGATCCTCGGTGTTGATGATGTTGTGGCCTCGCAGCGCCTGAACGGTGCGGATGCAGGCCGCGATCATGACGATGAGGGCACAGACGACGAAGATGATCGACATCGTCCCCTGAATGGCGGTGTTGCCGACGACGGTGTGCATCTCGTCGATGTCCTTGGCCTGGCCCAGCGAGGTCTTGCCAGCGGCGATGGCCCGCTTGTACGTCATGTGGTTGGCCCAGTAACCGATCTTCGGGTCGGGGGAGAAGATCTTCAGCCAGGATCCGTACACCGTGATGACGGCGGTGAAGAGCATCGGCACGAAGATGATGAGCAACCGCCATTTGTGACCGGCTCGGGCGAAGACCACCAGGCAGATCGACAGGGCGACGGCCGCCAACAACTGGTTCGCGATGCCGAACAGCGGGAAGAGGGTGTTGATGCCGCCCAGCGGGTCATTGACACCCATGAGCAGAATCGATCCCCAACCGGCAACCATGATGGCGGTGGTCAACCAGGAACCGACCTTCCATGAGTGATTCCGCAGGCGCGGCCAGAAGTTTCCCAGGGCGTCGGAGAGCATGAACCGGGCGACGCGGGTACCGGCGTCGACCGAGGTGAGGATGAACAGGGCCTCGAACATGATCGCGAAGTGGTACCAGAAGCTCATCATGGCCTGGCCACCGAAGAGCTGGTGCATGATCGTCGCGAGGCCGACGGCCAGGGTGGGTGCGCCGCCAGTACGGCTGATGATCGACGTCTCGCCAACGAGGTTGGCTGTCGTCGTCAGGGCATCGGCGTCGGTGTGGACCCCCGTCAGGCCCAGTGAATTGACGTAGTTGACGGCCGACTGAACGGTGTTGCCGGTGGCACCGGCCGGCGAGTTCATCGCAAAGTAGATGCCGCGATCCACGCAGAGGGCTGCCACCAGAGCCATGATTGCGACGAAGGACTCCATGAGCATGCCGCCGTACCCGATGAGGCGGGCCTGGGACTCCTTCTCGATGAGCTTCGGAGTGGTGCCCGACGCGATGGTGGCGTGGAATCCGGACAACGCTCCACAGGCGATCGTCACGAAGAGGAAGGGGAACAGCTTTCCCGAGAAGACGGGGCCAGTACCGGTGTGGGCATAGACGCTCATCGCAGGCACGCTGATGACTGGACGGACGATGACGATCGAGATCGCCAGCATCGTGATGACACCGACCTTCATGAAGGTCGAGAGATAGTCGCGAGGGGCCAGCAGCATCCACACCGGCAGGATCGAGGCCACGAATCCGTAGATGATGATTGCCCATGCCAAAAATGGCCGGCCCAGGTGCAGAGCGGTGGCGATCGAGGTGTTCTCGATCCACGCTCCCGAGGCGATGGCCAGCACCAGCAGGATGATGCCCATCACGGATACCTCAAGCACCTTTCCGGGGCGCAGATACCGCAGGTACAAGCCCATCAGCAGCGCGATGGGAATGGTCAGGCCAACACTCCACACGCCCCAGGACGACGCTGCCAAGGAGTTGACGACGACCATCGCAAGGATCGCGACGATGATGAGCATGATGGTCAGGGTGGCCACGAGGGCGGCGATTCCGCCGACGCGTCCCAGCTCGTCCTTGGCCATCTGGCCCAGTGAGCGTCCGCCACGTCTCATGGAGATGACGAGGACGAGGTAGTCCTGAACGGCACCGGCGAGGATGACGCCGACGATGATCCAGATCGTGCTGGGCAGGTATCCCATCTGGGCCGACAGCACCGGACCGACCAACGGGCCAGCTCCCGCAATGGCGGCGAAGTGGTGACCGTAGAGAATGCGACGGTCAGTGGGGACGAAGTCCCGGCCATTGTAGTCGTACTCGGCTGGGGTGGCCCGCTCGTCGTCGGGATGGACGAGCTTGTCCTGGATGTACTTGGCGTAGAACCGGTAGCCGATGAAGTACGATCCAACGGCCGCGAGGACGAACCAGATCCCGTTGACGGTCTCACCGCGATGGATGGCGAGCATCCACCATCCGAGGCCGGCGATGGCCGAGATGAGGATCCATGCGATGACTTTGGGCGGTGTCCATCGATCGTGTCGGGCACGCTCCTTCGCGCTCAGTGATGTGGGCGGCATTCCCGACGGTGGTGTGCTCTCTCGGGAGGTGAGGGTGGCTTCACTCATGATCGATTCCAGCTCCCGTGGCTTGGGTGTCTCCGTCCTGTTGCGGAGATGCTGTGAATCACGAGATTACTGACCTGGTCATTTGTTCAGGACCGGGGTGGGAGTTGTGCGCCAAATTGAGGATTGTGGTGTTGAAGCGGTGAGTGGCATCTTTGCAAGGATGGTGTTGTGTTGCACTCTGGGGGAGTGCAACACAACCCTCACTGGTGTGGGGCACTCAGTCCAACCGGGTGAGGATCTCGGCGCCGTCGGTGTTGATGACCATCGACTGCTCGAACTGGGCGCACCACGACCCGTCATTGGTCTGCACCGTCCAGCCATCGTCCCACTGGTGGTTGGCCTGGTTGCCCAGCGTGAGCATCGGCTCGATGGTGAGCGTCATGCCCTCCTCGAGGGTGACGTCGTAGCGTGGCTCGTCGTAGTGGAAGACGACCAGCCCGGAGTGGAAGGCCGTGTGCACCCCGTGGCCGGTGTAGTCGCGGACCACCCCGTGGCCGAACCTCTTGGCGTAGTTTTCGATGATGCGTCCGATGATGCTGATGGACCTGCCAGGACGCACCGCCTTGATGGCGCGGTTCATGGCCTCCTGGGTGTGGGTGACGAGGTCACGGGCCTCCTGGCTGACGTCGCCACACAGAAAGGTGTAGCAGTTGTCGCCGTGCACACCGTTCTTGTAGGCGGTCACGTCGATCTTGACGATGTCGCCGTCCTCCAGCGGACGAGCATCCGGGATGCCGTGGCAGATGACGTCGTTGACGCTGGTGCAGATGGACTTGGGATAGTTGCGGTAGTCCAAGGTGGACGGGTACGCCCCGTGATCGCACATGTACTCGTGGGCGATCCTGTCGAGCTTGTCAGTGGTGATTCCGGGGGCCACCGCCTTGCCGGCCTCGTGCATGGCACCGCAGGCGATGCGTCCGGCCTCGTGCATGGCCTCGATGACCTCGGGGCTCTGCACATGGGACCCGGTGTAGTTCTCCGGCACGTCGCCCTTGCCCACATAGGGCGGGCGTTGGATGGAACTCGGGACGGACAGACGCGGGGAAACAGGGTAAGCATGCATGGAAGTCACGAAGCACCAGTGTAATCAGCATGGCAGTGCCGTGGGCCGGTATGGAGGGCCTGGAACACCTCGGTCGAGCTCGGACGGGTGAGGATGCGGTCGTTGTGCCCGTCCGCCAGGACGACGACACGGTCAGCGGTTGCCGCGATGTCGAGGTCGTGGGTCACCATGACCAGGGAGGTGGTCTCGCTCACCGTGGCTCGTAGCAGCTCCAACACCGTGTCGCGGGACGAGACGTCGAGTGAGCCGGTGGGCTCGTCGGCGAGCAGCAGTTCGGGTTGGTGCAGCAGGGATCGCGCGATGGCGACCCGCTGGCGCTGTCCTCCCGACAGATGGGCCGGGTACTTGCTGGCCTGGGAAGCCAGTCCGACAGCGTCAAGCACCTGGTTGACGTCGCGGCGCCGTGGCCTCCGACCAGCCATCCGTGCCGGAAGGACGACGTTGTCCCGCACGGTTAGTGAACTGATGAGGTTGAGGTCCTGGAAGATGAACCCGACGTGGTCGCGTCGGATGCGTGCCAACTGAGACCTGCTAGCGGTACGAATGTCGTTGCCGACCAGACTGATCTGACCGTCGTCGGCTGGGATGAGCCCGCACAGGCAGTACAGCAGGGTTGACTTTCCAGCTCCTGACGAACCGACAACGGTGACGAACTCGCCGGGCTCGACGTCGAGGTCGACACCCCTGAGCACCTCGACCCGGCGTGCTCCCCTGCCGAATCCCTTGTGTACTCCGGTGGCGTGTATCCATGACGTCATTGGTGACCTCCGGTGATGGTGGTGACGGGATTCCTGTGCATACCGTCGGCCGTCACGGCAAGCAGTAGGAGGAGGGTGAGTGCGATCCCCACGGCGACGACTCCGGCAGCCTGCCACCCCGGCGCGAGGATCGGTACTGAAGGAACAGGGCCTGTCGACAGCGCCTTGGCCATGGACACGTCGTTGACGACGACGATCCCGTAGGCGCAGACGAGGCAGATGACGGCGTGGATCCCCGCCTCGACGAGGGCCTTGGCACGAATGACTCCCGGTGTGACCCCCGAGACCAGCAGCAGTGCATTGTCCGCACGGCGATGGGATGCGGTGGCGAACACGATGGCCGAGGCGCACACACAGGCGACGATGACGGGCCCACCGAGCAGCAGGGCCATCTGTCGAGGCGGGGCGTTGACCTTCTCCTCCGATCCGGCCTGGGCGGCCATGACGTTGGTGAGTTCGTTGATCCAGGCAGCCATGATGCCCACGGCAGCTGCGGCCAGGGTGATGGGTACGACGAGTGCCTGGGTGAGCCGTGGACGAGCGCTGGCTTCACGGCTGGCCAGGAACCCGGCAGTCCCGGCGAACGGCAAGGCTCTGACCAGCCGGACGAGACCGCGGATGATGGGCCCGGAGAGGATCGTGAAGATCAGGCAGACCAGCAGTCCCATCCCAGCGTACGAACTGAGGATGCCAGCCAAGTCGTCGGGGTCGGTGACGGGGTGGGCATGTGCAATGACGAGGTACAGCGTCACCGTGCCTGCGATGAGCAGAACGGCAACGATCGCGGTGATGACCCTGGCAGCCGTGGATCGTGGCGGTGGGGCAGCGGCAGGGCGCACGCCTGTGACGAGATCTGCCTTCACGATTCCTCGGGCCGATCGAAGCCCACACACCAGACTGGTGAGGGTCGTCGCTCCCACCGCGATGACAAGGGAGATGACTGGCAGTGGTCGGTGCAACACGTCTGTCTCGGGTAGCCCACTGCCGTCCACGAAGTGAAGATAGGGCGGCCACATCGCCAGTGACAGCGCTGCCCCCAGCGCGGCGGACACCGCAGTGACGAGGACGATCTCGGTCGCCACGACGAGGTGCGCGGTACCCGGCAGGATTCCGGCGATCTGCCACAGGGCGACGTCCTGTCGTTGCAGACGCACGCAGGTGCCCACCACCAGACGGAAGGATGCCAGCGCGGTGAGCACCGTGAACCCGAGTGCAGTGGCCCCCATGGAGACGAATGCCTGTTGCGCCTCTCCACTGGCCGAGGCCCCAGCGACGATCATGCCCAGGCTCAACGCCACCACGACGCTGAGTGCGATCGACGCGACGATGAGTGCCAACCATGACGATGCACCCCGAATCACGGAGTTGACGGCGATCTTGAAAATCATGGGCGATCCAACGTGGTGGTGTGCGTGGTCAGCAGCAGGAGTCGACGTGAGCCTACCGCGAAAGGAGGAAATGGCGCTGGCAGGGTGATTCATGCCCAGCTCTGGCCCCTGGCAGTCTGCAGATGATGCTGAGCGGTGCTCGATGGACGATGTGTCGCATCGGTGACTCCTCCGCATGTGGTGTGACCACGGGTGGGGCGAGAAGTGTGGCCCCACTGTTGGGTGCTGACCCCGCCTCGTCGGCAGAACCGGGACAAGCAACACAACTGAAACACGGGGCAGTCACAATGGGGACATGTCCAGGCAGACTGAGTTCGTGTTGCGTTCGATCGAGGAACGCAACGTCCATTTCGTGAGGCTGTGGTTCGCCGACGTGCTCGGCTCCCTGAAGTCCGTGGCCATCGCTCCGGCCGAGATCGAGAGCGCATTTGCCGAGGGAGTGGGCTTCGACGGCTCCTCCATCGAGGGATACGCCCGGGTGTACGAGTCCGACATGGTGGCGCACCCAGATCCGTCGACCTTCCAGATGCTGCCGTGGCGACAGGGTACCGGTACGGCACGGATGTTCTGTGACATCGCCAACCCGGACGGCACCCCGAGCTGGGCAGATCCGCGCTACGTGCTCAAACGCGCCATGGACAAGGCTGCCGACATGGGCTTCACCTTCTACGCGCACCCGGAGATCGAGTTCTACCTGTTGAAGGGGCCACACCACCCCGGCGATTCCCCCGAGCCGTTGGACAACGGTGGTTACTTCGATCACACGACCCTGGGGGCGGGCACGGATTTCCGGCGTGATTCGATCACCATGTTGGAGCAGATGGGCATCTCGGTGGAGTTCAGTCACCACGAGGGGGCCCCCGGCCAGCACGAGATCGACCTGCGCTATGCCGACGCGCTGACGATGGCCGACAACATCATGACCTTCCGTGTCGTCATCCGTGAGGTGGCGTCGCTCAAGGGCATCAAGGCGACGTTCATGCCCAAACCCTTCTCCCAGTGCCCTGGCTCGGGCATGCACACCCATGTCTCCCTGTTCGAGGGGGACGAGAACGCCTTCTTCGACCCCAGTGACGAGGCCCGTCTGTCGCCGGTGGCCAAGCACTTCATCGCCGGGCTGCTGCACCACGCCCCCGAGATCACCGCTGTGACGAACCAATGGGTCAACTCATACCGTCGCATCATGGGCGGTGGTGAGGCACCGGCGTACATCTGCTGGGGACGCAACAACCGGTCCGCCCTGGTGCGGGTGCCGGCCTACAAACCGAACAAGGCGTCCTCGGCGCGGGTGGAGGTGCGCTCCGTCGATGCTGCGACGAACCCGTATCTCGCCCTCGCGTTGATCCTGGCGGCCGGGCTCTCCGGCATCGAGCACGAGTGGGAACTTCCCGAGGAGGCGTCCGACGACGTGTGGAGTCTCAGTGCCAGGGAGCGTCGCGCCCTGGGCATCGACCCCCTGCCGAAGCATCTTGGTCAGGCGATTGCACTCATGGAGGACTCAGAACTCGTGGCGGAAACCCTGGGTGAGCACGTCTTCGACTACTTCCTGCGCAACAAGAAGGCCGAGTACGAGGAGTACCTGGGGCAGGTGACCCAGTTCGAGCTGGACCGTTACCTGCCGCATCTGTGAGCGGCATCGACGACGGGAAGCATCTCGGCAAGTTCCTCGACGTGCGATCCGGAGGTGGAGATACGGCCGTTCTCACGTGCCTGTGACCAGCTGAGGAAACCGGTCGCCAGGGCGAGGAAGGTTTCCATGTCGGACTCGGCGACGTTGGGTGGGGTACCACGATGATGGTCGGGACCAGCAGTCGTGGACTCCAGCTGCACCGCGGTGGCCGGGGGCACTCGAAGTTCGATCGTGCGTCCCCCGTGGGTCTGCCCCAGGATCGTCGCCAGGGCGCGGCATGCGTCGACCTTGACGGCACGGGGCAGGACGATTCCCGACGCCATGGCCATGCAGACCCCGTCGATCATGGTCAGACGCAGATGATCGGTGAGTCGGGCCGGCCCCACGAGGGTCTCGACGCGGGTCGGGGTAGGGCGTGTTCCGGTGAGACGCTCCTCAACCGTCGAGAGCAGTGAACTGGCCTGGGGCAGAAGGTCCTCGGGGGAGTCCTCCTCGATCTGACGGGCCACCTCGATGAGCGTGTGTGCTGCCAGGGAACGTTCGCGGCACAGCTCCCACAACTCCATCGGACGTTGGGTGGCTGACACGTCAAGGGTCTGCAGGGTGTCGGTGAGCAGGACCATGACGAGAGTCAGATGGCGACAGTTCCACCGTGGGTCGGAGTCGACCGGATTGGCGGATTCAGGCAGCAGAAGCCTCATGGCCTCCACCCAGGTGGTGGACAGCTTCCTCATCTCCCGCTCGGTGCGGTCTGCCATGACTGTCACCTCCAAGAAGCTAGCGCGATGAGTTTCCCAGTCGCTGACTCGGAGGCAACGACAAGGTATCGCCAATGTGACATTTCAGCGACGCTGACACAGGTTAGTCTCATCACGCAGGTAGGCTTGCGCCGATCGGAGGCTGGACATGGCGGATCGAATCTCCACGCTTGAGGCTGAACTCGTCCGACACGGAGCCAATGACGCTCGTCGGGCACGCAGGTTCCACGGGCTCATGGCTGCTGCGCTCGGGCTCGACGAGGAGCAGTGGCAGCCCTGGGAGGATGAGCTCGGTCACGCCTGTGACGTCGAACAGGCGCTCTCCAGCCTGGCCGATCTGGCCGATGCCGCTCCGGGAACTGTTCGTGGCATGGTGGCCGATCCGCATCAGGCCCGCCGTCTGGTACGTGTCCTGGGGGGATCGGCGGAGCTTGGCAAGTACCTCACGGCTCATCCCGATGTCCTTGACGTCCTGGCGGCGGAGCCCGAGCAGTGGTCTGCCGAGCAGATTCGCACCGACCTGCTGAGCTGTGTGTCGGCCATCGAGCAGGACGGTTTTCTCGTCTCGCAGGCCGATCCTGTTCGCGGTGCCGATGAGTTGCGGCTGGCCAATCGACGTCATCTGTTGCGCATCGCAGCTCGCGACCTGAGCCACGACGACCCCACCGAGGTGTTGGAGTCGGTCAGCGTCGAACTCGCCGACCTCGCCGACGGTGTCATCGAATCGGCCCTGGCCCTGGCACGAGCCATGACGCCCGGTCATCAGGCTGCACGGTTGGCCGTCATTGCGATGGGCAAGTGTGGGGCACGGGAGCTCAACTACATCTCCGACGTCGACGTCATCCACGTCGTCGCCCCTGCCGACGAGGACGTCGACAATGCCCGGACCATTGCCGTCGGGCAACGGCTCGCTGCGACGGTGGCACGCATCTGCTCGGCGCACAGCGGAGCCGGATCCATCTGGCAGGTGGATGCCGCCCTGCGCCCCGAGGGTGACGCCGGACCTCTGGTGCGCACCTTGGCGTCAATGGCGGAGTACTACCGCACCTGGGCGAGGAACTGGGAGTTCCAGGCGCTGCTCAAGGCTCGTCCGATGGCCGGCGACATCGAACTGGGGGAGCAGTTCTGCGCGCTCGTGGCGCCCTTGGTGTGGCAGGTGGCCGAGCGGGACGGGTTCGTCGGGGAGTCTCGTGCCATGCGGACCAGGGTCGTCGACCACATCGCCCGCAAGAACCGTGATCATGAGATCAAGTTGGGGGCCGGTGGACTGCGGGATGTCGAGTTCACCGTTCAGCTGCTTCAGCTGGTGCACGGCCGGCAGGACTCATCTTTGCGGGTACGGTCCACCTTCGACGCCCTGCGCAGCCTGTCGGCAGGAGGCTACATCGGTCGAGCCGATGCCCAGCGACTGCTGTCGGCATACCGATTCGAACGTCTCCTGGAACACCGCGTCCAGCTGTTCCATCTACGACGCACCCACCTGCTTCCCACCGACGAGGCCGCCCTGCGGCGTCTTGCCCGCGGGGTCGGGCTGCGCACCGGTGACGATGTGCGCCAGGCTTGGCACTCCACCGCCCAGGCCGTGCTGTCCACCCACAACCGGGTGTTCTACTCCCCGCTGGTCGAGGCCGTCTCGCGCATCCCCTCCGAGGAACTGCGCATGACCACCGATGCGGCGAAGACGCGGCTCAAGGCGTTGGGCTTCGCCGACGAGTCCGCGGCACTGCGACACATCGCTGCGCTCACCCAGGGCACGACACGTGCGGTGAAGATCCAGGCCCAGCTCATGCCGGCGATGCTCGGCTGGCTCGCCTCGGGGCCGAACCCGGATGCAGGACTGCTCGCCTTCCGCAAGGTGTCGGAGGAGCTGGGGTCCTCACCGTGGTACCTCAGGGCACTGCGTGACGAGGGGGACACCGCGCAACGGCTGGCAGCCATCCTCTCGGGGTCCCGGCTCGGCGTCGACCTGCTGGTGCGCTCCCCGGAGACCGTCCAGGTGCTGGTTGACGTCGACCTGCGTCCACGGGGTCGTGACGAACTGTGTGCCGAGATGACACGGGTGGGCAGGCGGCATCGTGAGGTGGCCGACTCGATCCGGGCGATCCGTGGGGTGCGTCGGCGCGAGTTCTTCCGGCTCGTCGTCGACGTCGTCCTGGGGGTGGCGCCGGTGGAGACCGTTGCCCGGGGGCTCTCGGATCTCACCGATGCCACCATCGAGGCCAGCCTGCAGGCGGTGCGTGCCAGCCTCGACGATGCTCCGCGAATCGGCGTCATCGCCCTGGGACGCTGGGGCGGACGTGAGATGGCCCTGTCCTCCGATGCCGACCTCATGTTCGTCGTCGACGACACCGGAACCCGAGCCACCCAGAAGGCGATGGAGATCGTCACGACGCTGCGCAAGCTGCTGGGGGCTCCGGGGCCGGGGCCCGGGCTCGACCTTGATGCCGATCTGCGCCCGGAAGGACGATCCGGTCCGCTGGTGCGTTCACTGAGCAGCTGCCTCACGTACTACTCACGCTGGTCGAGCACCTGGGAGTCCCAGGCTCTGGTGCGGGCACGACACGGGGCCGGGGATCGTGAACTCACCGGGGCATTGCTGGCGTCGATGGATCGACTCCGTTGGCCTGCTGTGGGATTGAGCTCGTCGCAGTGCACCGAGATTCGCCGGCTCAAGGCCCGCATGGAGGACGAACGGGTTCGGCGCGGCTCGGATCGCCGGATGAACCTCAAGATGGGTCCCGGCGGGTTGGCCGATGTGGAGTGGACGGTGCAGCTCATGCAGATGCGATTCGGGGCCCGGCTGCCGCAGCTGCGCACGACGTCGACCCTGGAGGCCCTGTCTGCGGCTCGGGCAGCGGATCTCATGATGCCGGATCAGTACGAGGACCTGCGGGTGGCCTGGCTGGGGGCCAGCGCGCTGCGCAACGCAATCATGTGTGTGCGGGGGCGTGCCGCCGACACGCTTCCCACCGATTCCCGGGAACTCGATGCCATTGCTCGACTGCTGGGCATGGGGCGGGGAGCCTCCGAGATGGTCGTCGAGGAGCACCTGCGCCGCTCACGGCGAGCCAACAAGGTCGTCGACGAACTGTTCTGGAGTGTGTGACGCCCGGTTGTCCAGGGGCGTGGGCGCACGGTCCTTGGAAATGTGGACGTGCGGTCGTCAAGCCGTCAAGGGGGGCGTTGACGCTAGTTGTTCAGGGGGCGTTGACCCCGGGTAGGGTGGCTTCCCCCACGGAGGAGGACCGGTCAGTCCGGCTGGGAGCGGAACGCGTGTGGGCTGGGGATAGGCTTGGAGAACGCCCAGTGCGGATCGGTGAGCATACGGGCCACGGCGAGCCCCGAGGCAATGCACACGACGGTGAGGATGGCTTCGGCGCCGTAGCCGAGTGCCTGGAGGGTGTCACTGCTGAGCCAGTACATCATGCGGTACATTGCCGCTCCCGGCACCATGATGACGCACGCTGGCACCGTGAGCGTGATCCTGGGCACCTTCTGGCGCGGGGCCAGCGGCGCGGTGACGAGGCCGATGGTGAGCCCGCCCAGCCCGGCAGCCAGCTGGTTGGGCATCCCCATCTGCCCCAGGGCCAGACGGACGAGGTTGCCGATCGTGCCCAGCGCAGCTGCCATGAGCACCATGCGTGGGGTCGAGTTGAAGAGGATGGCGAAACCGGCGACGCCCAGGAAGGTGGCAACGGCAAATGCGATCCACTGCCAGGCCCCCGGCAGGGTGAACTCGGCGGGCAGTGGCGTCATCCCGGAGGCCAGGCTCATGATCCAGGCGGACAGGGTGGCAGAGATCACCAGTCCCATGGAGTACGCGGCTCGGCTGAGACCCGCGGTGAAGTCCAGGCGCGCCATGTCGAGGATTGACGTGATCATGGGGAAGCCGGGCACGAGGAACAGCAGGGATGCCACGTACCCCGGACCGTTGACACTCTTGAGCACCGGTTGCCCGGTGGCCTCGAGAATCGATGCGACCGTGAGGTACACCAACCCGGCCAGGGCAGCGGCCAGCGCAGCCACGCCGAACTGGTTGAGCCAGCGGCTCCCCAGACGACGCCGTACGTACTGCCCGGTGCTCGCTGCGAGGAGGACGACGAGGGCGTCGATGGGGGTGAACCGGTTGAGGATGGCGAATCCAGCGCAGGCAACGCCACCTGCCACGGTGTTCTGCCACGGTTTCCACGATGACTTGACGGTACGTGAGATGCGGTCGAGCTCGGCCTCGAGTCGCTCCGCCGTGCAGGGCTCGGGCAGATTGCGGGAGAGGTGCTCCAAGGCCGAGATGCGAGCTGCGTCCACCCGTACCCGGTACACCTCGCGCATGACGGTACGGAAGTTGTCGCCCCGGTGGGCGGTGGCGATGATCTCGGTGAGACTCACCGAGGCGTCATGCCGGTCCATGCCCAGTGCGACGGCGGCGCGGTGCATGGCTCGCTTGACGCGGTACGACCCGGTCCCCGACTCCAGGAGCATGGATCCCAGTCGCACGATGGCCTCGGTGTCGTCAACGAATGCTCGTTCCTCAGTGGTCCTCACATTGATGACATTCTTTCACGCCCGGCACGCTGAGGCCAGCGACATGTGACCTGGGGTCAGGTATCCTCAGCCCTGCTCTGGCGGCCGCACCCCGACGGTCCACGGATCGGTGCGGATGGACAGCACCGTCGTCTCGTACCCCTCCTGCTCCAGGCGACGGGCCAGGTCGGCACACCACGGCGACTCACTGGCCCAGTGGGCGACGTCCACCAGGGCTGGCCCACCGTGGCGCAGGTGCTCATCGGCGGGATGATGACGCAGATCTCCGGTGAGGTAGACGTCGGCGCCACTGCGGCGTGCTGCCGCCAGCAGGGAGTCTCCGGCGCCGGAACACATTGCGACCGTGCGCACCACCTGTTCCGGGTGGCCGGCGGCCCGCACACCCCACACGGTGCGTGGCAGTCGCTCGGCGACGTGCTCGGTGAACTGCGCCAGGGTCATTGGTTCGGGCAGGGTTCCCACCCGTCCGATGCCCTGCATGTGCACTGGCCCGGCCCACTCGTCGTCGACGGGGTGGTCGGCTGGGTGCAGCGGACCGTCCACCCGCACCTCGAGCAGCCGTGCCAGGACGTCGTTCACCCCGCCGACGGCGGCATCGGCATTGGTGTGGGCCGCCATGAGCGCCACACCGGCACGAATGAGTCGATGTACCAGCCGCCCCTTCGGGGTGTCGGCCGACACCGTCGTCACTCCCCGCATCAGCAGGGGATGATGGACGAGCAGCATCTGCGCTCCCGAGTCGATGGCAGCCGCGACGACCTCATCGGTGGCTTCCAGGGCGGTGGCCACCCGGTGGACCTCGTCGGCGGGATCGCCACAGACCAGTCCCGGTGCATCCCAACTCTCGGCGAGCTGGGGAGGAAACCAGTGGTCCATGAGGGTACGGACGTCGTCAACGGTGCGCATGGTGATCGTGGATCAGATGTCGTAGTAGAGGTCGAACTCGTAGGGGTGCGGACGCTGCTGCAACTCGGCAAGGTCCTCACGCTTGATGCGTACCCACGTGTCGATGAGGTCGGAGGAGAAGACGTCACCGGCCTCGAGGTACTCGTGATCGGCCTCCAGGGCCTGCAGTGCGCCCTCCAGGGTGGTCGGCACCTGCTCCAGTTCCTCGTGCTCCTCGGCAGGCAGCTCGTAGATGTCCTTGTCGATCGGCTCGTGCGGCTCGATCTTGTTCTGGATGCCGTCGATACCGGCCATGAGGATCGCTGCGAAGGCCATGTACGGGTTGGCCGAGGGATCCGGGCAGCGGAACTCGACGCGCTTGGCCTTGGGGTTGGGTCCGGTGATCGGGATGCGCATGCACGCCGAACGGTTGCGCTGGGAGTAGACGAGATTCACCGGAGCCTCGAAACCGGGCACCAGACGGTGGTACGAGTTGGCCGACGGGTTGGTGAGGGCCACCAGCGACGGGGCGTGCTTGAGGATGCCGCCGATGTAGTAGCGGGCGAGGTCGGAGAGCTGGGCGTAACCGTTCTCGTCGAAGAACAGAGGCTCGCCGTCCTTCCACAGCGAGGAGTGCACGTGCATGCCCGATCCGTTGTCCCCGAAGATCGGCTTGGGCATGAAGGTGGCCGTCTTGCCGTTGTTCCAGGCGACGTTCTTGACGATGTACTTGAACTGCATCACCTCGTCGGCTGCCTTGACCAGCGTGTTGAACCGCCAGTTGATCTCGGCCTGGCCGCCGGTGCCGACCTCGCTGTGGGCACGCTCCACCTTGAGACCGACACGCTCCATGAGGCTGACCATCTCGTCGCGCAGGTCCCCGAAGTGGTCGGTGGGGGCGACGGGGAAGTAGCCACCCTTGTACTTCACCTTGTAACCGCGGTTGCCGCCCTCCTCGACGCGGCCGGTGTTCCAGGCCCCGGCCTCGGAGTCGATGGAGTAGTAGGACTCATTGGCGCGGGTGTCGAACCGGATGTCGTCGAAGACGTAGAACTCGGCCTCGGAGGCGAAGAAGGCGGTGTCGGCGATGCCGGTGGAGGCAAGGTAGTTCTGGGCACGCTCGGCGATGTTGCGCGGGTCGCGGTTGTAGGGCTCGCGGGTGATGGGATCGTGCACGTTGAAGTTGAGGATGAGCGTCTTGTGCTCGCGGAACGGGTCGATCCAGGCGGTGCTCGGGTCGGGCAGCAGGTCCATGTCCGACTCATGGATCTGCTTGAACCCGCGGATGGACGAGCCGTCGAAGGCCAGGCCCTTCTCGTAGGTGTCCTTGTCGAACTCGCGGGCAGGCACCGTGAAGTGCTGCATGACACCGATGAGGTCACAGAAGCGGCAGTCGATCATTTCGACTCCCTCGTTCTTCACATAGGCTAGGAGCTCGTCGGCATTCTGGAACATCTGTCCTCCATCAACGTGTGGTGATGCTTCACACCGTAGCCGGTCACGGTTGCTCTGGCATCACCGGCATGTTTCGGCTGTGTTACAGACGGTCCTCGCGTTGTGCTAGGAAGGTTCCCGATCCGAGGAGGCGAGTCATGCGGGTACTGGTGCTCTCCCGCGGCGTTCCGTGTGCGTCGAGTCCCCTGCGGGGGGTCTTCGAGCTGGACCAGGCCAAGGCACTGGCCACTGCTGGCCACGACGTCCTGGTGGGCTACGTGGATGGCCGCTCGGCTCGTCGAGTACGGCGGTTCGGGTGGTCACATCGCACCATCGACGGGATCGAGACGCTGGGGCTCGACCTGCCGCTCGGGGCAGTCAGTCCCGAGCTGGACCATCAGGCCTACCGACGTGCCACGGGCCTGCTCCATCGTCGTGTCGTCAAGCTCTGGGGAAGCCCAGACGTCATCCATGCCCACTTCAGCAGGCATGCCGCTGCAGTGGCCCGAGCTGGTGTCGACGACGTGCCCCTGGTGTACACCGAACACTTCTCCGGACTGTCCCTCGACGGTGCCGACAGGCGCACCGAGGAGGACGTACGCCGTGCCGTCCGGCGAGCCGATGCCGTCCTTGCCGTGTCGCGCCCACTCAAGGACATCATGGACACCCGGTACGGAGCCACGTGCCGCGTGGTCCCCAATGTCATCGACGTCGACCTCTTCGCGCCGCCCCAGCAGGACGCGGATGAGGCGATTTCGCCCCTGTCAGACTCTGGGAAGGGATCAGGTTCACGAGCTGATGCCCATCTGGTGGCAGCTGGGCAACTCGTTGAACGCAAGGGGATGAAACCTCTCATCGAGGTGGTGGGGGAGCTTGCCGCCACACGCCCGGGACTCACGCTGAGCGTCATCGGTGACGGGCCGCAGCGGCCGGAGCTGGAGCGTCTTGCAGCCCGGATCAATGCGGAGCACCCCGGCACGATCATGATGGAGGGGCTGCTCTCCCGCTCCCAGATCGCCGAGCGCTTCGCCCGAGCCGACGGTTTCGCCCTGGCGTCGCAGTGGGAGACCTTCGGGGTCGTCTACGTGGAGGCCATGGCTGCCGGACTGCCGATCCTTGCCACCCCGTGTGGTGGCCCGTCGGATTTTCTCACCCCCGACGTCGGCATGGTCACCCGGAGTGGTTCCAAGGACGACCTGCGCGCCGGGCTGGGCGAATTTCTCGATTCCCTGGGCAGCTGGGATCCAGCACACATTCGGCAACGTGCCGTGGATCGCTTCTCCCCGGCAGCGGTGGCAGCCGAACTCACCAAGGTCTACGAGGACGTCGTCCCGCGATGACGTCCGTGCCGTGGCTGTGGTGAACCGTCAGAGGGACGTGGCGACATCCTGACAAGACCATGGGATGGCCCGTTGCGGGAAACTGGCGTGGGTGCCGTCCGGGCATGCCGATTGGACCAAGGCATGTGTTGTGAGACCATGGGGCGATGAACTTCACCCACTGGGTTGATGCGATCAACGAGTACGTGGCCGCCAACGCGTCTCATCCGATCGTCACCGTCGTCATGTGGGCTCTCAGTGTCATCGACGGCATCTTTCCCGTCGTTCCCAGCGAATCCGTCGTCGTGGCCCTGGCGGCGATAGGTCAGCCCCCGTGGTGGATCCTCATTCCGGTGGCAGCCTTCGGCGCATTCTGTGGTGACAATCTTGCCTACTGGATAGGTCGCTGGCTCGGCAGGACGAAACTGCTCACCGGCGGTGAGCGTCGCCGCAAGATGGTGACATGGGCAACCCGGCAGCTGCGGGTCCGCGGACCCCTGGTGATCCTCGTGGCCAGATACATTCCCGGTGGACGGGTCATCGTCAATGCCATGGCAGGGGCGACGCATTACTCCTACCGGGTGTTCGTCCCCATCGACGTCCTCGCCTCCATCCTGTGGGCCTCCTACGCGACTGCCATTGGAGCAGGGGTGTCAAGTGCCATCGGCGACAACCATCTGCTCGCGGCAACGATTGGGATCGTGGGGGCGATCATCATCGGTGCAGGGCTCGATCAGCTCATCAGGCGTCTGTTCCCGTCCTCGGACAAGGATCCCGAGGACGAGGAAGCAGAC
Organism: Cutibacterium granulosum; assembly: GCF_900186975.1. NCBI lineage: Bacteria > Bacillati > Actinomycetota > Actinomycetes > Propionibacteriales > Propionibacteriaceae > Cutibacterium > Cutibacterium granulosum. The sequence continues at coordinate 1,149,530 of NZ_LT906441.1, forward strand.
TCGGCTGACGTGCAGTGACGTCGTGCCGTACGAGTGGCCAGACGGCATTCAACACCAGAGGGCAGACGCCTACCACCGCTTCAGCACTGAGACGTCAGACAGCAGCCGGGAAAGGGGGAATGACGTTCGGCCCGATGGACAGCGCCGAACGTGAGTGTCACACCCTGCCTTCGTCCTTGGCGGCCTTCTTGCCGGTGGAGGCCTCGGCGGCGACCTGTGCCTCGTCGAAGACGCTGGCTGCTGCGGCACTCTCACCGTCCTCCTCGCGGCCCGGGGTGTGCAGCTGCCACCGGGTGATGGCGAATCGGAAGACGAAGTAGTAGATCACCCCATAGGCCAGGCCTATGACCAGCAGGAGGAGAACCTTGCCGGGGCCGCCGGAGAGCTGCGCGGCCCGCCCGAAGTTGATGATGTAGTCGGTGAGACCTGCGGAGAATCCGAAGCCATCCTTGATGCCCAGTGCGTTCACCAGTGCCAAGGAGGTGCCGGTGAGAATGGCATGCACCAGGTACAGCGGGAAGGCGACGTAGGCGAAGGCGTACTCAAGAGGCTCGGTGATCCCGGTGAGGAATGCGGTGAGGGCCACCGAGAACATCACGCCACCAGTGACCTTCTTCTTCTCAGGTTTGGCGGTGTGGTAGATCGCCAGGGCAGCACCGGGTAGGGCGAACATCATGATCGGGAAGAATCCGGTCATGAAGGATCCGGTCCAGGAGTTCGTCTCGACAGTGCCGTTGAAGAAGCAGGTGATGTCACCGTGCAGGGTCTCGCCGGCTGCGTTGACACAATTGCCCAGCTGGAACCACGGCAGTGAGTTGAGCAGGTGGTGCAGTCCGAACGGGATGAGCAGACGATTGATGGCGCCGAAGACGAATCCGGTGCCCGGGTTGGAGCCGTGGCTCATGATGAAGCCACCGACCTGCTTGTTGAACAGCCAGTCGAAGGCCGGGTACACGAGTGCCATGACGACGCCTGCCACGATTGACGCCGCGGCGGTGACGATCGGCACGAACCGGCGTCCGCCGAAGAATGCCAGGTAGGTGGGCAATTTCTTGCGGCGGTGACGCTCGTACTTCTTGGCGGCGATGATGCCGATGACGATGCCACCGAGCACACCGTAATTGATGACCCCGGTGTCCTTGGCGAAGTACGGCGCCAGGGCGCCCAGCACACCACCCTGTGTGGTCTTGGACGTGCCTGCTCCAGTGAACACGAGGTAGCCGATGAGGGCGGCAAGGGCCGTTGACCCGTCTGCCTTCTTGGCGTAGCCGACGGCCACCCCCAGGGCGAAGATGAGTGGCAGGTTGTCGAAGATGGCCCCACCAGCGGCGGCGAGGACGTCAGCGACCGGCTGCATCCAGTGGACGTGCCTGGACAGGCCGTCCGCGCCCAGGACGTCGGCAGCACCGAATCGCAGCAGCAGGGCCGCGACGGGCAGGGACGCGATGGGCAACATCAGCGAACGACCGATGCGTTGGAGCTGGGAGAAGCCGGGGATGGTTCTCCGGTGTTTTCCCCCGGTGCTGGATGCGGCTCGTGCCGTCATGTGTCCTCCACGATGAGTAAGGATTGCGCGACTGCCCCCGTCATTGGGGCTCCAGTCGGAATCAGGTATCGGCGTGACCATACTGGTATGGACCACTTTGGTAGAAGTACAAACCACTTGCGTAGTCCGTGTCAAGGTGGCTGTCGCAAATCGCTCACAGTCGGCCGATCCGTTGCGGGCATGCGCTCCTGGCCTTGGTGGCAGACCCGCGTGAAGCCACTTGACCGACTGTCGACGGGTCCGGCGAGATCACTAGGATCCCTTGGAACGAGGTCATGCATCGTGGGCGCAGTCGATGAGTCATAATTCTCGCCATGAAGTATGTCGCTGTTCGCGATCATCTTGCCGACCTCATCGACACCCAACTCAGCGTGGGGGATGCCATTCCCAGTGAGCGCGACCTTGCCGATCAGTTCGGGGTGTCGCGCATGACGGTGCGACGTGCCATCGACTCATTGGTTGCCGACGCAGTACTGGCGCGTCGGCAGGGCAGCGGCACCTACGTCGCCCAGCCCAAGATGGACGTCCAGGCTCGGATGACCTCGTTCACCGAGGAGATGCGTCAGCGGGGGATGATCCCCGGGTCGCGTCTCATTCGCGCCGAGCAGTTGCTGGCGACCCCGGACGTCGCCGCATGGCTCGGCATCTCCATCCACGATCGAGTTCACTTCGTCCACCGGGTTCGGCTGGCCGACGGCGTGCCGATGGCGGTGGAGAAAACCTGGGTGGCAGTGGACTCGGCCCCCACACTCATTTCACACGGGGTCCCCGAGAGCATGTACCAGGCCCTGGCCGATGCTGGCATGGTGCCGACTTGGGGTGAGGACACCATCGAGTCCGCCACTGCCGACGAGACGATCGCGAGTCTGTTGCACGTCCCGACAGGTGCCCCATTGCTGGCGATCGCCAGGCGCACCTACGCCAATGACCGAGCAGTGTCGTACTCCCGGTCGTGGTATCGCGGCGACCGTTACAAGCTGTGGGTCCCGATCTCCAGTCCGGGACGAACCTTCTACCCACCTCGTCGACAAGGAGGAGCGCGATGACAAGACCCGAGCAGGTCCTTGCTGCCATCGGTGGCATGGACAATGTCATCTCCATTGAGCCGTGCGTGACCCGTCTGCGCTGCCAGTTGCGCGAGCCCGATCAGGTTGATCGAGCTGCCCTGCGTGATCTGGGGGTGCACGGCGTCACCGTCCAGGGGGACAGCGTACAGATCATCGTCGGTCCCGATGCAGATCTGTTGGCCAGTGACATCGACGATCTGTGGGGCGGGCAATAGGCATCGGGCGCACTCGGATGCCACGGTCTTGACAGAAATTGGTTGGTCGTATTTAGTACGTACTGCTGTACCACTTGGGTTCAGTGGGACGCGATCACTTCAGCGTCCGAGCCGCCAATGAGGGCGGTTCACGATGTCTTGGCAAGGAGTAGTCATGAGCAAGGCGGAACAGATCCTGCGGGCCCTCGGGGGAGATGACAACATCAACGACCTGGAGGCGTGCATCACTCGGCTCCGCGTCGAGGTCGAGGACGAGGAACTGGTTGACGAGGAGGGCCTCAAGGCTGCTGGTGCCTTCGGAGTCGTCATTCAGGCAACGAGCGTCCAGGTTGTGGTTGGCCCGGAGGCCGACACCTTGGCTGAGGACATCGAGGATCTGCGTGACTGAGATCACCTCGCCGATGCCCGGCGTCGTTCACCTACTGTCGGATGTCCCGGATCCCGTGTTCGCCCAAGGTGTCGTTGGCCCCGGGCTGGCACTGGAACCGATCGGCGCGGGCGGCCAGGATGTCGTCGCACCGATCCCTGGGCGGATTGCGAAGCTGCATCCGCATGCGTTCGTCATTGCCTCCGACGACGTGACGGTGCTCGTCCATCTGGGCATCGACACCGTTCAGCTCAATGGTGCAGGATTCGTCATGCATGCCGCCGAGGGGGATGAGGTGCGCGCAGGTGACGTCCTCATCACCTGGCAGCCGGATGAGGTGCGCTCAGGTGGTCGCTCGGCGATCTGTCCGGTAGTCGTCCTCGACAACTCGGCCGAGGACCTCACCACACTGGTTGAACCCGAAAACATGGTGAGCCCGGGTGACGCACTTCTGGAGGTGTGACTCACTCGATCTGCTGGGCAGCTTCGAGCCATGCAGTCTCCAACTCGTCGAGTCCTGCCTGCACCTCATTGGCCTGCCCCTGCAGGTCGGTGAGTTTCTCGTAGTCCGTGGCTGCCTCGGCCATCTGCTGGTACAAGTCGTCCAAGGCTGCCTTCGCCTTGTCCATCTTGCCCTCGTAGCGTGCCATGTCCTTCTGGATCTGACGCAACTGCGCCGCACTGACCTGCGGTGTGTCGTCCGCAGTCCCATTCCTGCCGGGATCGTCTGGTCCGGATTCCCGCGGGCCGTGCTCGGCAGCACCGGCTCGTTCCGACTTGGACGGTCCGGCATCACGACGACGCCGATGCTCGAGGTACTGGTCGATCCCGCCGGGCAGCAGGACGCACGAACCGTCGCCCATGAGCGCATAGGTGACGTCACACACCCGTTCCAGGAAGTACCTGTCGTGGGAGACGACGAGCAGCGTGCCCGGCCACTGGTCAAGGTAGTCCTCGACCACGCGCAGGGTGTCGATGTCCAGATCATTGGTCGGCTCGTCCAAGAGCAGCACATTGGGCTCCTCGATGAGCAGCCGCAGCAGCTGCAGGCGGCGCCGCTCCCCACCGGAGAGCTCACCCACCCTGGTGACCAGTCGTTGCCCGCTGAACCCGAACTCCTCGAGAAGATTGGCAGCGGTGGCCTCCCGTCCGGTCTCCAGGCGAGTCTCCTCCTTGAGTCGCTTCACCGAGTCCAGCACCCGTTCGTCGCCGTCGAGCTCGTGCACCTCCTGGGTGAGGTGAGCCATCCGCAGGGTCTTGCCGTGCTTGACGCGTCCACTGGTCGGTTCGATCCGACGGTCCAGCAGGTTGAGCAGGGTGGACTTCCCGGCCCCGTTCACCCCAATGAGCCCGATACGTTCCCCCGGCCCGATCGACCAGGTGAGGTGATCGAGCAGGGTACGTCCGTCGGGCAGGGTGAGGGTGACGTCCTTGAGATCCAGGACGTCCTTGCCCAGCCGACTGGCGGAGAAGCGGGCCAGGGAGAGTTTGTCACGCGGCTCGGGGACGTCGGCGATGAGCGCGTTGGCGGCCTCGATGCGGAACTTCGGTTTGGACGTGCGAGCCGGGGCGCCGCGGCGCAGCCAGGCGAGCTCCTTGCGCGCCAGGTTCTGACGGCGTGCCTCGTTGGCCGCTGCCTGACGTTCCCGCTCCACCCGGGCCAGGGTGTACGCCGAGTAGCCGCCGTCGTAGGCGTTCACCGTGGCGTCGTGCACCTCCCAGATGTGGGTGCACACCTCGTCGAGGAACCACCTGTCGTGGGAGACGACGAGCATGGCCGTGCCCCGCTGCTGCAGGGTGCGCAGGTGTTGGGCCAGCCACGAGACGGCCTCGACGTCCAGATGGTTGGTGGGCTCGTCGAGCACGAGCAGGTCGTGGTTGCCCAGCATGAGTGCGACGAGGGCTGCGCGTCGTCGCTCCCCGCCCGAGAGGTTCGCCGTCTGCGCGTCCAGATCGATGTCGGCCAGCATCTGCTCGACGATCGGGCGGGCCAGGGGATCGGACGCCCACACATGGTCGGGTTCACCGTCCAGGACGAGATCACGCACGCTCTGGCCGGGGACGATCTGCTCGGCCTGGGCGAGCACCCCGATGGACGTCGACCTGGTCTGTGTCACCTTCCCCTCGTCGGGCAGGATGCTTCCGGTGAGTAGTCCCAGCAGGGTCGACTTGCCGTCGCCGTTGCGACCGACCACACCGATGACGTCGCCCTGTGCCAGTCCCAGGGAGAGGTCGTCGAGGACGATCCGGGTACCGTACGCCTTGCTGAGGTGCTCGGCATTGACGATGTTCGAGGCAGCCACGGGATCAGCGGCCACGCATCGCGGCGCGGGCACCCTTCATCGAGGTCGGCATCGGCCCCTTGGGCACGGGGACTCGTGGCCGCATGGCGTCCAGGGCCTTGAGGCGTGAGTTGACGTCGTCCACCTGGGTGGCGCTCAGCGCCTTGGGAAGTTTCTTGATGTGCTTGCCCAAGTCCTCGAGCTGCACCTGGTTCTTGCCCTCCCCGACGTAGATCTGGGTGACGGGGGTGCCGTAGGCCACCTGCTCGTGGCGCCTGGTCTCGGTGTTCATGAGCGGACGCAGTTGGGACATCCGTCCTTCGCCGACCAGCACGATCCCGGCAGGTCCGACGACGCGATGCACCATGTCCTGCTGCCGGGTGAAGGCCACCGCCATGTCGACGGTCCACTTCTTCTTGTCGAGCAGCGACAGGGCCACCTCGGAGGATCCAGCCTGTCCCTTGTAACGCAGGAAGAGCGCCTTCTTGGCACGCCACTGGAAGGCCCACATGCCCAGCGAGAACCCGACGAGCACGCCCAGGACGATCCACAGCCACAGCGGTGGGACGAATAGGCCGATGACGAGGAACACGACGATGCCCAGCACGAAGCCACCCAAGGTCCACCAGATCACCGACGGATCGACCTGACGGGTGAGCTTGAAACTCTCCTTCAGCTGCTTCATCGTCCCCCAATCCTTGGGATTGGACGACTCCTTGCGGCGCTGCTTCTCGGCCTTGGCCTGTGCCTTCTGCTTGGCTGCGAGTTCCTTGGCGGCCTGGCTCTTGGGCATGGTGGGCGGCTCCCGATTCTCGACGTGTTCGCTGCTCGACGTGGTCGTGGACGGTCTGGTGGGCAGACAGTCGCGTGGCGATTGTACCCCGTTCGGCGTGTAGCAAGGGCCTACCGCGCTATGAGGCCAGTGCACGCCAGCCGGTTCGGTGGAGACGTTGGCCCCCGATGTCAAGGGATCGTGTCAGGTAATTCCAGATGGTGCTGTTCGGAAATGAGGTGGGGATGATTCTCTGGTTGTCACGGTGCTGAATCGGGCTGCTGAAAGTCATGCTGCCGGGGATCTGCGCATGGTTGACAGCATTGGTGGTGGCTACCTAGTATTTTTACCGAGCAGGCGTGACGGGCTGATGAGCTTTTCCAGAAAGTGTGGTTGTTCTTCTTCTCGTCATGCCCTCAGTGCAAGGTGTCCTCGTCGCCCATCTCGTCTCAGAAGGTCACTCATGAAGAAGCTCACACGATCCCGACGTCACACGACTCTCATGGCCGTAGGGGTTACCACCAGTCTCATTGCTGCGGCTGGAGCCCTTGCCCCTGCCGCGCAGGCTGACGTTCCCCCGATGCCCCAGGGGTATCCCATCGCGCATCTGTACGAAAAGTGCTCGGCCGAGCAGGCACATGCCGATGGCTACCCGGAATGGCACTACGGTGAGACCGGTCGTCGTTACCTCAGTGACGGAACGATCCAGTTCACCAACCGCACCAAGCAGAAGGTTCCCTACACTGCGACGGTGGAGACGGGGGTCAACCACAAGATCGAGGCCAACTCGGCTGCCGCCCTGCCTTCGGGATGGAACACCACTGCCAAGTCTGACATCGGCATCAAGCTCTCCAACGGCTGGATCGAGGGTGAGACCTTCGGGCCGTTCGATCTGGAGTCCGGTGAGTCGATCCGTGTCGAGTACGGAACTGTTGAGAAGGAATTCATCTCGATGTTCCTCACCTGTGATGGTGGGCACATCGTCAACGAGCGCAGCGCCAACGTCATCCGCGGCAGGGGGCCTGCCGAGCGGTACGCCTTCGTCTACAAGATCAAGGCGGACGGCAGCATCTCCGACCAGGCCATGAAGATTCCGTCCCGCACTGCAGGTGCCAACTCCCGTCCCATGAAGGAGTCCGAGCGGTTCAACAGTTGGGTCGGTCCCAGCCTGGAGAAGGTCGCCGACGACCATGAGGCCCCCTCGATCCCTCCCGCCACCAAACCGCAGCACGATCCGTCCTGGCCGACGAAGGGGCAGTCCTGCAAGCCGCGGGGGGTGCTGCACTGGTACCCCGATGACGTCAAGCAGGTGTCCGAGCCGATCCGCAAGGCTGGTTACTCCACCCAGTTCCGCAACTGGTCCAAGGCAGACTATGTGTTCAAACCGGTGACGGATTTCGTCGTCGGAGCCGAGTACAACGGCACCACCTTCTGGATGGACAATGGCGGTCGCCTTCCACAGGGCTGGCTGCAGTCGGCCGGTGCCGCGCAGCGCGCGTACATGCCAGTGGGCACCCCTCTCAAACCGGTCAACCTCAAGCCGGGGGAGAAGGTCACCGTCAACTACGGAACCACGGTGGCACCGCTGCAGTACAGCGAGATCAGCTGCGGCAAGGATGGCACCTACAGCCGAGTGAAGAATCAGCCGCTTGCCAGCGCTCCGGTGGGTTTCTGGGCAGAGGCCGTCATCACCGCCTCGGATGGATCGACTCGTAAGGTTGACGTCACACCGGACAATTACCGGAAACTTCCTGTTCCGACCCAATCTGATTTCTGATTCGTTACCAATAATTCATCAAGTCGTTACTTTCTTGGCTTGTATTCCGATTTCAAACCTGGAGGAAAACCATGAAGATTCTGTCCACCGCATTGTCGACCGCCGTGGTTGGTGCCCTTGCCACCACTGCTTTCATTGCCACCCCGGCCAGCGCCGCCCACCCGAGGAAGACCCAGCCGGCCAACCCCACCACCATCGGTGCTTCCTGCTCCACCCCCGGTGAGACCGGCCAGACCGTCAAGGTGGTGCGCACCTACTTCGACGGCTCCGCTGGCACATGGACCGTCTCGAACTACAATGACGAGCCCATTCCGGTGACTCGTAGCGTCACCGAGACCAAGACCCGCGACTGGAACGTCTCGGTCGGCGTCGACTTCCCACTGCTCGACGTGATCCACATCAGCATCTCGGCCTCCTACTCCAGCTCCCAGTCCTTCCAGGTCGGCGAGACCATCGGGCCCTACAACCTGGCTCCGGGCAAGACCGCTGTGCTGCAGGCCGGCTGGCTCGTCTCCGACTTCGAGGGTGAGCACACGGTGTGTGGCGCCGATCACACCTGGCAGGGCAAGGGCGACCACTTCACCGCCACTCTGCCCAAGGAGCGTCACGTGGCCATCAGCACTCGTGACAACGACCAGCTGGGGGCCTGAGGCATGACCGTCCTCGGGAGAGCTGGAGTCCGAGTCGTGACGGCTCTGGCAGCAGCCACGACATGCATGGTGCCGTTCGCCGCCAGCCCAGCACAGGCTGCGGACACCGACGCGGCACCTGGTGAGGACGCCATCCACTTCGAGCTGCCCCAACGCTGGAATGACGACTACAAGCCGGGTACGGCATGCTCGACCCCTGGTGACACCGGTGCCTACGTGACGGCCCGGGACAGATGGTTCAAGCAGACCGATGCGGCAAGCGTCGCCAACCACGACAGTGTCGACGTGCCCGTCACCCAGACGGTCACCCAGACCCGGGAACAGGCCTTCAAGGTGTCCGCCAAGGTCAAGGGCGAGGGTGAACTCGCCAAGATCATGACGAACACCTTCGGGTTCACCTATGTGCACGAGGTGCACTGGAAACTCAACCAGAAGGTGGGGCCCTACACCCTGCCCGCAGGTCAACAAGGTCGTCTGGCTTGGGGATTCATCATTCTGGAGGCCGAGGGACAGAACGTCCGCTGCACCCCAGACCTGGTGTGGAAGCAGTCCGGCAAGCCGTACCACATCTCCGCACCGGAGACGAAGTACGCCGAGCTGCAGATCGACCAGGCACCGCACTACAACAACTGAACACGACCGTGGTGAGTCGTTGCTGGCTCGTCACGGCATGCACTGATGTGGCGGTGGGCTGTGCCCGCCGCCACTCGCATTCACTCACGACAATGCTGCACGTGGCCGGACGAGCGGTTGGCAGGCATTGGTGTGGAGAAGGTCGTGACAGCTGACGAGCGAGTAGCTGCCGCACGTGGTCAGCAGGAATTGTCAGCTCGGCAGTGCTTCACGCGGTGAGGTGACGCAGTTCGGGGTGCTTCATGAGGTGACACAGCTGGGGCTCTGGTGATGGGGCATCGTCAGCGAAACCGGGCCACAGTGGACTGCCAGCTCGGTCGGAGTAGTGACATGTGTCGCTCCAGTGTGAGGGGATCTGGCGACATGCGCTGCGGGGCTCGACGCGGCGTCCCACCCCACAGCGCATGCCGTCACGAACGTGTGCGATCCTGGCTCAGTCTTTCTCGGCGAACGGGGCTGGAGCCGTGCCGTTCCGGTAGCCGGTGACGATGGTGACGGGCTTCTCCCCACGAGCAGCCATGGCTTGACGGTACAGCCGCCCGGCGCGGTACGAGGAGCGCACCAAGGGTCCGCTCATGACTCCGGCGAATCCCAGTTCCTCAGCCTCCTCGGCCAACTCATCGAATTCCTGGGGCGTCACCCAGCGGTCGATGGGGTGCTGGAGTTTGGAGGGGCGCAGGTACTGGGTGATGGTGAGCAGGTCGGTGTGGGCCGTGCGCAGATCGGCCATCGCCTCCGAGACCTCCTCGCGCGTCTCACCCATTCCCAGGATGAGGTTGGACTTGGTGATGAGTCCGGCGTCATGGGCCCGGTTCAGCGCCTCGAGGGAGCGTTCGTACCGGAATCCGGGGCGAATACGCTTGAACAGCCGCGGGACCGTCTCCAGATTGTGTCCGAACACCTCGGGTCCGGCCGCGAAGACGACGTCCAGCAGCTCCGGCTTGCCGGAGAAGTCCTGGGCCAGCATCTCCACACCGACCTCGGGGTTGGTGTCGTGAATCTGTCGGATCGTCTCGGCGCACAGCCAAGCTCCCTCGTCGGGCAGGTCGTCACGGCACACGCTGGTGACGGTGGCGTATCGCAGTCCCATCTGGGCGACGGACTGGGCAACTCGCCGTGGTTCATCGGCGTCGTAGCCCTCGGGTTTGGCGGAGTTGATCTGGCAGAAGTCGCAGCGTCGAGTGCACTTGTCGCCACCGATGAGGAAGGTGGCCTCGCGATCCTCCCAACACTCGAAGACGTTCGGGCATCCGGCCTCCTGACACACCGTGTGGAGCTCGGCGTTGACCATGCGATTGCGCATGTCCCGGTACTCGGGGCCCATCGTGGCGGTGGTGCGGATCCATCGTGGCTTGTTCTCGATCGGGGTCTGGGAATTCTTGACCTCGACGCGCAGCAATTTGCGTCCGTCAGCTTCGACACTCACGCGGGCGAGTCTATCCTCACCAGCCCGCCCACCCCAGATGTCGCGCACAGTTCGCCGATCTGCGGAATGCGTGTCGCGACGGATGAGTCGCGACAGGACTACGAGGAACCTGACCGGGCGGTCACTCGCCCATGGGATGCAGGAACTGCGGGTGCGGGCGACGTGGGATGTCCGGACTCATCTCGTAGGGTTCGAACGACATCATCTCGGTGAGGATCGGCTCGAGGTGACGGGCCACCTCGACGAGGGTGGGAACGTCGGCGTCTGGTCCGTGCAGGCGACGCAGCTCCCTGGCCAGGGTGGTGACGTCGGCGTCCGCAATGCCGCACGGGATAATGTTGTCGAACCCGGCAGTGTCGGGATCGACGTTGAAGGCAAACCCGTGCAGGGCAGTCTGGTGTGACACACGGATGCCGATGGCACAGATCTTGCGTTCCGGCCCGTGACCGTCGGAGGGGAACCACACCCCGGTGCGCCCCGGTACCCGTCCGGCGTGCAGGCCGTAGTGGGTGAGCAGCCGAATGATCGCCTCCTCCACCCGTCGCACGTAGTCGACGACGCCGATCCCGCGCGGCAGGAAGACGATGGGATAGCCGACGAGCTGGCCGGGGCCGTGCCAGGTGATCTCACCGCCACGGTCCACCGCCACCACTGGGGTGCCGTCGAAGGGGTAGGCCTCGGGACGAGTGCGCCGTCCTGCGGTGTAGACGGGATCGTGCTCGACGTAGATGACGGTGTTGGGACGCTGGTGTGAGCTGACCTGGGCGTGCACCTGCCGCTGATGATCCCACGTGGCGCGGTACTCGCCCCGAGTGGGGGGAGTGTCGGTGAGGCCCAGGTACTCGAAATCCAGTCCGACCGGGTGCCTCACCGCTCCCTGGGCTGAGTGGGGCGCGCCCAGTGGCGAGGTTGCGCGATCTGCTGCCACGGTGCCGCCAGATTCATGACGAGCCGTTCCAGCGTGATCGGCTGCTCCGGGCTGCTGAGTGGGGATGAATTCGTTGACGCTCACGTATCGATCCTAGTCACGTGATCCTCGCAGCATGGGGTACTGCCAGCGACGCGATTTCGTCGTGGGGAGAACTCGAGACAGGCCACTGCACCTCCAGCAGACGTGGCATCGCGCCGGCGCAGGGGATGAGTGGACGCAAGGTTTTCCGAGCGGGGGGGTTCGCCGTGAGGCAAACCGTGCCCTTCTGCTGCACCCAGACAGGTGCATCTGGCACCAGCCACCAGGACACCGCGTACTCACGAGTTGTGGACGGCATGTCCTCCGAACTGGTTGCGCATGGCGGCGATGAGTTTCATGGCCGGGGCGTCGTCCTGACGCGACGAGAAACGCGCGAACAGGGCGGCCGAGATGGCAGGCATGGGGACGGCACGGTCGATGGCCTCCTCGACCGTCCACCGTCCCTCGCCCGAGTCGTCGGCCCAGCCGCGGATCGATGCCAGATCCGGTTCGTCCGCCAGAGCGGTTGAGCACAGGTCGAGCAGCCAGGAGCGGATGACCGTTCCCTGCCGCCATGCGTCGAAGACAGCGGGCACGTCGGTGACGGGGGAGTCGGCGCACAGCAGCTCGTAGCCTTCGGCGTAGGCCTGCATCATGGCGTACTCAATGCCGTTGTGCACCATTTTGGCGAAGTGTCCGGCACCCACCCCGCCGGCGTGCACCAGACCGCCGTCCTCGGGAGCCAGCGCCTGCAGCACCGGCCACACCGTGCGTACTGCCTCCTGCGGGCCACCAATCATGATCCCGTAGCCGTTCGTCTCGCCCCAGACACCACCGGAGACCCCACAGTCGAGGTAGGAGACGCCATGGGCGGCGAGTCGTTCGGCGCGTGGGGCGTCCAGCGTCCACCGGCTGTTGCCACCATCGATGACGATGTCATCGGCACGCAGCAACGGGACGAGGGTCTCGATCGTTTCGTCGACGAGCTGGTTGGGCAGCATGAGCCAGATGACGCGCGGCCCGCTGCCCAGACCGTCGCAGAGCTCCGCGATGGAGGAGACGTCGCTCACCTCGGGGTCGATGTCGTAGCCGATGGTCTCGATGTCCTTGCTGCGCAGCCGGGACCGCATGTGGTTGCCCATGCGTCCCAGACCGATCATGCCAATGGCCATGGTGATTCCTTTCGCGAGTGATTGCTCGAAGTCGATGTCGTGGGTCAGGTGGTCGGAGGAACCGCCCTCGGCGGTGGGAGTGCCGAAGGACGATCGGTCAGTGGAACAGGGCGGGTGGGAGGTGGTGCATCAGATGATCAGCGACAGCAGCAGGACGAGGCACAGGGCCACGACCGAGAGCACCGTCTCCATGAGCGACCACGTCTTGATGTTCTCACCCACCGAGATGCCGAAGTACTCCTTGATGAGCCAGAATCCGGCGTCATTGACGTGGGAGAAGAACACCGACCCGGCACCGATCGCCAGCACGAGCATGGCGGCATGCGTGGGTGGCAGGGCGGCGGCCACCGGTTCCAGGATGCCGGCTGCGGTCACCGTGGCGACGGTTGCCGACCCGGTGGCCAGGCGAATGACGACCGCCACGGCCCAGGCCAGCAGGATTGGGGACAGTCGGGAACCCAGGATCGACTGGGCGAGCATGGTGCCGATACCGGTGTCGATGAGCACCTGCTTGAATCCACCGCCAGCAGCGACGATGAGCAGGATCCCGGCAATCGGCGGCAGGGATGCCCCCACCGACGCGCTGATCTGCTCACGCGTCATTCCCGAACCGTGTCCCAACGTGAACAACGCGATGAGCGCGGTCAGCAGCAGGGCGAACATGGGCTGACCGACGAAGTCGAATGCCATGCGTACTCCACTGCCCTCGGCGGCCAGGATGTCACTCAGTGCCTTGCCCATCATGAGGACGACTGGCAGCAGGACGGTGACGAGGGTGATGACGAAGCCCGGTCGGCGTGGAGCGATGCCGACGGAGGTCTCGGAATCTGAGGAGGTGAACAGGTCTGGAGCAGACACGGGCACCCATCTGGCGGCGAGGTTGCCGAACAGCGGTCCGGCGATGACGACGGTGGGGACGGCGATGAGGATGCCCATCCACAGTGTGGTGCCGAGGTCGGCCTTGAGCAGCCCGATCGCAGCCAGCGGGCCAGGATGCGGCGGTACCAGGGCATGCATCGTCGACAGACCGGCCAGGGTCGGGATGGCCACCTTCATGAGTGGCAGCCTGGACTTCTTCGCGGTGAGCAGGATCACCGGCACCAGGAGCACCAGGCCGATCTCGAAGAACATCGGCAGACCGATGATTGCGCCGACCAGAGCCATGGCCCACGGGATGGCCCGGGGGTTGGTGTTGCCGACCAGTGTGTCCACGATGGTGTCCGCGCCCCCGGAGTCGGCCAGAAGCTTGCCGATGATCGCTCCCAGGGCGATGAGGACGCCCACCGAGGCCACCGTCGTCCCGACTCCAGTGGAATATGACGCGAGCATCCCCTCCATGCCCATGCCAGCGATGGCGCCGACGGTGAGCGCCCCGATCGTGAGGGAGAGGAAGGGGTGCAACTTGAATCGGGTGATGAGCAGCACGATGACGGCGAATCCGATGAGGGCTGCCGTGATGAGCTGCCACCCCGGCGAGGTCGGCGTCGTGGTGGCCATGGCGATTGGCATGAGGTGCTCCTCTGTGAGCGGTGCGGGGGCGTGGGGTGGTTGGTGGAGATTGAGGCGGGATCGATGGTCTCGGCCGGACGAGGACGTCAGGCCGCGTCCGTCTCGATCATGCCGCGGTTGCGGTTCCCAGCCATTGTCTGGCGGCGTGCACGAGATCGTCGACGGGCTGGTCGAAGTTCAGGGTGATCCCAGTCTCGTCGTCCTGCAGCGGCTCCAGGGTCTGGTACTGCGAGGCGACAAGGCTTGGCGGCATGAAATGGTCCGGGCGGGATGCCACCCGGTCGATGACGATGTGCTGGTCGCCGGCCAGATGAATGAAGACGATGTCGGGGCAGGCAGCGCGCAGCTGGTCACGGTAGCTGCGCTTGAGGGCCGAGCAGGCCGTCACGGCACCAGGGCTGCGGTGATCGGTCAACCAGGATCCGACGGCAGTCAGCCAGGGCTTGCGGTCCTCATCGGTGAGGGAGAGCCCCCGGGACATCTTGGCGACGTTCGCTGCGGGGTGCAGGTCGTCCCCGTCGAGGAAGGGCAGCCCGAGCACATCGGCCAACTGCGCCCCGATGACGGACTTTCCGGCGCCGCACACTCCCATGACGACGATGGGCAGTGCGACATGGGTGGGGCGACATGTGGGTGCACTCATGGTGATCCTCCTTGGACCAGTCATCATTGACCTGCTCAGGGTAATCCAAAAAATCATACGAATACAAGAGGTGTGCCCGTTAAAAATGATCTCAATCGCGACATCAAGCTGACACGATCTGTAGGGCACGATCATCCGAGTGGTGGCAGTCCGGTACCATTCCGCCATGGCTGTTCACTCACTTGCCGTCGATGTCGTCGATTCCCTGGGGCGACGCATCGTCAACGGTCACCTGCAGCCGGGTGACGTCCTGCGGCTGGACCACATTGGCACTGAGTTCAACGTCTCCCGATCGGTCTCCCGTGAGGCCATGCGGGTGCTGGAGTCCCTGGGACTCGTCGTGCCACGTCGCCGGGTGGGTGTCCTCGTCTCGGCACGCAGCGACTGGAACGTCCTGCACCCACGAGTGATCCGGTGGGGGTTGGAGGGACGACGTCGCCCGCAGACCCTGGAATGGATCAGCCAGTTGAGAGCGGCCGTGGAACCGGTGGCAGCTGCCATGGCCTGCACCCGTGCCACACAGCAGGACAGCATCACCATGTCCGTGGCTGTGACACGAATGACCCAGGCCGCTGCGATGCGAGATCTGGAGACCTACCTCATCGCCGATGAGGAGTTCCACTCAACCTTGTTGAGTGCCAGCGACAACCCGATGTTCGCAACTTTGCGGCACTCGGTGTCGTCGTTGCTGGAAGGCCGTACCGAACTCATGCCCTTCGAACCAAATCTGCAGGCCATCGCATGGCATCGTGAGGTGGCCGATGCCGTTGCCGCCCGAAATCCCGATGCTGCCCAAGCAGCGATGCTCAACATCGTCGAGGAAGCTCTGGACGCGATGAAGAAGGAACTACCCCGAAACACGGAACCCTTCTGAGCCCCCCACTGCTTGAATCAGTTTCTCCTCACATACCCAGATTCCTGAGACTTTGCAGGGTGTTGTCGGGAATCTCCCGAAGCCCCGCGATCGTGGCGACACCACCGAGGTGTCCTTGCGCTGTCCCCTGCGAGCAAAAACGTGCATGCCCATGGGAATAGGTGCACTGGTGGGCACGTTGATGTTCCATATCGCTATGGAAGGGGAACGGTATGACCCAGCCAGATTCTGGTTCCGAGAAACCCGACAACCTTGGTCACTCCAGCTCTCATGATGCGTCCAGCCCTGCTCAGGATGAAGCCACGACCCTGCCCTCGGGAGCCAAGCTTCAGGCTGAGGACTCCCAGCACGATTCAGGATCGGTGAGTCGCCGTTCTGTGCTCGCCGGAGTGGGCGGTGGACTTGCCGCTGGCCTGCTGGTCGGGGTGGGCATTGGTGCGCCCGTCGCGTACCACAAGGGCAGGAAGAGTGCGTCAGGCGAGGTGGCCAATCGCCCGTTGACGTTGATCTATGGCGGTGACATCTGTGATGCCCCATCGATCGTGGCCAAGGAGAAGGGCTTCTTCGACGACGCCGGACTCGACGTCACGCTCAAACGTACCGTCGGTGACGAGGACATCAAGGCTGCCGTGGGATCGGGCCAGTACGACGCCTCCTCGGGCATCTTCTACTCCTGGCTGAAACCGGTCGAACAGGGTCAGAACGTCAAATTCGTTGCCGGGCTCCATGGTGGGTGCCTGCGTCTCATCGTCCTCAAGGACTCCAAGTTCACCGAAGTCTCCAAGCTCAAGGGCGCGACGATCGGTATCCCCAACCTCCACGCCTCGGCGACGATGTTCTTCTCCATGGATCTGCTCGACGCGGGCATCAACCCGCTGCCCGAGGCCAAGGAGGTGAACTGGAAGGTCATGGAGCCGTCGGTTCTGGCCGATGCCCTGAAACGCGGTGAGGTGGACGCCATCGCAACCTCCGACCCCATCGCCTACCTGCCGCTGCTCAAGGGGTACGGCGTGGAGCTCTCCAGCAACATGAAGGGCACGAATGCCCAGGAGTTCTGCTGCTGCACCGCCCTCAACGGCAACTTCGTCAAGAACGAGACACCACTGGCTCGCAAACTCGTCGAGGCCTGGTGCCGCGGTGCGCGCTACGTCAAGGGTCATGAGGCCGAGGTGGCCAAGATCGAGGTCGAGACCAAGAGCGTTGCCGGTGACGTCGACACCATTGAGCGGCTGCTCAAGACGTACTCCTGGGAACCGTCGGTGACCAGGCTCAAGGACGCCCTGCTGCCGGGCGTCAAGAAGTTCAAGAAGACCGGTTACCTGCGTGAGGACACCGATCCGCAGCAGCTGGTGGACGCATCGTTCACAACCCTGGGGTTGGACTGGTGACGGCGCAGACTGAATCCGCTGCAACCCCGTCGCTGACGACCGATCTGTCGTCGGCGACGGGGAGAGCTGATCCGACGCGTCTGGCCTCACGGGACCATGAGATCGTCCATTCCACGCGAGTGATCGATGAACTCACCCGGCGTCACAGGGCGCGCAAGGCGAGCCACGTGGCCGTTGGTGTCAACGTGGCGTTGTGGGTGGCGACGACGCTCGTCATCCTGCTCACCCCGGACACCACCGAGTTCATCGTGCATGGCCAGGTGCCACTGGCCGTGATCACTGGCGCAGTGGCGGTGATCTTCGGGGTGCTGTGGGCCTTGGCCGCTGGGGCCACGCACGGTGCGCGGCTGTCCGTGTCCCGATTCCTCGGCAGGTGGACACCGTGGTGGATCGCCGTGGGCGTCGTCACGGTTGCCCTGGACGTGCTCACCGCCAAGTTCGCCGTCCTGCGCCCGCCCTACGTGCCCCCGCCCGGCCAGCTGCTCACCGAAGCCTGGTCCGACCGAGTCCTGCTGGGGCAGGCCATCGGCAACTCAACCTTGCTGCTGTTCCTCGGCCTGCTCATCGGCGGTGTGCTCGGCCTGCTCACCGGCCTGTGGATGGGATGGTCGCGCAAGGCCGGTTACTGGCTCAACCCGATCGTCAAGTACATCGGCCCGGTGCCGACCCTGGCATGGATCCCCATCGTCTTCCTCATGTTCCCCAACACGTTCTGGGCGGCGGTGTTCCTCATCTCGATCACGGTCTGGTTCCCGGTCACCGTGCTCACGAACGCCGGCATTCGATCGGTGCCCAAGAGCTATTTCGACGTGTGCCAGACGTTGGGGGCCTCCCCGAAGTTCCTCGTGCTCAAGGTGAGCCTGCCAGCTGCCCTGCCCAACATCTTCGATGGCATCTTCATGGCACTGCCCACCGCCTTCGTCACCCTGACGATTGCCGAGACGTTGGGTGTGAACTCCGGTCTCGGCTGGTACATCAACTGGAAGAAGGGGTGGAGCGCCTACCCGGCCATGTACTCCGCGATCGCCATCATGGTGATCCTGTGCGGCACCCTGCTCACCGTGGAACTGGCCATCCGTAATCGTGTCCTGGCCTGGCAGAAGGACCTCACCCGATGGTAAAAGACCTCACGACATCACAGACCCCTGCTGCGAACTCCTCCGAACCGGCCGAGGATGTTCGGGCGCAGACCAGCGTGGAATCATCAGATCAATCGGCACCCGATCGGGCAGGTACTGCCGTCACCGGTGCGGTTGACGTGCTCAATGTGACGCATGCCTTCCTCAACCACGGCACCCCACTGCCTGTCATCGACGACGTCAGTCTGTCGGTGCGGCCGGGGACGTTCGTGAGCCTGGTCGGGCCGTCGGGTTCGGGCAAGTCGACCCTGCTGCGGCTCATAGCTGGTCTCGAGGCTCCGGTGTCGGGCAACATCTACGTCGACGGGTACCGGATCACCGGCCCGGACCCACGCCGTGGGCTGGTCTTCCAGGACCCGACCCTGCTGCCGTGGATGACCGTCGAGCAGAATGTCGCCTTGGGTCCGACGATCCAGGGGCACGCCAAGGACCCGCAGTGGATGCGACGGGTTGACGCCATGCTCGAGAAGGTGAGCCTGGACGGCTTCCGCAATGCCGTACCGTCGGAGCTGTCCGGCGGCATGGCCCAACGCGCTTCCCTGGCACGTGCCTTGGTGACGAGCCCGGAGGTGCTGCTGCTCGACGAGCCGCTGGGTAAGCTCGATGCGCTCACCCGGTCCACCCTGCAGAAGGAGATAGAGCATCTCTGGCAGGCACAGGGGTTCACCGGGATCATGGTCACCCACGACGTCGAGGAGGCCCTGCTGCTCTCGGACCGGGTCGTCGTCTTCTCCCCGCGTCCGGCGCACGTCGTCGCCGACATCGAGGTGGACCTGCCGCGTCCCCGTTCGACGGACCATCCTCGATTCCGTGAGCTGGGACACCAGATCCTCGACCTGCTGTTCTGAGTAGACAGCAGTTGGGGCTCGGGACGTGTGAACCGTCCCGAGCCCCAACGCTTCTTGGACCTCTCAGAACTCTCCGGAGAAGTCGCCCTCCTCAAGGCGAGCCTTGATGCTCGAGAGGAAACGTGCGGCCACGGCACTGTCGATGAGGCGGTGATCGTAGGACAGTGAGAGGTACATCATGTCGCGGATGACGATGGTGTCCTCGTCGAACTCGTTGGTGACGACGACCGGACGCTTCACCAGGGCCCCGGTGCCGAGGATGGCAGCCTCGGGCTGGTTGACGATCGGGGTGTCGAACAGGGCGCCGTACGAGCCGTAATCGGTGATGGTGAAGGTACCACCGGCCAGCTCGTCGGGCGTGACCTCGTTGTTGCGGGTACGGGCAGCCAGATCGGAGATCTGGTGGGCCAGGCCGGAGATGTTGAGGTCACCGGCGTCCCGGATGACCGGCACCAGCAGGCCACGCGGGGTGTCCACGGCGATGCCGATGTTCTCCGAGGCACCGTAGGTGATCGTCCCGGCCTCGGTGTCGATGTTGGCGTTGAACCTCGGGTTCTGCTTGAGCGCCTCGACGACGGCCTTGGTGATGAACGGCAGATACGACAGGCCAACCCCCTCACGAGCCTTGAAGGCATTCTTCTCGGCCCTGCGGATGCGCGAGACGGCAGTCATGTCCACCTCGACGGTCGCGGTGAGCTGGGCGGAGACCTGCAGGGACTCCACCATGCGCGAGGCGATGACCTTGCGCAGGCGGCTCATCTTCTCGGTGGTGCCACGCAGGGCGGCAGCCTCCGGGGAGACCTCCTGGGCGGCCGAGCGAGCCGACCCAGCAGCGGGGCCAGCAGGTGCATCGGTGGCCGGCTGAGCCGGTGCCGATGACGACTCCTTGGCCTGGGCGGCGTCCAGCACGTCCTGTTTGCGGATACGTCCGCCGACGCCAGTGCCGGTGAGGGTGGACAGGTCGACGTTGTTCTCACGTGCCAGCTTGCGCACCAGCGGGGTGACGTAGACGGTGGAGGACGGGTCGGTGGCACGTGGGGCCACCTCGTTGGTGGCAGACGCGGCCGGCGCGGAAGCCGGCGGTTCCGGGGCAGCGGACTCGGACGTGGCCTCCGGTGCGGGGGCGGGCGCCTCCTGCTTGGGCTCCGGTTCGGCGGCTGGGGGCTGGGGGGCTGTGGGCAGCTCAGTCGAGACGGTTGAGGCATCGCCGATGATGGCGAGGACGGAGCCGACTTCGGCGTCCTCGTCTTCCTGGACGCGGATTTCCAGCAGGGTGCCGGTGGCGGGGGAGGGGACTTCGGTGTCGACCTTGTCGGTCGAGACCTCGACCAGTGGTTCGTCTGCCTCGATGGTGTCGCCAACGGCTTTGAGCCAGCGGGAAATGGTGCCCTCGGTGACCGACTCCCCCAGAGCGGGGAGAGTCACCTCGGTACCGTTGGCCGTTCCAGCAGGGTCCGTCGAGGCCTGCTGGGCGGACGGGTCAGGACCAGGATCGCTGGCCGCAGCAGGTTCCGGCTCGGCGGGGGAGTCGGAACCCGACACCTCGGACTGCTCGCCGATGATGGCGAGGACGGAGCCGACTTCGGCGTCCTCGTCTTCCTGGACGCGGATTTCCAGCAGGGTGCCGGTGGCGGGGGAGGGGACTTCGGTGTCGACCTTGTCGGTCGAGACCTCGACCAGTGGTTCGTCTGCCTCGATGGTGTCGCCAACGGTTTTGAGCCAGCGGGAAATGGTGCCCTCGGTGACCGACTCACCGAGGGCAGGAAGAGTTACTTCGGTCGACATGAGTGTGGAGCTCCTTCGCAAGCCGCGCTATGTATGAACTCAGCCTAGCTTCCCGACCGAAAATGTGCAGTATCTCTCACGAGGCCAGGTTCGCCGCAAGGTGAACAAGCGTCCGAACCCCGAATCCGGTGCCGCCCAAGGGGGTGTAGTCGTGTGCCTTGGACTCATTGAATGCTGGCCCGGCGATGTCCAGATGGGCCCAGTCGGCCTGCGGGCTCACGAATCCCTGCAGGAAGGCCGCGGCACCCATGGCACCACCGGCACGGCTCCCGGACGACTTGGTGTCTGCGATGTCGGAGTGCAGCCCCTCGCGCACCTCGTCGGTGATGGGCAGCTCCCAGAAGTTCTCGCCGGCAGCCTCCGAGGCGTCCAGCAGGGTGTCGGCAGCCTCGGTGGAGGAGGTCATGAGACCGGCCCAGCTGGTGCCCAGGGCAACCATGCAGGCTCCGGTGAGGGTGGCGATGTCGACGACCATGTCGGGGTTGTCCTCGGTGCTGCGGGCCAGGCCGTCGGCCATGACGATGCGTCCCTCGGCGTCGGAGTTGGAGTTCTCCACCGTACGACCGCCATGGATGGTGACGACGTCGGAAGGACGCCATGCCTTGCCGGATGGCATGTTCTCGGCCATGCAGCCGTAGCCGATGACGTGGATCGGCAGTTCGAGGCGAGCGATTGCCTTGATCGCAGCGAGCACGGCAGCGGCTCCACCCATGTCGCACTTCATGGTGTACATGCCATCGGCGGTCTTGATGTTGAGGCCACCGGAGTCGAAGGTGATGCCCTTGCCGACGAGCGCCAGGGTGGTTGACGCGCCTTCGGGGTGGTAGTCGGCACGAACCAGACGGGGCTTGCGGTTGGACCCCTTGCCCACGGCCAACAGGCCGCCGTAGCCGCCACTGGCCAGTGCCTTCTCGTCGAGCACGTCGACAGAGAGGTTGGCGATGTCGCCCAGCTCTTCGGTCGCGGAGGTGGCGAATGACTCGGGGTAGAGCAGATTGGCCGGAGTGTTGATCCAGTCGCGGGCCAGGAAGACGGCGTCTGCCATGATCTCGGCCTTGCGCAGCTCGGGCTTGGCACCACGGGCCTGGGAGACGATCGTCACCTCGGCGATGGGGTCGACGCACTCGGACTCGGTGATCCGGGAAATGTGGTACGCGCCCAGGAGTGCACCCTCGGCGGCGATGCGCACGCCCTCGGCAGATCCAATACCCATGTCGATGGCGACCTTGACGCCCTTGTCCCCAGCCAACTCGGCTGCGGCTCGCACGCCCCAGCCGGCGGCCTGGCGCAGATCCTCATCGGCGGGGGCAGTCTCACCGGCACCGACGAGGATCAGGGAGCCGGATTTCCAGGGCAGGACGGCGGTGCTTCCCGGCTTGGGGGAGCCACCCATCCGGATGGCCAGAGACGCCAAGTCGGTGCCCAGGGACGTCTCGGCCTCCTTGACGGCTCGTGGAGCCAGTCCCACGATCTTCGCAGTCGCTGACCCCTCGGCACCGATCAGGGCAGCGACGACGACGTCGGCCCCCGATGCGGATCGAGACACACGTAGTGCGGGACGGGCAGTGACGGGAAGGTGGACGGAAGTGGGCACTGGATGAATCCTTTCAGATGACACATGATCGCACTCGAGCGCTGCGAGCAGTCGCGACGTCCCCGTGCGGTGATCCTCGCCAAACGAGGCATTGGTGAGCGCTCACCGATGCGGGGTGATCGACGCCAGCCTAGTGGACTGGAGTGAATGTGGATACGATCCACATACCTCGTGACTGCTGATTGTGAAAAATTGCACAAGTAAGTGAGCTGTCAGCTGGTGCCCGGCAGCACGGCCAGCCGCGATGCCAAGGTCCCTTGGTCACTGGATGCTTCGCTGGGACAGTGCTCGCGCACGTCCCGGTTGGAGACGGCCCTCATCCCTGTGACAGAGGCATCGGACCGTACACGGTCTCGTCGTTCGACAGCAGGGTGACGGCCTCCACCCCGATCTCCTCAAGTTCCGGCCACGCCTGGCTCAGCCATTCCTCGGCCTCCTCACGGGTCTCGAAGGACTGGTTGGCACCGATCTGGGCCAGATCCTCGGCAGAATGCACGGAGGGGTGGGGTTGGGACAGCAACCACGAGAAACTCATGGATTCACCCAATCAGAGCCATGCTGTCCAAGCAAGCAGATGGCGGGTCTTGACGCCCCGTCGATCGCGGAAATCGGCCAGCGGTGAACCACTATGGCACGCACCAGTGCCGGACCGGCCATGCTGCACCGAGGTGTTCCAAGGATTGTTGTTCCATGAATTTCTGGGCGGAGTCTCACGCCCTCCGGTGTGACCCACGCTCCACCCGAGGAACGGGGTTGCGCCACCGTCGTGGGGTCATGGCACGGTTGTTGAGGTAGCTCAGCAGACCCTTGCGCGAGACTCCGGGGTACTTGGTGTTGAGTTGCTTCTTCACGCCGGCCCACAGCCGCCAGGAATCGATGATCCAGCCCAGCATCGCCACGAGCATGGCCAGGGAGAGCAGGTTGACCGCTGCAATGGCCCGGGGGGCGAAGATGAGGATGGCCAGCCACACCGCCATGACGATGAGGAAGACCGGCATGAGGAACTCGCTGAACGTCCACCGACTGTCGACGTAGTCGCGGATGAGACCACGTTCGGGGCGTCGTTCTGCAGCCTGCATGGCCTCCAGACGCTTCTCCTGACGTACGCGACGGTCGCGGCGACGCTGCTCCTTGGGCGACAGGGAGGGATTGAGCCGTTCCCGGCGCGCGGCCTCGGCCTCGGCCCTGGTGGGGGTTGGCGCGCCCTTGGGCTGGTGAGCCTTGGAGGCGGCACTGCCCTGTCCCGCTGACGTGTCTCGTCTCGTCGACTGGTTTGAGGAGGTGCCACTCGTCTCGGCATGCTCATCCTGCGAGGAGGCAGGTTCTGGGGCCGCTGCCTCCTTGGGGGAGGACCTGTCGGTCTCGGTCTTGGTCTGGCCCTGTTCATAGGGGCGGAACAGTCCCACGGTCGTCCTCGATGTCGGTGTGTTGGGTCGATGTGCAGTGTTGGTTGGCTCGTGCCGGGTCTGGCGCATCGGCCCTGCCAATGTCTGGACGTGTCCGATGGTTGCCGTCGTACGTCGACGAGAGCTGGCCGTGCACGGGCCGAGTTGCCATTGTACGGCGTGGGGACGGGCGCCGTCGAGACGCGTCCCACGGCAACGATTCCGATGTTGGGCCCAGTGTGTGTGGAGCACAGTGTGTGGAGCCCAGGGCGTGTCGTGCCACAATTGCCCTGACGACACGCCACTGCCTCGGTGGGTTTGCCCGTCCCGTAGGCTTGACGTGTCGTCGTCTCGACGTCGTGTGACGTTGGCGCTGCGACATGCATTGAAGGGGAAGGATCCGACACCACTCATGGCAGGTATTTTTGAGCGGCTGTCCACGGTTTTCCGGTCGAAGGCCAACAAGGCTCTCGACAAGGTCGAGGACCCGCGTGACACCTTGGACTACTCCTATCAGAAGCAGCTCGAGTTGCTGCAGAAGGTCCGTCGCGGCATTGCCGACGTGGCCACCAGCCGCAAGCGTCTGGAGCTGCGGATGCGCCAGCTCGCCCAGGAATCCGATCGACTCGAGAACCAGGCGAAACGCGCACTGGAACAGGGACGTGAGGATCTGGCACGCGAGGCACTGCGGCGCAAGGGTGAGGTCACCACGCAGCTTCAGGAGATGCAGAATCAGTACGCCTCCCTGCAGGAACAGGAGGAGAAACTCATTGCCGGCCAGCAGCGCCTGCAGGCGAAGGTCGACGCCTTCCGCACCAAGAAGGAGACCCTCAAGGCCACCTACTCTGCGGCTGAGGCCCAGAACCGCATCAATGACGCCTTCAGCGGTCTGGGCGAGGAGATGGGTGACGTCGGCATGGCCATCCAGCGTGCCGAGGACAAGACGATGCAGCTCCAGGCCCGGGCCGGTGCCGTCGATGAACTCATGGCCACCGGCGTCATCGATGATGTCACCGGTCTGGGCGGCGATGACATCGACCGAGAACTCAACCAGTTCGCGAGTTCCTCGGCCGTCGAGAATGACCTTGCCGAGCTGAAGAAGAAAATTGCGATCGAGAATGGCAGCCAGCCCGAACAACTGGAGGCTGGCCCATCCGGCTCGAGCGCTGGGAACCGATCGCAGACCTCAGGAGGGGATCACTGATGATCGTTCGGATTGTTGGTGAGGGCCAGTGGGAGGTGCCCGAGAGTGAGCTCGGAGACCTCAACGTCATCGACGCCAAGGTGGAGAAGGCCGTTGACGCCGCGGACCAGAGCGCTCTCACCGCCGCTCTGACCGAACTCGTCAACCGGGTGCGTACTCATGGGAAGCCCGTGTCCGAGGCCACCGTCACGGACTCCGACCTCATCATCCCCGACATCTCCTCCACGATCGACGAGATCACCGTGTGGCTCGATGAGAACGTCTCTCGCGACGGGCTCATCCCGGGCTGACCCGTGCGTGTTCTCGTGGTGACCGACGGCTGGGGGCAGCTTTCCTCGGCAACCGTCGGTACTGCGTTGGGGAGGGCATGGAGTCAGCTTGACGCCCAGGTGGCCGTCGTTCCGGTGGGCGTGTGCGGTGCAGGGTTCTCCCAGGCATGGGCAGATGCCCATCACGCGCGTCTGGAGCACGTTGTGGTTTCCGGCTCTGCTCTCGTCGGCGACGAGGTGGTCGGTGATGGCGGGCAGACCACTCCTGCCCGGGCACCTTCCTCCAGAAGTTCCTGTGGTGAGGCAGATGCTTTGAGCGGCAATGACATTGACGTCACCGTGGCTCGAGCGGCAGGGCAGGTGCTGATACGTCCTGAGCTGCCCGACCTGGGCCAACGGCGGTGGAACGAGTCCTCGGCGGTGTTGGCGAATGTCGTGGATGAGCTGACGAGCCCTGATGAACACATCGTCCTGGAGCTGGGGCAGGTGCCGTGGCGAGACGGCGGACGCGGAGCAGTTGAGGCCGGTGACTCCTGGCTGGAGCGCACGACACTGGTGGTGAACAGTCGAGATGCCGAGACCCAGCTCACCGGTCTGCGCGGGGTGGTCTCCACCGAAGGACGCGCCGAGCTCATGGACGCAGACGAGATGCTGCGCAGGGATCGCGAGCTGTGCGAATGGGCAGGAGAGCTCACGGGCGACGATTCCTCCGGCCAGACACCGGGAGCTGGTGCGGCTGGTGGGTTGGGTATGGCCGTCATGGCACGCGGCGGGCGAGTCTGCACTGGCCCTGCGTTGCTCATGGAACACGCCCATGCTGCCGCCACCATGGATGCTGCCGACCTCGTCGTCACGGGATGCACTGAGTTGAACTTCGGCACCATGGGTGGGGAGGTCGTCACGACGGTGACCCAACTGGCAGCTGGGCACATGGTTCCCGTCATCGTCGTTGCCGGATCGGTCACCGCGTCGTCGCGCGAGTTGCGACAGACCGGTATCGAGGACGCCCAGGCCTTGTTCGAGGGCGAGGTTCTGGATCCCGAGGCTCAGCTGGTGGCCGTCGACCCACAGTGGATCACTGCTCGTACGCTCCCGGTTGCGCGTACCTGGTGCTGGTGACAGGTCCAGCCGTCCTCGGTGGCACCTGGTGCTGTCGAGGGATTGTCCGCGACGCACCTGTCATGGTGGCGTGCATTTTTCGCCACGGCCCTCAACGTCATGGGACGGTACTCGGCTGAACGCGATACGAGTGATTTCGTCCCTTGGGATCTGGCCATTCCAGTGTGGTCTGGTTACGATGGACGCCACGTGACTGCAGATGGGACGCGGGAGACGATCTCCTCGGCCGGTGCCGTCACCAGAGCTGAAAACATGCAGTTCCATCCTCAACCAGGACGGGTTCGCAACCGTCCATACAGGAGACAGATATGACCGACACCACGACAGAGACCCAGGGCATCATCCTCACCGATGCAGCCACCGCCAAGGTGAAGTCCCTGCTCGAGCAGGAGGGGCGCACCGACCTCGCCCTGCGTCTGGCCGTCCAGCCGGGCGGATGCTCCGGGCTGCGATACCAGCTGTTCTTCGACGAGCGTCAGCTGGACGGCGACATCGTCAAGAGCTACGACGGCGTCAACGTCGTCACCGACCGGATGAGTGCCCCCTACCTCTCCGGCGCCACCATCGACTTCATGGACACCATCGAGAAGCAGGGCTTCACCATCGACAACCCCAATGCCACCAGCACCTGCGCCTGTGGTGACTCCTTCCACTGATCCAGATTCGGTACGCGATTCCTCTCTGATCGATTGACATTCGCGGCCGACAGTACCGTGGGGCCAATTCGCCTCATACTGGCCTTTCGATCGTTGTCAGACACAAGGCCCCAACCACTCGTGGTTGGGGCCTTGACGTGTGTTGTGCACCGGGTGAGTAGGTTACGCCGTAGTGAGTTCCTCAGGCGACTCGGCCAACACGGGTGCGCCGGTGAGCTCGATGTGCACACCATCCCCAGCGCTCAGGTGGGAGCTGGCTGCCGCCGGCGTCTGGACGACGATCCCGGTGCCAGCGGATGTGGTGAGGTTGACTCGGGCGAACGCTCCCAGGAACGACACTGAGGCCACCGTGGCATCACGATTGGCACGTGAAGTCGGTTCGAGTCGCATGTGTTCGGGGCGGATGAGTACGTCAACCTCGCCGGTGGCTGAGCCAGGTAGCAGAGGGAGTTGATTGTCACCAAACTGAGCTGTCGTACCGTCGGAATGGGCACGGACCTTGTTCGTCACGCCAATGAATTTGGCGACGAATGGTGTGTTCGGCTCGTTGTAGATCTTCTCGGGTGCATCGAGCTGGGCAATTCGTCCGCCATGCATGACGCCCACCCGATCGGCGATGGCCAAGGCTTCCTCCTGGTCGTGGGTGACGAACAAGGTGGTCATCCCCACGTCGAGTTGGATACGACGAATCTCCTCGCGCAGCTGGACCCGAACCTTGGCGTCCAGAGCTGACAGTGGCTCGTCGAGCAGCAGAACCTGGGGCTTGACGGCCAGAGCGCGAGCCAGAGCGACTCGCTGCTGCTGGCCACCCGACATCTGGTGGACGTACTTGCCCACCTGGTCGGCCAGTCCCACCAGTTCTAGGGCTTCCTGGGCCTGCGTACGAGCTGCGGATTTGCCCACTTTCTTGTTGCGCAGGCCGAAGGCCACGTTGTCGAGGGCGTTGAGATGTGGAAAGAGGGAGTACGACTGGAAGACCATGGCCATCTCACGCTTCTGAACCGGCACGTGGGTGATGTCCCGATCACCGACAAGGATCCGCCCTCCATTGACCGACTCGAGACCGGCCAGGCAACGCAGAGCAGTCGTCTTGCCACAGCCGGACGGCCCGAGCAGGACGACCATCTCCCCAGACTCGACGACGAGACCGAAGTCGCGCAGGGCGGTCGTCTGACCGTACTTCTTGACCACATTCTCCATGGTGACGCCGACGGCGTCCGCACGAGTATTCATCGTTTCGAACCCTTCTGGTACTTCTTGTTGGCAGCTGCACTCACCACGTCGATGCTCATGAGCAGCACGATGGCAAACACCATTGCCAGCAACGCCATGGCTGCAGCGATGAACGAGTCGTTCTGGTTCATGACGAATAGAGCATTCTGCAGATTGCTACGGCCCAGCAGCGCAGCCAAGGTGTACTCACCCAGCACCACCGCGATCGACACGAAGCAGGCCGAGAGAATCGCGGTGCGCAAGTTGGGAATGATCACCTTGACCATCGTGCCCAACCATGAACTACCGAATGTCTGGGACGCCTCGAAGAGGGTTCGGACGTCGAGCTGACGCAATCCAGCGTCCAGAGCACGGTAAGCGTAGGGGAGTACGAGGATGACGTAGGCCAGGGCCAGCCAGTACCCATCGGTGGACAGGATGGTCGTGGAAAGAAAACGGTAGATGGGTCCCAGACCCACCACCAGGGCAATGGCTGGAATGGCCAGTGGCAGCATGCAGACGAACTCCACCACCTTGCCCATCCGATGAGAGCTCAACCTGGTGATGACCATTGTCGGCAGCAGGATGATGAGCATGATCGCCACCGTGATGACGGCTGCGATGGCTGAATTCGCCAGACCATTGCCCAGCTCCGTGAGGTCGACGCTGCCGTCCGACCCACCAAAGAGAGTGGCCCAGGAGTCGAAGGTCCACGCATCGGTGGCGGCCAATGGTCGGTGGATGCTGTAGAGGAACAGCGAGACCAACGGGATGAGGAAGAAGAGCAGCACCAGGATGAGGAGAAGCCAGTGGCCTGCTTCATGGCACCTGCCGGTAGTTGAGCGGTTCATTGCCGTGACCACCTCTCCGACTTGGCGGACAGCATCCAGTTGAGGGCCATCGCGATGGCGACGACGACGATCATCGCCAGGGCCAACATGGCAGCAGACCCCTGCTGGGTGGTGTCGAGCTCATTGCTCATGTTCGACTGGATCATCAGCGGAACGAGAATGGAACGCTGCGAGAACAGCGCTGCGGCCGTCGCAAAGGACGAGAACGCGTTGGCGAACAGCAAGATCACCGAGCCGAGAAATGCCGGCCACAGAATTGGACCGGCCACCTTCGTCCAGTATGTCCAGGTGCTGCCACCAAAAACGGCATTGGCCTCGCGCCACTGTGGACGCACACCGTCCAGGGCCGGTAGGAAGACAATGATCATGAGAGGGATCTGGAAGTAGCAGTAGACCAGGGTGAGCCCGGGCAGGGTCGACAGCCAGGTCGGGTCAATTTCCACACCGAACATGGTCTTGAGCAACTGGGTGAGCACCCCGGTGACGCCGATGGTGGCGATGAAGGCGAAGGCCAGCATGACACCGCCGAACTGTGCCAGCACCGAGCACAGCGAAGTCACCAGACGACGCAGCAGTGGCCTGGTCTGTGACAGCACCTCCAAGGCATTGGCGGCCGCCCCACCGATGATCGCACTGATGAGCGCTGAAGCCAGCGACACCAGTAGAGAGGTACCGAACGCCTCCACGGTGTTGGCCTCGGTGAGCACCGAGAAGTTCGTGGTGGAGAAGGTTCCGTCGGAATCCTGGAAGGCGCTGACGGCGATGAGGATCGTCGGAAGCACGAGGAAGGCTGCCACGTAGAGGAAGAACAGGCTGGTTCCCCACAGTGGCGAGATACGTCTTCTGGATTGGGGTGTTGCCCGTTGCAGTTGCGCTTTGGGATGTGATGCATCAGTCCCACGCTCCTGCACATCGGTGGTGGCGGCAGCGTGGGAGCGAGCAGGAGAGCCGGTCATGGAAAACTCAGTTTCCGATGGTCTTGGGCCAGTTCTTGCCAAGCCAGGTCGTCATGGCATCAGCCTGCTTGGAGGTGTAGGTCACCGGCTTCTTGATCTCCGGCAACTTCGCCAGAGCGTCCTTGTCGACGGTGCCGTCCTTCTTCATCTTCTCGAGCAGGGACGGAATGGCTCCACCGCGCATCCACTCGTTCTGGGCATCGGGGCTGTAGAGGTACTCCTCCCACAGCCGTGCAGCTGCCGGGTGTGGGGCGTCCTTGTTGACGGCCTGGTTGTAGTACTGCTCCACTTCGCCGTTGGGCAGGGTGAGCACCTCCCAGTCGACATTCTGCTGCTTGCTCAGACGCTCCTTGATGGCCGCCTGATTGTACGACCAGTCAAAGACGACGCCGGTCTGGCCGGAGTCGATGGTGGCATCGGTGACGTCAATGGTGTTGAGGCTACCGGCGTCCTTGAGGGCCTTGAAGAAGTCCAAGCCGGGCTGGAAGTCGTCCAAGGACCCACCTTGGTTGAGATTGACGGCGAGGAATCCGTTCTGGGCGGAACCAGCCTCAGCAGGTTTGCCATTGAGGGCAACCGTGCCCTTGAACTTCGGGTCGCTGAGGGACTTCTTGAGGTTGTTGACGTCGATCGAGCCGTACTTGGTCTTGTTGTAGCCCAGCGTCATGAGACCGGTGTAGTCACCCACGAATGCACCGTTGGAGTCCTTGGCTCCCGCTGGGATGTCGTTGAAGGAGGCAACCTTGTAGGGGGCGAACTTGTCGGTGTTGGTGGTAGCCACACCGATGCCGAGGTCGAAGACGTCAGGGGCCTTGTTGGTGCCGGCATTGGTCTTGGCGGCACTGATCTCCTCAGCCGATGAAGCATTGGGGTTGAGCTCGTTGACCTTGATATCGGGGTACTTCTTCTTGAACCCCTCGATCACCTGACCGTAGTTCGACCAGTTGTGCGGTAGAGCGATGACGTTGAGCGTGCCCTCGGCCTTGGCGTCCTTCTCCAAGGCGTCCATGCCACCGCCCTTGTCCGCGGAGACCGCTGAAACCCATTTCTTCGACGAGCTGGGCGCCTCGGAACTGGAGTCGGAGCCACCACAGGCACTCAGTGATGGGGCAGTGATGGCAAGTGCAGCGACAGCAGTCACAGCGCGCAGAACGTTTCGGTGGTTTCGCCGACCTTCGAAGATAGTCACAGTAGCTCCCGAAGAGATGATGAGTGATGGTCTCCACCAGTGGTGGAAGCCTTCACATGTCTAGCGGGGTGGAGGAGAAATCAGCCGACAATGACATGAACGTATGATGAATACTTCATGAAATTTTGATGCATCCGATGACAAGGACCCCATCGTCGAATGACAGGGACAAATGGAGCCGGTGCCGCCTTTGGTGATCCTGGTGTACTGGTTTTCGGCTTCGACTGAAGTGGAACAGAGCGCGTCACGTGGCATAACGTACCGACCGTGTGAGCTTCCGATGCCGGTTTGCTTCGCGGATTGTGCTCACGTATAGTAGGCAGCCGGTTTGGCGCGCGTGTATCGCGTCGGCGTCAGACGAAGTTTTTCCGGGGCCGCTGGTTCCGGTCCCGTGATGAAGACAACAACGAGAGTAGGTCAGGCGTGTACGCGATCGTGCGTAGTGGCGGCCGCCAGCACAAGGTGGCAGTGGGTGACATCGTCGAGATCGACAAGGTCGCCGACGAGGTGGGTAGCAGCATTGAGCTGACCCCGCTTCTGCTGGTGGACGGCGAGTCTGTCACCTCGGACAAGGATGGCTTGGGCAAGGCCAAGGTCACCGCCGAGGTGCTCGGCGAGACCAAGGGCCCCAAGGTCCGCATCCTCAAGTACAAGAACAAGACCGGTTACCTGCGACGTCAGGGGCATCGCCAGAAGTACACCCAGGTCAAGGTCACCGGAATCGAAGGCTGAAGGTAGACAGACATGGCACACAAGAAGGGCGCGTCCTCCTCGCGCAACGGTCGTGACTCGAACGCTCAGCGTCTCGGCGTCAAGCGTTACGGCGGCCAGATCGTCAATGCTGGTGAGATCATCGTGCGTCAGCGCGGTACCCACTTCCATCCCGGAGATGGTGTCGGTCGTGGTGGCGACGACACTCTCTTCGCACTGCGTGAAGGCGCTGTCGAGTTCGGCTCCCGCCGGGGTCGTCGCGTCGTCAGTGTGAATCCGGTCGAGGCCTGATCCTCCCGGTTTCCATATCACGAGAGCCCGAGCCGCCAAGGCGGTTCGGGCCTCTTTGTGTCCGGTACCAGCCCATTCCCCGGGCGGGGCTGCAGGTCTCGGTGCCTCCCCGGCGGGCAACCTTCGTCTGGTCAGCCCCGCACGGGTAGGCTGAATTCACCCCGCGATTTTCCCAGGAGACGTCCCATGGCCATTCCGTCCTTCGTCGACCGCGCCACGATCCTTGCCGTCGCCGGCAACGGCGGCCACGGCTGCGCCTCGATCAAACGGGAGAAGTTCAAACCGCTGGGTGGACCCAACGGTGGCAACGGTGGCAACGGCGGGTCGGTGATCGTGCGCGTCGATCCACAGCTCACCACCCTCGTCGACTATCACCGGCTGTCCACCCGCAAGGCCACCAATGGTGAGCCCGGTCGTGGTGACGACCAAAACGGTGCCAACGGTGCCGACGTCGTGCTCATGGTGCCCGACGGCACGGTCGTCTCCGATGTCGAGACTGGCGAGACGCTCGCCGACCTCACGGGAGCTGGGGCACAGCTCACCGTTGCTGCTGGGGGACGCGGCGGGCTGGGCAACGCTGCCCTGGCGTCGGCGGCCCGCAAGGCTCCCGGTTTCGCCCTGCTGGGCGAGGAGGGCGAGCAGCGCCGGATCAGGTTCGAACTCAAGGTCGTCGCCGACGTCGGCCTGGTCGGGTTCCCCTCGGCTGGCAAGTCGAGCCTCATCGCGGCGATCTCGCGGGCACGCCCTAAGATCGCCGACTACCCGTTCACCACCCTGGTGCCGAACCTCGGCGTCGTCGTGGCCGGTGAGACGACGTACACCGTGGCCGACGTGCCCGGACTCATCCCCGGTGCCTCCCAGGGCAGGGGACTGGGATTTGACTTCCTGCGTCACATCGAACGGTGTCGAGCCATCGTCCACGTCATCGACTGCGCCACCTATGAACCCGGACGTGATCCGATCAGCGACCTCGACGTCATCGAGGGTGAGCTGGCGGCGCACGGCGGTCTGGAGGATCGCCCTCGTCTGGTGGCTCTCAACAAGGTGGACGTACCCGACGGCGATGACCTCGCCGAGATGGTCAAGGCCGACATCGAGGCTCGTGGCCTCCCGGTCTTCCCCATTTCCACCAAGTCTGGTGCGGGGCTCAAACCACTCGTCTACGCCATGGCCGAGCTGGTGGAGCAGGCGCGTGCCGCGCAACCCGATCCGGAACCCGAACGCATCGTCATCCGTCCCAGGGCGACCTCCGCGCCAGCCAAGGAGTTCGAGGTGAAACGTCAGGGTGACGGCAACGGCGGTTTCCTGTGGCGGGTCACCGGTGCCAAACCGACTCACTGGGTTGCCCAGACCGATTTCAACAATCCCGAGGCCGTGGGTTACCTCTCCGACCGTCTCAACCGGCTCGGCGTGGAGGAGGAACTGCTCGTCCAGGGGGCCCTGGCCGGTGATGCCGTGGCGATCGGTGGTGAGGACGCGGTGATCTTCGACTTCGCCCCACAGATCGAGGCCGGTGCCGAGATCCTGTCGCGGCGCGGCCAGGACCAGCGTCTGCAGGGGGAGCGGCCCTCGGCGACCCGACGCCGTGAGATGGATCGGGAGTACCACAAGGCCCGCGAGGAGTTCGGCGTCGTCGGTCGCGACACCACTGGACGCTCGTGGCGCGCCGAGGTCGCCGAGCAGGATCCGAACTGGAATCAGCAATGACCACGTCCGCACGCAATGTCATCGCCGCCGCGCACCGCATCGTCGTCAAGGTTGGGTCGTCGTCACTGACGGCCCCCGGCGGCGGGATCGACGTGGCGAGGGTGGACGAGTTGGTCGACGTCGTCGCACGAGCACGTCTAGACGGCAGGGAACCGATCCTGGTGAGCTCCGGGGCCATCGCCACCGGATTCCCCGCCTTGGGCATGCCACACCGCCCCAGGGACCTGGCCGGCAAACAGGCGGCCGCCTCGGTGGGACAGGGAATCCTGCTGGCCCACTATGCGCAGCGGTTCGCCGAGCACGACCTGCAGGTGGGCCAGGTGCTGCTCACCGTGCACGACCTCGTGCGGCCCCGCGGCTACCGCAACGCCTCGGCCACACTCACCAGACTGCTGTCGCTGGGGGTAGTGCCCATCGTCAACGAGAACGACACGGTGGCCACCAGCGAGATCCAGTTCGGCGACAACGACCGTCTGGCAGCGCTGGTCGCCGAACTGGTGCGCGCCGAGGCGCTCGTCCTGCTCTCCGACGTCGACAGCCTCTACACCGCGCCACCGTCGACGCCGGGGGCCGAACGCATCGCCCTGGTCACTGACACGGCTGACCTGCAGGTGCAGACCCACGGGGGCGGATCCGCGGTGGGCACCGGAGGCATGACGACCAAGCTCGACGCTGCCGGCACCGCAGCCGGGTCGGGGATTCCGGTGGTGCTCACCCGAGCCGATCTGGCCGGGGAGGCGATGGCCGGTGAGGATGTCGGCACCTATTTCGCCCCGTCCCTGGTGCATCGCCCCAGACGGCTGCTCTGGCTGGCGCATGCCGCGTCCCCACAGGGGGAGATCCACATCGACTCCGGAGCGGTGACCGCCCTGCGTGAACGGCACGCCTCACTGCTCGCCGTCGGTGTGACGACGGTGCACGGCGACTTCCAGCCCGGGGATCCGGTGCTGCTCATCGGGCCGGACGGCGAACCTGTTGGGCGGGGCATCGCCTCCTACGGTGGCCAGGAGGTGCGAGCCATGCGAGGACGGTCGAGCTCCTGGCTGGCCACCGAGTTCGGCCCGGGCGCCTCCCGCGAGGTGGTGCATCGCGACGCGATGGTGCTCTCCCGCAGACGCCGTCGCAGCTGAACGGCAGACCCAGGACCCATCGCCTGGCAGCCTCATCGACGGGTCCCGCCCCTGTTGCCGGATCGTCGCCGAGCCAGTTCGTTGCGCTCCACCCGTCTCTCACCCCCGGCCCTCGTCAACCCCATGCCATGGGGGCAGCGGCATGGTGGCAGATGGAGGCTCGTACTGCTGCGTCACCTGCTCTCCTGGTGGACCAATTGCCGCTTCGAACTGATCTGGCTCTACCATCAGGTCATGACCACCGCTTTCGTGAGCCAGGCCCAAGCGGCCAAGGCCGTCTGCCCCCAGCTGCGTCGCGCCGATCGTGCCACCAAGGACGCCGCCCTGCGTGCCATGGCCGAGCAGGTGCGCACCGACAGCGCCACTATCCTCACCGCCAACGAGACCGATGTCTCCCGAGGCCGTACCGCTGGAATGTCCCAGGCCATGCTCGACCGCCTCACCCTCACCCCGCAGCGGGTCGAGGCGATGGCGTGCGGATTGGAGGACCTGGCTCGACTCGCCGATCCGGTCGGTGAGGTGGTGCGCGGCTGGACGACTCCCCAGGGGGTCCACATCGAGCAGGTCCGGGTTCCCATCGGCGTCATCGGGATCATCTACGAGGCCCGTCCGAACGTCACCACCGATGCTGCCGGAATCTGTCTCAAGTCGGGAAACGTGGCTCTGCTGCGGGGCTCCTCATCGGCGCTCGACTCCAACCGAGCCATCGTCGCCGCCCTGCGCGCCGGGCTGACCCGGGCGGGAATGCCCGCAGATCTCGTCAGCCTCGTGGAAGGTGGTCATGAGGTCACCGGCGAGATGATGCAGGCTCGCGGACTGGTTGACCTGCTCATTCCGCGTGGTGGCAAGGGGCTCATCCAGCGGGTGGTCACCGGCTCGGCGGTGCCCGTCATCGAGACCGGGTTGGGCAACTGTCACCTCGTCATCGACGCCGACGCCGATCTCGACATGGCCCTGCGCATCGCCCGCAATGCCAAGGTGCAGCGGCCCAGCGTCTGCAATGCCATCGAGACGGTGCTCATCCATGCCGACATCGCCCCGCAGGCCATCGCAGCCCTCACCGATCAGATGGTGGCCGACGGCGTCACCCTGCACGGCGATCCACGTGCTGTCGCCCTCGACAACCGCATCGTCCCGGCCACCGCCGAGGAGTACGAGGCGGAGTACCTCTCCTTGGACCTCGCTGTGAAGGTCGTCGACAACCTGGACGAGGCCATCGCGCACATTGCGCAGTACGGCACCGGACACTCCGAGACGATCGTCACCAATTCGGTGGTGGCCGCCCAGGAGTTCACCGCGATGGTTGACGCGGCAGCCGTCCTCGTCAATGCGTCCAGCAGATTCGTCGACGGTGGACAGTTCGGGTTCGGCGCCGAGATCGGCATCTCCACCCAGAAGATGCATGCCCGAGGCCCCATGGGACTACCGGAAATGACGACGACCAGTTACCGTGTCGTCGGTACCGGCCAGATCCGATCCTGATCCGATGCCAGTGGCAGGTGTTTTCGATAAGCTGAGGAGCCATGTGCATGACTCGCAATGACGCGGCCCCCACGTCTGGAGCGTGCATCGTGCACCATGTCAGCGAATTGCCAGTGTGAGGTCGTGGATCTGATGGAGTCGACGGAACTGGGTCTGGCCCGTCCACACAACGGACGACGCTACCGGCTGGGGGTGATGGGCGGCACTTTCGACCCGATTCACCACGGGCACCTGGTGGCGGCCTCGGAGGTGGCTGCGCGGTTCAGTCTGGACGAGGTGGTCTTCGTGCCCACCGGTGTGCCGTGGCAGAAGAAGGACCGCAAGGTCTCCCACCGTGAGGACCGGTACCTCATGACGGTCATCGCAACGGCCTCCAACCCCTCGTTCTCGGTCTCGCGGGTGGACATCGACCGGCAGGGGGAGACCTACACCGTCGACACATTGCGTGACCTGCGCCGGGAACGTGGAGACGACGTCGACCTGTTCTTCATCACCGGTGCCGACGCGCTGCGCCAGATCCTCACCTGGCGCGGAGCCGACGAGCTGTTCGACCTGGCCACCTTCATCGGTGTCTCGCGTCCCGGTGTGCCGTTGACGCCGGAGGACATCTCGCATCTGCCGGCCGACAAGGTCACCCTGCTCGAGGTGCCAGCCATGGCGATCTCCTCGACGGATTGCCGGCGACGTGTCACGAGTAATCTACCGATCTGGTACCTGGTGCCCGACGGCATCGTGCAGTACATCAACAAACGTGGCCTCTACCAGGCCTGACCCCACGGAGGATCATTGACCGCCACACAGCTTGCCATTGACATCGCCCGCCACGCCGCACGTGCCGCGTTCGACAAGGCGGGGCGAGACATCGTCGCCCTCGACGTGTCGGAGCACATTGCCTACACCGACGTCTTCCTGCTCGTCACGGCAGCCAACGAACCGCAGGCAGATGCGATCAATGACGAGATCCAGGCCCGACTCGCCGCCGAGGGTCTCCGGCCGACACGCTCGGAGGGCGAGGCCGAGAAGCGGTGGATCCTGCTGGACTTCCGTGACGTCATGGTGCACATCCAGCAGGTGGACGAGCGTGAGCAGTACTCCCTGCAGCGGCTGTGGAAGGACTGCCCGCACATCGACCTCCAACTTCCCGAACATGGGGGCGCCGGTGCCGCCGAGTCCGGGACCCAGGGAATCGACGCTGCGGAGTTCCAGGATTCTGCCGTCGAGGGGCTCACCGCCGAGGGCAAGCCGACTGACAACGTCTTCGGTGAGGTTACTGGCGAATCGTCCGACGAGCGGATTGCTGGCCAGTGAGTGGGCGGACACGGCTCGTCCTCGTTCGGCATGGACGCACGTCCTACAACGTTCAGGGACGGCTGCAGGGCCGTCTCGACATCGACCTGGACGAGGTGGGTCGACGGCAGGTTGCCGCCACCGCGCCGGTCATTGCCGCCATGGAGCCTGCTGCCGTCCTCTCCTCACCGCTGCAGCGGGCTCGACACACGGCTGAGGCCATCGCCTCGGCAGCCGGGGTGTCGGTGCGTGAGGACGGGCGACTGGTGGAGATCGACGTTGGTGTATGGTCAGGTGAAAAGGCCAGCCAGCTGCGTCGGAACGATCCCACGTACGCCGCTGGCATGACGGCTCGCGACGACTACGTGCGGCCAGGCGGGGAAAGTGCCGGCGAGGTCGCCGAGCGCATCATCGCCGTGTGTGCGGACGCCGTGGGTGAGCATGCCGGGCAGACTGTGGTGCTCGTCTCGCACGGGTTCGCGTTGCGTACGGCTGCGGCCTATCTCATGGGTGGTGACTATGCCGCATCGCGTCAGTTCGGTGGACTGGCCAACTGCGGCTGGATCGTCTTGGATCATCTGGACGCTGAGGAACGGCAACGCAGGGGATTCACGTCACCGTGGCGGCTCATGGCGTACAACGCGACGGTGAGTTGAGGCTGCACACGCCCCTGAGTGGCCGATTTTGCATTTTGAATCCATGTCCGCTAAAGTTTTACGAGTCGCCCGGCGAGCCGGGAAGAACTTGGGTCAGGAATGATTCCCAGGTTTGGGGCATTGGCGCAGTTGGTAGCGCGCTTCCATGGCATGGAAGAGGTCAGGGGTTCGAATCCCCTATGCTCCACATCATGAATGGACTGCTCAATTGTGAGCAGTCCATTTTTTGTCCCCGTATTTCTCGTTGCCACGATTTCCTGCCCCGGCATCCGTATTCTGGGACCGATCCTCTTTGGCGAAACTGTGTGGTGATGGGTGGGGTGATGCTCATGTGGGCGAGGAAGCGGACGTACGCATGGCGTGGTTGGGACGAGCCCGATCTCGTCAACACCGCAACCGTGGCCTTTCACCGCAACCATCTGGATGCCACCGGTGTGCAGGAATGTCCGCACTACGCCGCCCGATGGGAACTGATCACGGACTCACACTGGATCACCCGCGAGATCACCATCGAGGTGGCAGGCAACGGGTGGGGCAGGACGCTGCGCCTCGTTCGCCGGAGGAACGGTCAGTGGCGCGACAAGGCCACCACCTCCGGCACGCAACCATCCGGCCTCGCCTCGCCGGGAATCGCGCCGGACACCGACCTCTCGGCGGCACTCGACTGCGATCTTGAACAGTGCCCCCTCACCTGCACCATGCCGATCCGACGGCTGGGTCTGCTCGAGGGTGCAGTGCCGTCCACGAACCTGATCGTGGCGCGGGTGGAACTCCCCTCCCTGCACGTCACCGCGTCGGAGCAGCACTACGCCAGCGTCGATGCCCACTGCGTGGCCCACGGGGTCGACGCCGGGGCAGACGTCGTCGTCGGAGTGGACGCCGAAGCCGTCGTCACCGATTACCCGCAGGTGGCGCGCCGGGTTGGGAACTGAGTGGTTGTCCACCGACCAGCGCCGCCTGCTCAGAGGTGTTTTCCCTGGGACAACGGCATGTGGGCTGCACTATGCGGTGTCGCTCCTGGCCCACAGCCCTGACGAAGCCCACAGCCCAGACGAGGGATGGGTGGGCCAGTGATGATCCCGACGGCTGCTGCCGTCCTGCCGTCCCAGCGTTAGGCTGTACCCAGCGCGGGAGCCCGTCGGGGCTGAGAGGGCATCTGGATGAGATCTGGTTGTCGACCGCTGAACCTGTCCGGGTCATGCCGACGAAGGGAGACCAATGACTGACGAGTCCATTTTCACCAGCCGCGTTGCCGAGGCGGTGACGGCCATGCGAAAAGCCAATCCGGTGACGCAGTGCCTCACCAATATCGTTGTGACGAACTTCACTGCCAATGTGCTACTTGCTGCTGGCGCCTCACCGGCGATGGTCGACAACGCCCAGGAATCCGGGATCTTCGCCCAGATGGCTGAGGGAGTCCTGGTGAACTCTGGCACCCCCTACCCCGAGACCGCCGAGGCCATGAAACAGGCTGCCGGCACAGCTGCCGGAAAATGGGTGCTCGACCCAGTGGCGTGCACGCTGCCGTGGCGTGGCCAGATCGTGCGCGACTGCCTGGCCGCAAGTCATCCCGCCATCATTCGTGGCAACGCCTCCGAGATCCTGGCCCTCCACGGCACGGGTGAGGGTGGGCGGGGCACCGACGCCGTCGACACCACCGAAGCCGCCCTGCCAGCTGCCCGAGAGCTCGCCCGAGCCAACGAGTGCGTCGTTGCCGTCTCCGGGCCGGTCGATCGCATCACTGACGGTGCCCGGGTGGCCACCGTCACGGCGGGTCATGAGTGGATGACCCTGGTCACCGGTGTCGGCTGCTCCTTGGGAGCCCTCATGGCGGCCTTCGCCGCTGCCGAGTCCGATCGTCTCGTCGCCGCCACGGCCGCCACGGCGATGATGTGCGTGGCTGCCGAGCGTGCTGCCCGGCGCACCGTCGCCCCCGGCTCCTTCGCCATCGCCCTCATCGACGAGCTGTACCTCGTCACTCCCGACGAGGTTGCCGAGCAGGGAGGAATCCGCTGTGTCCAGGCCTGACTTCGACCTGTCGGTGTACCTGGTCACCGACACCGATCAGTGTGGTGGCGCGGACGGCGTCGTCGAGACGGTACGGCAGGCCGTGGATGGGGGAGCGACCCTGGTCCAACTGCGGGACCACCACCTCGGTGATGACGACTTCGTCGTCCTGGGGCGGCGTCTGGTGGACGTGCTCGCCGGCGCAGGAGTCCCACTGCTGATCGATGACCGGGTGCACCTCGTCGAGACCATCGGGGCAGCCGGTGCCCACGTCGGCCAGTCCGACACCGACGTTGCCACGGCGCGGCGCATCATCGGCCCCGACCGCCTGCTCGGACTGTCGGCCCAGAGCCCCGAACATGTCAGGGCAGCCATCGCTGCTGGTGAGGACATCGTCGACTATCTGGGCGTGGGGGCACTGCATGCCACGGGGACGAAGCCCGAGGCCGACGACTTGGGGCTGAGGCGTCTTGCCGAGGTCATCAAGGTCAGTCCGTGGCCGGTGTGTGCCATCGGTGGCGTCAAGGCCGACGACGCCGCCGATCTGGCCCGTATCCACTGCGACGGTATGAGCGTCGTCTCGGCCATCTGCGGCCAACCTGATCCGCGTCAGGCCGCCGCCGACCTTCTCGCAGCGTGGACGGTCGCCACCGGTCGGAGCTGAGACAGCGGCAGTGTGGGCCTCCCCTGAGGCTCGTCCTCGGTGCTACACCCGCCGTTTTCGTCCTCGCCGCCGCTGCCCAGGTCAGGTGTCCCGCGAGATCGTGG
This sequence comes from Cutibacterium granulosum, assembly GCF_900186975.1. Lineage (NCBI taxonomy): Bacteria > Bacillati > Actinomycetota > Actinomycetes > Propionibacteriales > Propionibacteriaceae > Cutibacterium > Cutibacterium granulosum. The sequence goes on from NZ_LT906441.1 coordinate 1,191,046, forward strand.
CGGATCGATGCGTCCACACTCCTGGGGCACTCGGCAGGGGGGTGTTCCACGGCATGTCCTTGTCACCCTACCGGAGTGACATGGGTCACAATTCACCAAATATTTGGACGTTCTACTGGAGGAACACTCATCTGGTTCTGACGATTTTTTCGAATAGAATTGAGACATGACCTTGAAAGCAGTCAATCGTCGCAAGATCTCGGTTATCGGTGCTGGAAGTGTCGGCAGCTCGCTGGCCTATGCCTGTCTCATTCGCGGTTCGGCCGACATCGTCTGTCTCTACGACATCAACAAGGACAAGGTGGAGGCTGAGGTCGCCGACCTGGCTCACGGCACCCAGTTCACCCCGGCATCGGTCATGGGTGGTGCCGACATCAAGGACACCGTCAACTCTGACATTGTCTTCATCACTGCTGGCGCCAAGCAGAAGCCCGGTCAGACCAGGCTCGATCTAGCCGGTGTCAACGCCGGAATCCTCAAGTCCCTCATGCCCCAGCTGCTCGAACAGTCGCCCAATGCGCTGTTCGTCCTGGTCACCAACCCGTGCGATGTCCTCACCGTCGTCGCTCAGGACATCTCTGGACTGCCTTCCAGCCGAGTGTTCTCGACCGGAACCATGCTCGACACCTCTCGGCTGCGCTGGCTCATCCGTCAGTGGGCCAATGTGGCACAGCGTCACGTGCACGCCACCATCGTCGGTGAGCACGGCGACTCGGAGTTCCCGCTGTGGTCCATCGCGCAGATCTCCGGCGTGCCGATCCACGAATGGAAGGTGGACGGCGAGTCCGTCTTCACCGACGAGGTGCTCGACGACCTTGCCCACGAGGCAGCCTTCGCCGCATACAAGATCATCGAGGGCAAGGGAGCAACCAACTACGCCATCGGCCTGACTGGTGCTCGACTTGCCGAGGCCCTGCTGGGAGCGAACCGCTCGATCCTCCCGCTGTCCAGCGTGATCGACGACGTCCACGGCGTCAAGAACGTCGCCCTGTCCATGCCGTGCATCGTCTCGCGCGAAGGTATCGAAGGAGTCGTCCCGGTACCGATGAGCGATGGTGAGATCACCAAGTTGCACGCTTCCGCCGAGCGTCTCAAGGACAGCCTGTCGAGCCTGGACATCTGATCTGCCGGGCTGCTCAGAGATCTGAGCAGGACCAGACAGTTTTCACCGTGGCCGGCACATCCAGGTCAGTGCTGGGGAATGCCGGTCACGGTGCACAATCGTTCGAAGGTGTGCACGTATGTCTATGTGCTGCCCCCGTGAGTAGTTGCGGTGCCCCGACGAAGACGTGGAGCACTAGCGTATGAGCCATGACAAGTTCTTTTGAGTTCGTCGAAAATCCCGACGGGGAAGTGCTTCGCATTGCTGCCCGCGGGACTGATGTACTCGGCAATGCATTGATCAACCGCGGAACAGCCTTCACCACTGCAGAACGGGAGGCACTGGATCTCACCGGTCTGCTTCCCTCACAGGTTGTTGACATCGAGGACCAACTCAGACGCGTCTACTCCCAGTACCGTGCTCAGCCGGATGCGTTGAGCAAGTACCTGTTCCTCACCGCCATGCATGATCGCAACGAGGTGTTGTACTTCCGGCTGTTGGGCGAGCACATCGAGGAGATGCTCCCCATCGTCTACACGCCGACCATCGGCCAGGCGATCGAGCAGTACAGTTACTGGTACCACCGGCCACGCGGCATCTTCCTGTCCATCGACGATCCTGATGGCATCGAGGAATCCTTGGCTGCCATGGGGCATGATTCCGACGAGGTCGACCTCATCGTCGTCACTGATTCCGAGGGAATCCTTGGAATCGGTGATCAAGGTGTCGGTGGGGTTGCCATCACCATTGGAAAACTTGCGGTGTACACGGCAGCTGCCGGAATCCATCCGCATCGTGTTCTGCCCGTCGTGCTGGACGTGGGAACCGACAACATGGAATTGCTCAATGACGATGGATACCTCGGAGTCCGTCATGGCCGGGTCCGTGGCGAGAAGTATGACCAGTTCATCGACAAATTCCTCACCACAGCCCATGATCGGTATCCGAATGCCATGATTCACTGGGAGGATTTCGGAGCGGCAAATGCCACCCGAATCCTGGATCGATACCGTGATGACTACTGCACATTCAATGACGACATCCAAGGCACGGCTGCTGTGGTGCTGGCGGCCCTGGTCAGTGCCGTGAAGGTGTCGGGGATCAAGCTTTCCGATCATCGGATCGTCGTCCACGGTGCCGGCACGGCCGGCGTGGGAATAGCCGAACTCGGTATCAAACTCATGATGGAAGAAGGCATGAGTGAGAGCGAGGCACGCAGTCATTTCTGGGCCCTCGGTTCACGCGGACTGCTGCGGGAAGGAATCCCGATGCGCGATTTCCAGGAGCCCTTTGCCCGGTCGGCCTCGGAGTTGTCCGGATGGCACACGGAAACCCCCGGAAAGTATGAACTCAGTGACGTCGTCCGCAACGTCAAACCGACCATTCTCATTGGTACCTCAGCTCAACAGGGTGCCTTCGACGAAAAGATCGTCAAGGACATGGCTCGGCACTGTGATCGTCCGATCATCATGCCGCTGTCGAATCCGATCTCACGTGCCGAGGCGATTCCCTCCGACCTCATCGAGTGGACTGGCGGTTCTGCCCTCATCGCAACCGGCTCACCGTTCGATCCGGTTCAGTACCGCGGCACCACGTATCACATTGCTCAGGCGAACAATGCACTCATCTTCCCGGGAGTAGGGCTCGGCGTCATCGCCTCGAATGCCAAGCTCGTCTCCGACTCGATGATCTCTGCTGCTGCGAAGGCCCTGGCCAAGGTGGGACGGCCCCGAAAGCTCGGGGAGTCACTGCTGCCCGACATCGACCAGCTGCGTCCGATCTCGGCACGGGTTGGTATGGCCGTGGCCCAGCAGGCCAGTCAGGAAGGTCTTGCCCAGAAGGACCTCGACAACCCGGTGGACACGATATTCCAGACGATGTGGCGACCGGAGTACCCCAGGATCGAGGTCATTTGAGGAAGACTCGGGTGATGGCCGGTCAGATCTGACGTGTGCTGGTGGGGTCAGGCGAGCTTCATGCGTGGTTGCCGGGGCAGGTGAGGTTCTCAGCCCACGACCTCAAGGGCCGAGATGGCCGTCGCGCCGCCGTTCTGTGCCAGAACGATCATGGAGTTCTTCCGTTGCGTCGCGATGGTGAGCGTCCCAGTGACGGTGCGGCCCTGCTCGACGGTCCCCGTCGAGATGTCCCGGGGATCGCTCGAGGTCTCCGGACGGTTCACGGTGGCGGTGTCGTCGGTCATCATGAAGAAGCTGTAGTCGTCCAGGGTCCCCTGTGACACGGTGATGGAGACGGTGAGCACCACCTCGTCCTGGTGCCATTCGGTCGAGTCGATCCGCCACGTGCCCTTGACCTCCCCGTTGTGTGCAACGAATGGCGTCGACTGTGTCGGGCTCGGTGACCCGGTTGGGATGTGCCCAGGCATCGAGGGGGCCACGGTGCTGTGCGGACTCGGCGTGCTGGGATCATCGACGCCGTCGGAAGGAGTGGCCGACGGTGCAGCCAGCTGAGGTTCGTTCGTCACCTTCCACGCCGTGACGCCGAGCCCCACGACCAAGGCAGCGACCAGGACGGCTATGAGCCATCCGGCGCGTCGTCTGGGAGGCCGGTACTGACTGATGTTCGGCTGGCTCATGAGTTCAAGAGTACGTGCCCCGCGTTCGCACCATGCAGTGCGCGCCGCGCGACGATGTCCGGTGCTGTCTGCTGCATCCTGCAGGACCTTCCAGCAGAGTGTTCTGCGTGGTGATGCCTCGTGACGTTCATCCACAGGGGATGCGCGACTCGCAGGTGCGTTGTCCACAGCTGCGTTCGTGATGTGCCGGATTCGGCGAGTCACCACGACAACATGGGTATGAGATCTTCCCAGGAACCGTTACGTATCACTTCCATCGACGACGCGATCCACCTTCTTCCTCATCTGTTGGGGTTCCAACCCGAGGAAAGCCTGGTGACCCTCATCGTCGGTCCGCCCGGCTGCTCCGCCGAAGGATTGGTGGCTCGCATGGATCTCCTGCCCCTGTCGACACGTGCTGGTTTCCTTGCCGGCCCCGGCGCAATAGAGACGGCGTACCCATCCTGTGACATGCTCATGGTGGTATTCAGCCAGGACGTGCATCAGGGCCTGACCATCCTGCGCAACGGCCTTCCCCTGCTCACACGTAGCCGGGTACTGGAGGCTGTGGTCACCGACCAGGTGATGTGGCAGGGAATCTCCTGTGCCGACGACTGTCCTGGCCACCGGGTGGCGAATGGCAGCAGAGTTCATGCTGAAGCGGTCTATCGCGGACTTGCCGTGCTGCCGAACAGGTCCAGCCTCGCCGAAGCCGTGGGCCCGGCCCACCCCAGCCAGCTTCGCATCGAGCACCCGGTGCGGTTGGCAGTCCAGCAGCAGGTGGCGCATCTCAGCAGTGATGAGCAGACGGCTCTGGCACAGAAGGTGCGTGATGGTGTGGTGGCGACTGGTGCTGCACCGTCCGCCGAGCAGGCTTGGCAGCTGGTCATCTGTCTGGAGAACGACGAGGTGGCTCGGCACCTGTGGGAGACAACCCCGCGAGACGGTGCCCGCAAACACGCTGAGCTGTGGTCCCAGGTTCTCACGCACTGCCCGGACGATCATGCCCTGGCCGTGCTGGCACTGCACGGCCAGGCCTGTTGGCTGTGTGGCGACGGAGCGTTGGAGTCGGTGAGCTTGGAACGGGCCCGTCTCATTCACCGTGCGGACCCATCCAGCCAACCTGCAGGTACGTCCCTCATCGCAGCATTGGAGATGTCGTATCGAGCGTTGCTCGCTCCCCACACATGGGATGTCATGCCACGGGATCCCGCCGTGATGGCGCTCGGCGAGGGAACGGACGAATCACTCAGCGTTGCCGCACCGCGCCCGTGCGCCTGAGTGGTCGCGACGACTGCCGGAAGGGTGTGGATGCCCAATCGAGCAGGGTGGGGCGAGGATCGTGAGGCCTGTCCCGTGCTTCCGGGGCGGATACTGCCCACCTGTGTAGACGCAGGTCACCGGGTGCCTGCCTTTTCGGTAGAGTCGTGGCCATGTGTGTGCCGGAGGGCACGCAGTGACCTGGAGGTATTGATTGTGAGCGATTCTGGACAGGCCGCGGCTCGGGGATACGACGCCGTTGCGTCTCAGCAGAAGTGGTCCACCTACTGGCAGGAGCACGACACGTTCAAGGTCGTGGACGACGGGTCCCGGGAACGCCGCTACCTGCTGGACATGTTCGCCTACCCCTCCGGTGATCTGCACATGGGACACGCCGAGGCCTTCGCCATTGGCGACGTCACGGCACGGTACTGGCGTCTCAAGGGCTATGACGTGCTACACCCGGTGGGTTGGGACTCCTTCGGGCTGCCCGCTGAGAATGCCGCCATCAAGCATGACAGCCATCCTGCGCAGTGGACCTACCACAACATCGACACCCAGGCGGCCTCATTCCGCCGCTACGGCATCTCCTTCGACTGGAGCAAGCGACTGCACACCTCCGACGAGGAGTACTACCGCTGGACCCAGTGGCTCTTCCTGCAGTTCTTCAGGAAGGGGCTGGCCTACCGCAAGGATTCGTGGGCCAACTGGTGCCCCAACGACCAGACCGTGCTGGCCAACGAGCAGGTCAAGGACGGCCGCTGCGACCGTTGTGGCGCCGTCGTCACCAAGCGTCAGCTCAATCAGTGGTACTTCAGGATCACCGACTACGCCCAGCGTCTGCTCGACGACATGGACCGGCTCGAGGGCAACTGGCCCGATCGCGTCCTCACCATGCAGCGCAACTGGATCGGACGATCCGAGGGTGCCTACGTCGACTTCCGCATCGATGGGCGCGACGAGCCGGTCCGTGTGTTCACCACTCGCCCGGACACCCTGTTCGGCGCCACGTTCATGGTCGTCGCCCCCGACGCCCAACTGGCTGACGAGATCGTCTCCGACGAGCAACGTCCAGCCTTCGAGGAGTACCTCGAGCAGGTGAAGAAGCAGACCGAGATCGAGCGTCAGTCCACCGAGCACGAGAAGACCGGCGTCTACCTGGGCGTGTCGGCCACCAACCCGGTCAATGGTGCGAAGATCCCGGTGTGGGCCGGCGACTATGTGCTCTCCGACTACGGTACTGGTGCCGTCATGGCCGTGCCCGCGCACGACCAGCGAGACCTCGACTTCGCACGACGCTATGGCATCGGGGTGATCCCGGTCATCGACACCGGGCAGGCAGATCCACGCGAGTCCGGGGTGGCGACCACGGGTGATGGTGCCTACCAGAATTCTGGCGTGCTCGACGGTCTGGAGAACAAGGCCGAGGCCATCGCGAAGGTGTGTGAGTTCCTCACCGATCGCAGGATTGGTGAGCCGACCGTCACCTACCGGTTGCGTGACTGGCTGCTCAGCCGGCAGCGTTTCTGGGGCTGCCCGATCCCCATCATCCACTGCCAGGCCTGCGGTGACGTCCCCGTTCCCGATGAGCAGTTGCCGGTGAAGCTGCCCGATCTGCGCGGTGCCGATCTGGCTCCCAAGGGCACCTCGCCGTTGGCAGGTGTCGAGGCTCGGCAGTGGCGTGAGGTGAACTGTCCCAGGTGTGGCGGCCCGGCCGAGCGTGACACCGACACCATGGACACCTTCGTGGACTCCTCGTGGTACTTCCTGCGCTACTGCAACCCGCAGTACTCCCAAGGAGCATTCGATGGTGAGGCAGTGCGTCGGTGGATGCCGGTGTCACAGTACGTCGGCGGTGTCGAGCACGCCACGATGCACCTGCTGTACTCCCGGTTCTTCACCAAGGTCCTGCACGACCTCGGACTGGTCGACTTCGACGAGCCGTTCACCAAACTCATGAACCAGGGGCAGGTCGTCAATGAGGGCAAGGCCATGTCGAAGTCCCTGGGCAACGGGGTGGACCTGGGCAAACAGATCGACGAGTTCGGTGTTGACGCCGTGCGCACCACGGTCATCTTCGCCGGTCCACCCGAGGAGGACATCGACTGGGCAGACGTCTCGCCGGGGGCCAGCCTGAAGTTCCTGCAGCGTGCGTGGCGGGTTGCCGACGACGTCACCTCCGATCCGGGGGTCGACGTCACCACCGGCGACGTGGCGTTGCGCAAGATCACCCACAAGATGATCTCCGAGATCACCACCCTGGTCGAGGGACAGCGGTTCAACGTCATCGTGGCGCGCTGCATGGAGCTCATCAACGCCGTGCGCAAGGCCATCGACACCGGCTGCGGTGCCGATGATCCTGCAGTACGCGAGGCCGTGACCTTCGCGGCCCAGGCCATGAGCCTGTTCGCCCCCTACGTGGCCGAGGACATGTGGGAACTGCTCGGTCACCAGCCCTCGGTGGCGAGTTCCTCGTGGCCGACTGCCGATCCTGCTCTGCTCGTCGCCGACGAGGTGACGATGGTCGTTCAGGTCAACGGCAAGGTGCGTGGCAAGATCCAGGTGAGCCCGGATGTTGACGAGGACCAGGCCAGGCAGCTCGCGCTGGCGGATGCCAATGTCAAACGGTTCGTTGCCGACAAGAGCATCGTCAAGGTCATCGCCCGACTGCCGAGGATGATGTCACTGGTCGTCAAATGATTCGCACCGTGCGTCAACCATGATGATGTGCTGACGCATGGACCCGAACCCATTGGTGCCTGTGGACAGTTTCCGCAGGCACCAATTCGTCATCCACAGATGTGCCGTGACGTGCCGGATCGACGGCTGAGGCACCGACAATCCTCATGTGAACGATGCATTTCGAGACCGGTTGGACAACCTGTTGGCCGAGCTTCCCTCCCGACATGACGAGGAGGACGCCGGGCAAGTCGATCGAGACGGCGAGGACCCCGCTCCTCATCGTCGGGTGACACGCGCCCATCTGTCGGCCATCGGCGTGGTGCTCGTTCTGATCCTGGTGGTCGTCGCCGTGCAGCTCATGCGCTCCCGACCGACCGAGATTGCCGCCACCCAGCCGGTGCTCGCCGCCTCGGGGAGCCCACAGGGCTCCGCGTCCCCGGTGAACTCGACGCCAGATCCCAATACGATGGCACCTGCCACGCCGTCGAGCATTCGGGTGCACGTCATCGGCAGGGTCAACGATCCGGGAGTACACGAGATCCCCGTCAACGGCCGCATCATCGATGCCATCGACGCGGCTGGGGGGATGGCGTCCGGAGCCCATCCGGGGTCACTCAACATGGCACAGCCGGTGTGCGACGGATGCCAGATCCTCATCCCCGCCTCTGGGAATGGCAAGGTCATCGTCCCCTCAGGCGTCCAGGGTGGCGGCGGATCTCCAGGGCAACCGGCACCGGGTGGCGGCACACTGTCTGGAGCGGCAGCCGTGCCAGGTGGCAATGGTGCGGCAACTCAGGGCGGTCCGGCCTCCGGTGACCTGGTGGACCTCAACACGGCCACCGTGGAGCAGCTGCAGACCATCGACGGGGTGGGTCCGGTCATGGCTGAGCGCATCTTCACCTGGCGCCAGGAGCATGGACGCTTCACCAGCGTCGACGAACTGCAGGAGATCGACGGGATCGGGCCCAAGAAGTTCGCCAAACTCAAGGACAGGGTCCGTGTCCAGCCCTGACCTGCGAATGGTTCCGGTGGCAGCTGGAGCCGTCATTGCCGCTGCCATCGCCACCGCAGGGCACCGTACGTGGTGGGTTTTTCTGGCAGCGATCAGCCTGTGCCTGGGGCTGCTGGCCCTCCTGCGTGGGCACGTTGCGGTGACGATCGTGGCGCTCGTCACCCTCACCGTTGCCGTCACTGCTGGTGCGCGGCAGGAGGCGCTGCACCACACGGGGGTCGGAGCCGTGTCCGAACAGCGAGCCATGACCACTGCTCGGGTCGTCATCACGGGGGACTGCAGAGTCGTGGCAGCGAAGGGTCCCCGGCCGCAACTGGCCTTCCTCCCCGCTCGCACGGTACAGGTCACGACCCGCGGACACACTGTCTCCCAGCGGGCAGCCATCACCCTGAGCGGCAACGACACCGATCTGCTGTGCCACACCGCGGTGGGCCAACATGTCGAGGTCACCGGTCGGCTGGCACCGGTGAGACCGACCGATTCGCAGGCGGGACGTATCGCCGTCAAGAACCTGACCGTACTCACGCAGGCCAACTGGCTCGACGCCCGGGTCAATCACATACGAGATGCCCTGGTGCAGGCCTGCCGATTCAGCCCACAACGGCAGCGCGCCCTCGTCCCCTCCCTGGTGGTGGGCGACACGGCTGCCGTGGACTCCCAGATGTCTGAGGAGTTCAGGGCAACGGCACTGACCCATCTCATGGCGGTCTCGGGGGCAAATCTGGCCTCGACCATGACACTGCTGTGGTGGTCGGGATCCTGGTTGGGACTGCGGCGAGGATGGCTGCGGGTCATGTCCGTGCTCGGGGTGGTGCTCTTCGTCCTCATCTGCCGATCCGAGCCATCGGTGATGAGGGCTGCAGCGATGGGAATCGTCGCTCTCAGCGCCGCAGAGGTGTCGTTCGATCGCTCAGCGGGGATACGATCCCTCGCCGTTGCCATGACGATTCTTGCCTTCGCAGATCCTTGGCTGGTGCGCTCCATCGGATTCTGGCTGTCGGTGGCGGCAACGGCAGGGATCCTGTGGTGGTCCACTCGATGGGTCAAGGTCATGCAGTGGGCCACGCAACCTGTCGCCATGGCACTGGTCGTCCCCTGGGCGGCACAACTTGCGACCCAGCCCCTCGTCACCTCCCTGTCACACAGTGTCAGTGTCACCGGGCTGCTCGCCAACCTCGCTGCGGCTCCATTCGTGGGGCCGGCAACGATCTTGGGGATGAGCGCTGCCATCGCCGCCAGCCTGTGGGTCCCGCTGGGGGTCCCCGCAGGATGGTTGGCCGGGTGGTGCGTCCAGCCGGTGCTGTGGATCGCCCATGTGGGGGCCACTGCTCCAGCCGGGCAGCTGCAGTGGCCGGTCACCCCGCTGGCGCTCGGCGTCCTGGCCGGCATCTGTCTGGGGCTCGCCTGGATCACTCCGTGGGTGCTTCGACGATGGTGGGCCACGATCCTCGCCCTCATCGGAGTCGTCCTGGCGTCGATCATCCGGCCTCCGGTGCCAGGATGGCCCGGCGAGTGGCAGGTCGTCGTGTGCGACGTGGGTCAGGGCAGCGCCACCCTCGTCAACGCTGGCCACGGTGCTGCCGTGCTCATCGACGCGGGGCCCGAATCCCAGCCCCTGCACGACTGCGTCGCGGACCTGCACGTCAACCAGATTCCGCTGGTCGTCCTGAGCCACTACCACGCAGATCACGTCGGGGGCATTGATGCCGTCCTCACCGGGTTCGGCGTCGACCAGGCCATCGTCTCCGATCTCGACTCGCCGGTCACCACCGCGAAGGAGCTGCAGCACCGCATGTCCGAGCACGGTATCGAGGTGAGCCGTGCGGCCCCCGGAGAGATCCGCACGGTGGGGGAGGCCACGGTCGAGGTTCTCGATTCCCCGCTCATCGAGGCGGAGGAGGCTGGCTCGGGTGAGTCCAGCAAGGAGAACGACTCCTCGGTGCTGGTCCGTGCCAGCAGTGGTGGGCTGCGAGCGTTGGTGACCGGCGACATCGAACCAGGCGGTCAACAGGCGGCGATGCGACGACACCCTGATCTGGGTTGCGACGTGCTCGTCATGCCACATCATGGTTCGGCACGACAGGACCGTCGGTTCTGGACCGCGACTGGCGCCCGTCTTGCCGTGGCATCGGCAGGGCTCGACAACTCCTACGGTCATCCCTCCGCGAAAGCCCTCAACCTTGCCCGCGAATTGGGCATGCAGACCATGCGCACCGATCGGGACGGGTCGATCGCGATACACAGCAGTGGTGATTCCCTGGCGACACGCGGCACACATGGTGCGATGGGATGAGAGCGGCGGGTTTCAGCGTGGCGACGTTCTGCCCGACGTTCTGCCGACCGGGCCTGCTACTGTGGACGGCCGGTGATTCTCGCCGCATTCTTCCCACGGGAAACCAGATCGAATGTGGTCCGGGTGGCGGCCACTCAGGAAGATTCGTGTCCAAATGATCGAGGGCCGGTGGATGGACTTGGTCAGTGGGTGCCCGTGGGTGGCGAGTTGTGCCGATGAAGGGGGAGCAGGTGGCGTCACGTTTTTCGACCAAGGGTCCCAGAATGCCCATCAGGCTACGGACCTGGCAGCGCGAGGCACTGGATGAGTACATCGCAGCCAACCCGTCCGACTGGTTGGTGTGTGCCACCCCTGGTGCGGGAAAGACGACGTTCACCTTGGCGGTGGCCGCCCATCTGTGGCAGGACCACGTCATAAATCGCGTCATCGTCGTGTGCCCGACCGACCATCTGCGCTCCCAGTGGATCCTGGCGGCGCGTGCGCTCGGGTTCGACCTGCGGGACACCCCCAATTCCGAGCGGTTGCCCTCCGACGCACACGGCTGCGTCGTCACCTATGCCCAGGTGGCTCAGAATCCAGGTCTGCACGCTGGCCGAGCCACCTCCCAACGCACCCTTGTGATCTTCGACGAGATCCACCATGCCGGCGATGTCATGAGCTGGGGCTCGGCCGTCCTCGATGCCTTCACCGGAGCTCGCCGCCGCCTCGGGGTCACCGGAACACCGTTTCGTTCCGATGAGGCGCACATCGCCCATGTGCGCTACGAGGAGGTGGGAGACGGCGTCTACGAATCGGTCTCCGACTACTCCTACGGTTACGAGCAGGCCCTGCGTGACGGGGTGGTGCGACCGGTGACCTTCGCCACCTATTCCGGGCGATCCACCTGGACCGACACCGAGGGTGAGGAGCACACGGCAATCCTGGGTGATTCCGAGCTCACCAGAACCAATGAGGACATGGCGTGGCGTACCGCCCTGGACCCCGACGGTGAGTGGATCGCCCACGTCATGGCATCGGCCTGGGCACGGGTCAACCACCTGCGTGAGTCCAACCGGATCCCACACGCCAAGGTACTCATCCCAGCCTCCAACCAGAAGGTCGCCAAGGAATACGCCGAGGTGTGGAAGCACGTCACCGGCAATACTGCGTCGGTGATCCTCAGCGAGGACGCCTCCTCCTCGCGCAAGCTCGCCGAGTACCGCGACAACCCCGATGCGATATGTGCCGTTTGTGTGCGTCTCATCACCGAGGGCGTCGATGTTCCCGATGCCGCCGTGCTCATCTACTCCACGACGGCGTCCACCCCACTGTTCTTCGCCCAGATGGTGGGGCGAGTGGTGCGTGCCCGCAATCGCCGGGAACGCGCGACCGTGTTCCTGCCCGCGGTGAGCAGGCTCACCGCCCTGGCCTCCCAGATGGAGGAGCAGCGTGACCACGTCATAGGACCGCCCCAGGAAGGCGATGAGCTGGAGGAGGCCAACCGTACGCGTACCGAGCCCGACGGCGAGTCCCGAGGATGGCGCGCAGTGGCCTCGGACGCAATCCTCGGAGAGGTCATCGACACCTATGCCCCCACGACGGGGGACTCGGGTGACGATGGGTTGTTCTCCCTGGACGGCCTGCTCACTCCGGCCCAGGAACGCGCCCTGTTGGCTCGAGACGAGAAGACCCGCGCCGAACAGGCCAAGAAGGTTGCCCAGCAGCGACGTGCGGCCCGGGCAGTCCACGAGGCCCAGGAGCGTCAGACCCGTCGGGAGGAACTCATCGAGGTGCAGCGACTTGGCGGCTCGGCCTTCGACGAGATCGACGATCCCAAGGAACTCCGCCGTATGATCGCCAGCCAACTGCTGGAGTTCGGACGATCCCACAGCCTCACCCCGCAGGCTGCCTGGGCCCAGCTGTATCGGGAAATTCCCGGCCCGCGCAACGAATCTGCCCCCGTCGAGCTGCTGCAGCGCCGATCCTCCTGGCTGCGCACGCACTGAACTGCTCGCCAGATGAGATGATGAACACGTGAGTGGATCGGTCTTTGGGACGTCGTTGCTGGTTGTTGGCCCAGAACAGCTGTTGCGGGAACGGGCAGTCAACACCAGGGTCCGCGACGCCCGCCGACAGGCCCCCGATGCCGAGCTCATCGAACTCGACGGTGCTGGGATGGACGTCGGGTCCTTCACCGAGGCCACTGGCGGATCGTTGTTCGCACAGACGACGATCGTCGTCGTCCACGCCTTGAGCGAGGTGGACAAGGACCTTTTCGATCTCGTCGCATCCGTGGCTGCGCAACCGTCCGATGACCTGTGCCTCATCATGGATCATCCCGGCGGCAACAAGGGCAGAGGTCTGCTCAACAAACTGCGCAAGGCCAAGGTGACGACCGTCAAGGCCGATCAGGTGAAGCCGTGGAAGATTCCCGATTTCATCGCCCATGAGGCACGTGGTGCGAGACTCAGAATGGATCGTGCGGCCATCGACTCCCTGCATCGTGCCTTGGGCAACGATCTTCGTACCTTGGCAGCAGCCGTGCAGCAGCTGGCCGACGACAGCGACGGTCACGTCGACTCCCAACAGGTGTCCATCTACTTCGGGGGACGCGCCGAGGTGACCTCCTATGCCGTCGCCGATGCGATCATGGCAGGCCACGTCGACAAGGCGCTGGAAGATCTGCGCTGGGCCCTGGACTCCGGGGTGTCACCGACGTACATCACGACCGTGATGGCAGGCAGCCTGCGCAACCTGGGGCGCTACCTCGATGCGCGGACACGCAGGATGGCCAACACCGAGATCGCCGCCGTCATCGGTGTGCCGCCGTGGAAGATCAAGGATCTGGAGGCGCAGCGTCGGCACTGGGACTCCGCCGCGGTGGCACGGGCCCTACGCCACGTCGTGCAGGCCGATGCCGCCGTCAAGGGAGCAGCCGTGGACGCGCACTACGCACTGGAGGCCATGGTGCTCGAGGTGGAACAGGCCCGGGTGGGCCGCTGACGCTCGGTGGGGAGCTGCCGTGTCGCGCTCCCCGGTGCTCCGGAGCTCACGAGTGCGATTCGCACTGCCGATGGTGGCCGCCCCCGCCTCGCCACACTGCTCTGCGCCCTCAGGATCAGAAACGTGGAACCGCACGAGCAAAAGCGCCCTGACCACCCAGTGGGTCAAGGCGCTGTGCTGGGGTGAGATACTCACCCACGAGGATGAGTTCGGAGAAAGAGACTCAGGCGAGCTTGTTGAGCTTCTTGGAGATCGACGACTTGCGGTTCTTGGCCTGGTTCTTGTGGATGACGCCCTTGGAGACCGCCTTGTCGAGCTGACGGTTGGCCAGTTTGGCGTACTGGGTTGCCTTCTCGGCGTCACCGGCCTCGGCAGCGCGACGGAAGTTGCGCACATGGGTGCGCAGGGCAGACTTGACGGCCTTGTTGCGCTGGCGAGCCTTCTCGTTGGTCTTCACGCGCTTGACCTGCGACTTGATGTTGGGCACTGGGCAGCCTCTGTTTTCTCGAGATGACGATATGATTGATGGCGACGTGCGCAGGCGCAATGATGGCTTGCACAGACGCGAGAGGCAAGATTACCAGTTTGCCGCCCCGTGCCTCAAATCGCGGTGGATGCTGCGTGACCTGGGTCTGAGGACCAGTCCGTCACGTGAGGCATCGTGACGTGAGAGACTGTCATGACGGGTTGCCTCGTGACCAGCGCGATCCGTCGTGGTGGAGCACTGCCGGTGCACACCACTCATGCCGTCCAGAATTGTCAAAGGGAGCAGATGTCAGCGTCCACGCCGCAGCCTGGCAGTACCGAACAGTCGCTCATCCGTAACTTCTGCATCATTGCGCACATCGACCACGGCAAGTCGACCTTGGCCGACCGCATGCTGCAGATCACGGGGGTACTGGCCGAACGTGATGCCCGCGCCCAGTATCTCGACCGGATGGACATCGAGCGGGAACGCGGCATCACCATCAAATCCCAGGCGGTGCGCATGCCGTGGCAGGTGGACGGCGCCAGCTACGTGCTCAACATGATCGACACCCCCGGGCACGTGGACTTCACCTACGAGGTGTCGCGTTCCCTGCAGGCCTGCGAAGGTGCCATCCTGCTCGTCGACGCGGCCCAAGGTATCGAGGCCCAGACCCTGGCCAACCTGTACCTGGCTCTCGAGGCCGACCTGGAGATCATCCCGGTCCTCAACAAGATCGACCTGCCCGGCGCCGAGCCCGACAAGCATGCCGAGGAGATCGCCGGCATCATCGGGTGTGATCCCGACGACGTGCTGCGTGTCTCGGCCAAGACCGGGGACGGCGTTCGTGAACTCCTCGATCGGATCGTCGAGGTGGTCCCCGGCCCGCAGGGTGAGTCCGACGTCCCGGCCCGCGCCCTCATCTTCGACTCGGTCTACGACACCTACCGGGGCGTCGTCACCTATGTGCGCGTTGTCGACGGCCAGCTCTCGGCCCGCACCAAGATCCTCATGATGAGCACCCGCGCCACCCACGAGGTGTTGGAGATCGGTGTCATCTCCCCGGAAATGACGCCGGCCAAGGGTCTGGGTGCCGGGGAGGTGGGTTATCTCATCACCGGCGTGAAGGACGTGCGTCAGTCCCGGGTGGGCGACACCGTCACCTTGGCCACGGAGCCCGCTGCTGAGGATCTGGGCGGCTACCAGCATCCGCGGCCCATGGTGTACTCCGGGTTGTTCCCCATCGACGCCAAGGACTTTCCCGACCTGCGCGATGCCCTGGACAAGCTCCAGCTCAACGATGCCGCCTTGGTCTACGAGCCGGAGACCTCGACCGCCCTGGGATTCGGTTTCCGGGTCGGTTTCCTCGGGCTGCTGCACATGGAGATCGTGCGGGAGCGTCTGGAGCGTGAGTTCAACCTCAACCTCATCAGTACCGCCCCGTCGGTCGTCTACCACGTCGTCCTGGAGGACGGTTCGGACGTCGTCGTCACCAATCCCTCGGAGTACCCCACCGAGGGCAGGATCGCCGAGGTCCACGAGCCCATGGTGGACGCCACCATCCTGTCTCCTGCGGAGTTCATCGGCGCCATCCTGGAGCTGTGCCAGCAGCGACGTGGGGTGCAGCAGGGATTGCAGTACCTCTCCAGCGACCGTATCGAGATCCGTTACCGGTTGCCGCTCTCGGAGATCGTCTTCGACTTCTTCGACCAGCTCAAGTCGCGCACCAAGGGGTATGCCTCCCTCGACTATCACGAGGTCGGTGAGGAGTCCTCCGACCTGGTCAAGGTGGACATCCTGCTCAATGGGGATCCGGTGGACGCGTTCAGCTCGATCGTCCACCGCGACAAGGCCTATTCCTACGGCGTGGCCATGGCCAGCAAGCTCAAGGAGCTCATTCCGCGTCAGCAGTTCGAGGTGCCCATCCAGGCTGCCATCGGATCCCACGTCATTGCCCGGGAGACCATCCGAGCCGTGCGCAAGGACGTTCTCGCCAAGTGCTACGGCGGTGACATCTCGCGCAAACGCAAGCTCC
Source organism: Cutibacterium granulosum (assembly GCF_900186975.1). Taxonomy (NCBI): domain Bacteria; kingdom Bacillati; phylum Actinomycetota; class Actinomycetes; order Propionibacteriales; family Propionibacteriaceae; genus Cutibacterium; species Cutibacterium granulosum. The sequence goes on from NZ_LT906441.1 coordinate 1,207,450, forward strand.
TGGAGAAGCAGAAGGCCGGCAAGAAGCGCATGAAGATGGTGGGCTCGGTCGAGGTGCCCCAGGAGGCTTTCGTCGCCGCGCTGCGTACCGGTGAGGGGTCTGAGAAGAAGTGACTCTGCAGCTGTACCACCTACCTGTCCCCGGCTGGCTCGCAGACCGGGGAATCGATGAACTCGGTGTGTGGTCGGTGCCGCTCACCATGAGGTTCCGTCGGATTCTGGTGCGGGAGGGCATGGTGCTGCACGGTCCGGCTGGATGGGGGGAGTGGTCGCCGTTCTGGGACTACGACGCCCAGGAGTCCTCGACCTGGTTGCGTGCCGGTGTGGAGGCGGCAACGGTGCCGATGCCCCCACCCAGGCGTGAGAAGGTCGGCGTCAACGTCACGGTCCCGGTGACGAGTCCGCAGCGTGCCTGGCAGATCGTCACCGATTCGGGATGTCTGACCGCCAAGGTGAAGGTCGCCGACCCCGGCACCTCACTGGCCGAGGACTGTGCCCGCCTCGAGGCGGTGCGCGACGCAATCGGCTCGGGACGGATCCGGGTGGACGCGAATGCGAGTTGGGACGTCGAGCAGGCCAGACGCGCCATCGATGAGCTCGAGCGAGCAGCGGGAGGGCTGGAGTACGTCGAACAGCCATGCCCGAGCGTCCCAGAACTCGCCCAGGTACGTCGCACGGCCGAGGTACCCATCGCCGCCGACGAGTCGGTGCGTCGCGCCGAGGACCCCCTGGCCGTGGCGAGGGCTCAGGCAGCCGACATCCTCATCGTCAAGGTGCAGCCCCTGGGTGGGGTGCGTCGCGCGACACGGATCGTTGAGCAGGCCGGGCTGCCCGCAGTCGTCTCCTCGGCCCTGGACACGAGCATCGGGATCGGCATGGCGACTCAGCTGGCCGGGCAGATGGAGCGGCTCGACCACGCCTGCGGGCTCGGTACGGTACGTCTGTTCGACGGTGACCTTGCCACCCCCTCACTCCTTCCCCACAATGGGACGCTGCCGGTGGGACACGCCGAGGTGAGCCCGGCAGCATGGACCGACGGCCCGGAAGTACGGACCGACGATATGTACGCCGATGACGCGCACGGTGCCAGTGGATGCGTTGACAGTGCTGGCACCGGGAATGCCGGTGCGGATCTCCGACGCCGCTGGACGCAACGTCTCGACGCCACGATCGCCGTCCTGCGCAGCGAGTCGGGTCGTTCCTAGCCCCACCGGGGCCAGGGTGACATGTACGTCGGAAACAGGCAGCTGCAGAGTGTGCCTCGTCCAGCGCTGCTCGTGAGCCAAGCCCCACGAAAGACGGATACCTTGGTGCTGCCCCACCGGGAAGGTGCTGGGTGGGGGCACGTGGCTGCATGTGTGAAAGGAGTCCTTGGTGAGTTCAACCGACGTCGCCCGCAGAATCGTCTCGGCATTGGTGGCCCATGGCGTCACCGACGTCATCGTCTGCCCCGGATCGCGTGATGCACCGCTCTCCTATGCCCTTGCTGCCGCCGATGAGGCGGGCATGCTGCACCTCACGGTGCGTCTGGACGAGCGATCCGCTGGATTCGTGGCTCTGGGGTTGGGCAAGGTCGGTCGACCTGCTGCCGTCGTCACCACGTCTGGCACGGCGGTGGCCAATCTGCATCCTGCGGTTGCCGAGGCCGATGCGGCGGGGGTGCCGATGATCGTCATCTCGGCGGATCGTCCAGCACAGATGTGGCACACCGGGGCCAACCAGACAACGGTGCAGACCGGCATCTTCGGCCCGGCACCCAGGTGGCAGCTCAGTGTGCCGGCGGGCTTCCCGGCCGATGATCGGCTGGACGCGGTGGTGCTGCGCGCTGTGAGTGCGGCGCGAGGCACCCTCACCGATGATCCTGGCCCAGTGCATCTCAACGTTAGTTTTGACGACCCCCTGGTGCCCGATTCCCCGTGGCAGCCCACACACGATGCCGAGTCGCCCCGAGCCGTCCTTGAACCACCACCGCTGCGCCCAGCTGTCCCATTGACCATGCCGGTGCACACCGTCGTTGTCGCCGGTGACGGAGCTGGCCCTCTGGCGCGAGAACTTGCCGAGGAGGGTGGATGGCCGCTGCTCGCCGAACCCACCTCGCAGGCTCGTTGCGGTGACAATGCCCTCACCGACTACCAGACCCTCCTCACCGGGCCGTTGGCCTCAGAGGTGGAGGGGGTGCTCGTGCTGGGGCACCCGACCCTCTCCCGACCGGTGTCGCGTCTCCTGGCCGGTCCAGGAGTCACCGTGCTCACCGATCGTGCGCGGTGGACGGATGTCGCCGGTGTCGCCCGCGCCGTTCATCTGCCCGTGCAGCTCGACGTCCCCGAGCGTGACGAGACGTGGGTGGAGCGGTGGGAGCGGGCTGATCGAGAAGGTGTATCCCCGAGCATCAAGCAGTCCGTCTGCGCAACCATCTGGCAGGCGTCCGCCCAGGAGTCCGCACCTGCCTTGGTCATCGGTGCCTCCGACGTCATTCGAAGTTTCGACAGACATGCTGCCCCTGCTGCCATCCCTGCGCAGGCGTATGCCAACCGGGGTCTCGCCGGGATCGATGGAACCATGAGCACCGCCATGGGAATTGCGATGGGCACCGGCAGGCCAGTGCGCGTCGTCCTGGGAGACCTGACCTTCGCACACGATGCCATGGCCCTGCTGCAGGCTGCTGGCCAGGAACCACTGGACCTTCAGGTCATCGTCCTCGACGACCACGGGGGAGCGATCTTTGCCGGGCTGGAGCATGCCCGAGCACCTCGGCCGATGCTGCAACGATTCTTCCTCACCCCACAGAATCTTGACCTCACTGCTTTTGCCCAAGCGGTGGGGGTTCCATGTACCACCGTCGACCTCACGGCGACTGGTTCCGACGGTCTGGCCCCAGATCCCTGCATGGTGATGGACGACGTTCTCGGTAGGCATTTCCGGGGTACCAGCCTCGTCGAGGTGCACCTGCCGACAGTGTGATGGGAGACCAGGTGCATGGTTGACGTTTGTTCATGGAAAATGGTTCGACCATAAGCAAATGGTCAACTATGGGAAAACGTCTTGTCGGAAGGTTCAAAAACTTCTTGGATATCTGTAACGGTATTCGCGACCCACAACGAGAGTGGGACGAGGCCAAGGAAGGAAATACATGTCAATGAAGACTGATGTGAAGAAGCGCACCCTCGCTGTCGTAGCCGCCGCCAGCTTGGCATTCGGAGGAATCGCCACCACGGGCACCATGGCCTCGGCATCCGACTCTCCTGCTCAGCCGTCGATCGCACAGCAGGCTGTCGAGAACCAGGTCACTGTCACGACGAAGTACATGACGTCGACTGACAAGTATGGCACCAAGATCTTCACCAAGAAGAATGCTGTTGCCAATGCCAAGGGTGTTGTCGTGATCGTTCATGGTGCTGCTGAGCATCAGGGGCGTTATGACTACATCACCAAGCGTCTCAATGACGCTGGGTACACCGTCTACCGTCTTGATCATCGTGGGCACGGCCGTAGTGCTGCTCCGTATGTCAAGAATGCCGTGCCGCGCGCTCACATCGACAACTGGCACAGCCTCATTGCCGATGTCCATCAGCTGGTGGGTATTGCCAAGAGCGAGAACCCGGGCAAGAAGAGCTTCCTCATCGGTCACTCGATGGGTGCCATGGCCGTGCAATCCTACGGCATCGAATACCCTGGCGATGTTGACGGCATCGTCTCCAATGGCGGTGGCATCTTCATGAACCCGTGGGGCAAGAGCACCCAGTACCCGCAGACGATCGTCGCGGACAACCTGACCGAGGCAGAGCGCAACGCCAAGCCGGCCAAGACCGAGAACATCCCGCTGCCCGCTCTGACCAGCTACCAGAGCAAGCTCCTGCCGAAGGTCCTGAAGAACCGTCGTAACTTCACCGCCCCTTCCGTCACGGCCGCCTCGCGGACCATCCACATCAAGAACCCGTTCAGTGGCGGTGTGTGCACCGACCAGGCCGTCGTTGACGACTACGTGGCCGATCCGCTGAACAACAAGGATCTCACTGCGGGCATGATCGAGCAGATGGGCGTGGCCCAAGTCTACAACTCGATCAACGCACACGACTTCAAGACCCCGACACTCATCATGCACGGCCAGTCCGACGGCCTCGTCCCGCCGTACTACGATGTCAACTGGCAGAACGCCATCAGCTCCAACGACAAGACCGCCTACGTGTGGAGTGGACTCATGCACGAGGTCTTCAACGAGCCCGTCAAGGATCAGCCCATCGACATGGTCATCGACTGGATTGACAACCACGACAAGTGAGCCGATGAACGACGATCTCGATCAGGGATGAACGAGATCTGAACGAGACCGGCATCGCAGAACGTTTGGTGACGCGGTGCTCCCACCGGGCGCTGGTGCACTGACAGCGGTGCCGGTCTCTCCCAGGCGTGCGACAGATATCTGACGATGAAGGTTGATGTGCCTCATCGACAAGAGATCACCACGGGTTGCGTGCCTGATATGTGCAACCCCAGACAGACGAAAATACTTTAGATCTCTGCAAGGTATTTATGTTCCACAGCATTGTGGGATGAAGCCAAGGAGGAAAATACATGTCAAAGAAGACTCATGTGGCACGCAACGCGTTGGCCGTTGTCGCTGCTGCGGGGATGGCAGTCACCGGTCTCACGGCCCCTGCTCAGGCTGCCCCGACCACCGACGCCCCGGTTGCCGTCGCCAAGGCCGCCGCTCCGAAGGTCACCACGACCACGCGCTACATCACGTCGCAGGACAAGTACGGCACGATGCTCTTCGAGGAGACCAACGCCGTCGAGAACGCCAAGGGTGTCGTTGTCGTCGTCCACGGTGCCACCGAGCACCACAGCCGCTACGACTACATCACCAAGAAGCTCAACGAGGCGGGCTACACCGTCTACCGCATTGACAACCGCGGTCACGGCAAGAGCGCCAACCCCTACGTCAACAACACCATTCCGCGTGGGCACATTGACGACTGGCACAATTTCGTTGGTGACATCCACACTCTTGTCCACATGGCCAAGAAGGAAAACCCCGGACAGAACGTCTTCCTCGTTGGGCATTCCTTGGGCGCCATGACCGTTCAGTCCTACGGCATCAAGTACCCTGGTGATGTCAAGGGCATCGTCTCCAGCGGTGGCGGCATCTTCATCAACCCCACCACTGAGAAGAACTCGCAGAAGGCAGAGCGAATCACCTCCCCGAATCTCACCGCAGCCGAGAAGAAGGCCAAGCCGAACCCGACCACGAAGCTTCCTCTGCAGCAGGTCACGAGCTACCAGTCCAAGCTTCTGCCCCTCGCTCTGAAGGATCCGGGTAACTTCGCCGTTCCGTCGCCGATCACCAGTGTTCGCCCCAAGGTCTACAACCTCGCTCCGGGCAAGGGTGTGTGCACCGACCGCGCAGTTGCCGATGACTACAAGTACGATCCGCTCATCAACAAGTTCATGACTCCGGGTATGATCCAGCAGATGGCCGTTGGTCAGCTCTACAACGCCTTCAACGCTCCTACCTTCAAGGAGCCGACGTTGATCATGCATGGCGAGGCGGACGGCCTCATGCCTCCGTACCTCGACGACAACTGGCTCAACGCCATCGGTTCGAAGGACAAGACCTCCTACCTGTGGACCGGTCTCATGCACGAGATCTACAACGAGCCCGTCAAGAACGAGCCCATCAAGATCACCGTTGACTGGATCAACAACCACAACAAGTGAGTCACTTCTTGGTGAAACGTCCATGACGTCACGACTGTGACGCGGCGAACAGGAGAAGGCCCCCGCTTGAGCGGGGGCCTTCCGATCGTCATGGAATGTTTGTTCTCCAATTCGTGTCACTGAGCCACAATGTAATCAAGGGACAAGTTGGTGAAAGATAATCCTGCAGACGAGGTTCCAGACTGCGAGTGTCGTATGTAATCGATGGAGCGCTTGGTGGGAATGATCCAGTGCCTAGAGTGGCCTTTGACAGATGCGCCTCCCACACGAGATAGCCTAGATCTTACCTTTGGTGGTTCCCGCGATGTGGTTCATGACGCTGCTGTTGTGTGTACAGAGTTATTTCCAGAGGACCTGGATCAGAAATGACATCGGTCGTCCCTACACTGCAGGCATGGAAGAAATGGGTAGACCACTCCGGATCCACCAGGTGTGCTGCAGGGATTTCAATATGTCCTGATTTTAGAAGTTGGTGCCGGGTGTCAATTGCCTAATCTTTGTTCTATGGAATCGCAATTCGACAGTTTTAAGTTGCCATATACTTCAATATGAAAGAGGCATTGAACTGGCACTGGCTGGGCAAGAGGCCCTGACATAAGCCGTCATCTTGATGCTGGGGATTTCATTCCTCATGACCTACGGATTGATACTGGAAGGTAGGTGCACAATCGACTGTGGGGTCCTCGGCATTGAGGGCCCCACAGCAGAGAAATGGTTATGTTTGAGGAGAATCAGCCGATGAAGGGCTGTGGCTTGCACTTGACGGGTTTGGCGTTGTCGGGGTCGAGTGCGTTGAACACCATCTGGGACACGTTGGTGTCGTAGGGGAAGTTCACGTGGGTCGCGTGGTCTTGCGGGCAGGTGTCCTGGACGGTGATGTTCTTCACGCCGGGTTCATGGATGAATGCGTTGGTGTAGGGTGCCACGACGTAGTCGTACTTGCCCTCGATGTTGATGTACTGCACGCCCGGACGGGTGACCTTGCCGTTGTGGTACAGCTCCTTCATGAGCTGCGAGGAGCCCATCTGCTGGGGATAGGCTGCCATGTGGACCGATTCGGCGATGTCCTCGATCCTTGTGTGGGCCTTGTGGGGGAGGGCTTCGTTGATCCATTTGGAGATGGCTGGGCCGCCAACGCCGTGGTTGGCAGGGGCGATGCCGATCATCTTGCCGACCTTCTTGTCGCCGCCGAGCTTCTGGATGTAGTAGTTCGGCTGGGATCCGCCGCCCTGGGACCATCCGATGATGTCGACCTTCTTGGAGCCGGTTTCGCGCAGCACGCGATCGATGAAGATCGAGGTGGCCTTCGCAGAGGTGCGGATGTCGCCGGTGTAGTCGACGCTCGACAGCCAGGGCAGGCCGTTGAAGTTCGCCGAGAAGGCGCAGAATCCGCGGGCGCGCAGCTGTGGGGTGTACATCGACCAGGCTGTGTATGCATCGGTGTTGGTACCCGGGATGAGGACTACGGGGTTCTGTCCTTTCTTGGGTTTGCAGGAGAAGTCATTGGCACCCGAGGGGTTCGTGCCGGGGTGGGCTGCGGAGTACAGGGATGCGGTGTAGGTGAGTTTCTTGGCGGGGGCGTCGTTGCCGGCGGGGACGCCGCCCGGGCTGCCCTTGACCTCCACGGTCTTGAGGAATGCGGCCTCCTCGGGAGTGTATCCCGAGTATCCGGAGTCCGTAGACGTGGCATGGGCGGAGGCATCGGCCGCCGGGGCAGCGTGGGCCTGGGCACCGGCCAGCGGTACCAAGGCGATGGTGGCTGCGCTGGCGGCAATGGTGATGTTGCGAAGGGCTGTGGTGAGTTTCATGGATCACTTTCTGTCTCGACGATGAGATCTGTGAGAAGGCTATATGTATCCGTGGGTGGTGATGGTGAATGCGGAAGACCATATATTATGTGCAGTGTCTTCCCTTCTCCATTGCACGATCGTGCATATCTCTCGGCCTGTCTTCCCGAACACGTGGTTCAATGTCTCATTGATTGAGTGAGCTGGATCCTGTCAGCTGATGACTGCGAAGTGACGTGAGCGGACTCGAAAACCTGACTACACCTTCAAAATCGAGAGTGAGTGCAGAAGGTTTCTGATCGCCTTGGGCGAGCTGACAGTCGTGGGCCAGATCTCCTTGATTCTCAGTGCTGGGTCTCCAGGACGGAGGAGAAGGCCTGCATCTTCGCCCCGATCTCGATCCACTCATGGTGCGGGTCCGAGGTGGGCATGATGCCTGCCCCGGCAAAGAGACGAACCTGATGAGAATCCGTGCTGAACTGTCCGCAGCGTAGCGCCAACGCCCACTGGCCTGCTCCGGTGGTGTCCATCCACCCCACGGGCCCGGCAAAACGTCCGCGATCCAACGTCTCCACCTCGGCAATGAGTTCACGAGCCTGACCTCGGGGCGCACCACACACCGCGGCAGTGGGGTGCATGGCGTCAACAATCCGGGCGGCATTCGACCCGTCGACGTGCGCGGTGATGTCGGTCGCCAAGTGCACGACGTTGGTCAGTCGCAGCTGGAACGGTCCGTGAACCGCAGGCGTGCCGACCCCGGCGTCAGCCAGCTTGTCCAGTACCGAAGTCACTGCGAGTTCGTGCTCATGCTGTTCCTTCGGATCATCGAGCAGCTCGTCGGCCCATTCGGGTTTGCGCGTTCCAGCAAGCACCCGGGAACGGAACAGGCCGTCCCTGCAGTCGACGAGCAGCTCCGGGGTGGCACCCACCAGACCGTCGGCGCTGTAGGTCCAGCATCCCGGGAAACGCCTTGCCAGGGTTGCAGCCACGTGTGAGCGATTCATGGGCACGTCACTGGTGAGGTCCTGCGCCCCAGCCAGGACGACCTTTTGCAGTCCCCGATCGGAGGTGAGTTCGTCGACCGCACGATGGACGGTCGTCGTCCACTCCTCCTCGGTGATCACTGGTGTGGACGTGACGATGTGTCCATTCGCACCTACGGTCTCGCGACACAGCGACGAAGCTTCGCTGCTCAGCCCATCGATCTCGAGGTTGCCGTCGACAGGCCGCGCCGCAGCGTGACTGTCGTCGTGTGGCCAGCACGTCCTGGCGCGTGTCAACGGTTCCTCGGCCCCGAAGACCTGAGTCGGGGCGCCCACATGACGACGCATGATGAGTACCTGCGGAACGACGAGGAATCCACCGTCTGACCGATCGAAGGGAAAGGAACCAATCGCAATGGGGCATGTGCCCTCGGGCTGTTCCCGGGCCCAGTCGACCATCTGCCGCCAAGCCTGCTCGATCCCATTCTCACCGCGTGCGGTGAAGCGGCACTGCTCGTACCAGGCCACCATGGCCGGGGCGTCGTCCTCGTCCGGGGCCAACCACACCCACGGATCGACACCATCGGGAACCCAGGCCAGCACCTCCGCCAGCCATTGCGCACCCGGCAGTGCGGTGATTCCGTCGGAACAGGGCAGAACGGTCATGTGGTACCTCATCGTGTGTCGGCAGGGGCGGAGTCGTTCTCGTTCGAGGTGGCCAACCAGGCCATTCCCTCGGCCGTCCGCTGCTGGGCGAGCAGGGTCGCAGCCTTGCGATCGACCTTGCCGGAAGCCAGCATGGGTAGGTCGTCCGTTTCGACGACGACGCGGGGGGAGCGGACCCGGCCAATGCGACGCCCCACCAGGTTGCGTAATTCCTGCGAACCCTTCCAACCACGGCCCGGTACGACGACGGCGCACACCATCTGGCCCCAGGTGTCATCGTCAATTCCGACGACGACTGCCTCACGCACCATGCCGGTGGCCATGATCTCCCTGGCCACCACGTCGGCCGGGATCTTCAGTGCTCCGGAGTTGATGACGTCGTCGGCACGGCCGTCGATGATGAGGCGACCGTCCTGCCAGTGGCCCAGGTCGTTGGTGACCAGCCGTTCGCCCACCGGTCCCTCGTCAAGGTACCCGCTCATGACCATCGGGCCACTGATGCCGATCCGCCCGTCCGCGGCAAGATCGACCTGTACTCCCTCCAGCGGCACGCCGTCGTAGACGCACCCGCCGCACGTCTCGCTCATGCCATAGGTGGTGAGCACGGTGATTGCCGCGGCATCCGCCTGGATCAGCAACTCCTGTGATGCGGCGGCGCCGCCCAGCAGCACGGCGGTGCACCGAGCCAGGGCTGCCGTCGCCTGCTCGTCGGCGAGGAGCCTGGCGAGCTGGGTGGGCACCAGGGAGACCGCCACCCGGCCGTCGGGATGTGCGGCATGTGCCCGGTCAATGGCCGCAACGATGGATTCGGCATCCACCCTGCTCTCGCAGGTGACGACCTCACGTTCGCTGAGCAGGGCCCGAGCCACGACCTGCAGACCAGCGATGTGATGCGGGGCCAGGGCGAGCACCCAGCTGCACGGTCCACCCAGCCGTGCCTCGGTCGCTGCAGCGGAGGCGCGCATCTGAGCCGCCGACAGACCCACGAGTCGTCCCGACCCGGTCGTCGACCCGGAGGTACGCATGATGAGTCCGGCGTCCTCGGGCATCCACACCGTGCGGGCCTCGACGTCCTGCAACACGGTCACCGGATTCTCGTCGCCTCCGACCGGAGCGTAGATGGCATTCGTGGCGCCTGCGAAGAACTTCTCCAGGCGTCCGGCAAGCCAAGCGACGTCCTCGGCAGTGCGAGCCACCGGAATCGCTCGTACCCGAGCGGTGAGCTCAATTCCCATGGGATGCCCGTCCTTCCAGTCGATGCACGTGGGGGAGCTCAGAAGTAGTAGGGGAACGACGACCAGTTCGCCGGGCGGTGCTCCAGGAAGGAGTCCCGGCCCTCCTGGGCCTCCTCGGTCATGTAGGCCAGTCGGGTGGCCTCACCGGCGAAGGCCTGCTGGCCTGCGATGCCGTCGTCGACCATGTTGAAGGCATACTTGAGCATCCGAATGGCCTGCGGTGATTTCCCGGCGATCGTGAGACCCCAGTCGATTGCTGTGGTCTCCAGTTCGACGTGCGGCACGGCACGGTTGATGACGCCCCAGCTCTCGGCCTGTTCGGCGTCGTAGGTCTGCGCCAGCATGAAGATCTCACGGGCACGCTTGTCGCCCACCTGGCGGGCCAGCAGAGCCGATCCGTACCCTGCGTCGAAGGACCCCACATTGGCGTCGACCTGCTTGAACTGCGCATGCTCCCGGCTCGCCACGGCAAGGTCGGCCACCACCATGAGGGAGTGCCCGCCCCCGGTGGTCCAGCCGGGGATGGCGGCAATGATCGGTTTGGGGGTGGCGCGCATGAGCCGCTGCACCTCGAGGATGTGCAGCCGGCCGAGCTTGCCCTTCTCGATGCGTTCCCGACGTGCCGAGGTGGCCAGGTCGTCGTCGGAGGAACTCTGCGTCGTCTCGTACTGGTAGCCAGCCGCCCCCCGAATGCGCTGGTCGCCACCCGAGCAGAACGAGTACCCGCCGTCCTTGGGGGAGGGGCCATTGGCGGTGAGGATGACGGCTGCCACGTCGGGAGAACACCGTGCGATGTCCAGGCAACGGTAGAGCTCGTCAACGGTGTGCGGGCGGAAGGCATTGCGCAGGCTGGGCCGGTCGAAGGCGATTCGCATGACGGGCAGGTCCTCACCTGCCGGTGCACCATCGACCTCCCCACGCGAGATGAGACGGTGAAAGGTCATGTCGGTCAGGTCGACGTCCATCTGACGCCACCGATCGGCGGCAAAGGTGTCGGAGACGAAGGGCAGGCTACTCACCCTCGTGAAGTTACCACGGCTGTCGCCCCGGCCAAGGAATCAACGTGTCGCGCCCTGATCCCGTGGTCACCGGGGCTGGGGGTCATGGGCCTGGAGTCCATGGCACGGGTGGGGCGATGAACCGGTGATCCATCGTCACCCACCGAGGCAGCTCACACATGCGTGGTGCGTACCCATGAGGCGTTGACTCGGGGGCGCGAGGCAGACCATGTCATCGGTGCACAGATCTGTCGATCATGAGGTGCTGACTCGAGGGGCGCGAGAGAAATCCATGAAGATGGCTGGCGCACCCCTGACCCCGTCGGTCCTTCACAGGCACCATCGGTATTTCATCGGTACGGGTTGGTGGGGTACGAGCTGGTCACCGCTGCTGGCTCTCGATGACGGTGCAGCAGCGAGGCGGAGGCGACACCGCCGATGGCACCACCCATGTGGCCCTGCCACGACACCCCGGACGTGCCGGGAAGCACTCCCCACAACACCGATCCGTACACCAGGAAGACCATCACCGCGATGACGATGTCACTGAGTTTGTGTGTGAACAGGCCCTTGACGAGCAGGAACGCCAGCCAACCGAAGATCACCCCGGAGGCCCCCAGGGTGATCGATCCCGGCGGGCTGAATGCCCAGGCTGCCAGCCCGGAGCAGATGATGATGACGACGGCGGAAATTGCCCAGTCCCGCCTGGATCGCACCAGGACCAGCCAACCCAGGACGAACAGCGGCACGGAGTTGCTGGTGAGGTGTGCCCATCCGTAGTGCAGCCACGGTGCCAGGAAGATCTGCCACAGCCCGGCGCTGGTGTGGGCGTGGATCCCCAGGTTGTCGAGACTGTTGCCCAGGACGACGTCGATCCCCTCCAGGATCCACATGATGGCGACGATGCCCAGCATGGTTGCCCCACTGGACAAGGCATTGTGCATGCGCGAGGGCGGCGCAGGTTCACGCGGCGTCAAGGTGCTCATGTCAACAGTCTCCATGTCTTCAGTGTGCGTGATGGGTTCAACTGGGTGGGTGGTCTCACGATGTGTTCGGTCGGTGCTGTGTGTCGGAAACGGTGTGGTCGTGGACGGGCGTGTAGCTTCCCGAACCATGGTGGGGGTCAGGCTGCGAGGTCAGTCCAGGCCAGAGGTCTCGATGCCCTGCACGAGGAAACGTTGCAGGAACAGGAAGACGATGGCCACCGGAAGGACGGCCACCAGGGCTCCGGCGAACAGTCGGGAGTAGTCCACCCCCTGACTCGTCATGAACGAGCTGAGGGTCAGCTGTACGGTGTGGGTGTTGTCACGGGCCACCAGCAGCGGCCACAGAAAGGCATTCCATGCGCCAATGAACGTGATGGTGGACACCGCAGCAATGATGCCCAGACAATTGGGTGCAACGATACGCCACATCGTCGTCCACGGATTTGCCCCATCCAACAATGCGGCCTCCTCCAGCTCCTGGGGAAATTCCATGAGACTGGCGCGAAAGAGGTAGGTGGCAAAGGCGGAGAATGACATGGGGATGATGAGCCCGCGATAGGAGTCGATCCATCCCAGCTGACTCGTCATGATGAAACTCGGCACGAAGGTGACGGCGGTGGGAACCATGAGGGTGAGCACCGTGAGTTTGACAACGACATCGGCCACCTTGTTGTCGAATCGGGCCAGAGCGTAGCCAGCCATGAAGCTCACCAGGATCGTCAACACCGTCTGGCCCACCGACTGCACGGCAGAATGCACCATGGCCGAGGCGAAATCCAGGTCCGGATCGTCGAAGAGCTCGGAGAGAACACTGATGTGCAGATTGTCCGGGACCCACGTCCACTGGGCCGAGACAAAACCTTCCTCGCTGGTGAACGCATTGCGGAAGATGACGTAGAACGGCAGGAGGAACAGCAGCGCAAGAAGGAACAGGAGGACGACTTTCGCCAGGTGCAGCCCCTTGCCACGATGACCACGCACCATGTTCATGACATCCTCCTACCCATTCCCGTGAGACGATTCTGGAGCACTCCGAACACGACGATGACGGCAGTGAGGATGACGGTTCCGGCACCACCGAGTCCCAGGTCCTGCTGGGCCCCGCCAACACTGATCGAGTACAGGTGCACCAGTGGTGGACGGGCATACGGTGGGTAGGCGCCAGCACTGGCAAGCATGTTGTAGAACTCGTCGAAGGCATGGAAGGCGCCAATGAGCAGCAGTATGAGGACGGCTGCCGAGGTGGCGCGCAACTGCGGCAGGGTGATGTGACGCAGGGTCTGCCACCGTCCGGCCCCGTCGAGGGCCGCAGCCGCATAGGTGCTCGGCGAAATACGATTGAGCCCAGCTATGAGCAGAATCATGTAGTAGCCCACCTGCAGCCACAGGCGCAGCGAGACCAGAGCGATCCAGTACCAGTAGCCCTGTCCGCCGAGCCAATTGATCTGATCGGCGCCGAACCGGTGCAGGATGGAGTTGACGAACCCGAACCGGGCGCCATTGAAGAAACTCAGCCGCCACACCATCGCCGCGACGACGTACGAGCAGGCTGCCGGAAGAAAGAATGCCGAGCGGAAGAAAGCCCGAAACCGGGTGACATTGTCCAGCGCAAGGGCCAGCGCCAAGGAACAGAGATATGTCAGCGGGACGATGAACAGGGCAAAGACGGTGAACACCAGCAGTGAGTCGCGGAACAGGGGGTCCGACAGCAGGTACCGGTAGTTGCGCCACCCCACGAATGTCGTCGGGTGCAAGGTGGCCCGGGCGTCGAAGAACGACAGAACGGCGCTCCAGCCGATCGGGACGTAGACGAAGACGATCAGACCAATGAGAAATGGTGCGATGAACAACCCGAACCACAGGTTGCGTCCCTGACGACCGCGCAGACGGGCAACCAAGGTTCTCTCGTGTTGTGAGTGCGTCTTCCTTGCTGCATGAGGATGGCTCACTTCTTGACGCGCTCCAGCTCGGTGCGCGCGGTCCGGCGCACCTGTTCGAAGGCCTTCCTGGGCTCGGCACCCTTCTTGACGACGTTGGTCAGGGCGGCGTTGAAGGCCTCGGCAATGGCGCTGGTCCAGAACAGGTCGGAGGCGTGACCGCACTCGTCGACCATGGTGGCGGCCTGCTTGCCGATCCCCTCGGAGATCTGGGTGGCCTGGGAGACCAGGTCGGTGCGAGCGGGCACGTGCGTTCCATAGGAGTCGGCGAAGTCAACCTGCTTGTCGGTCTGATCGATCCACAGCCACCGGTTGAACGCCTTGGCGGCCTCGACGTCGTTGTTGGCACCCACTGTTGCCACGCAGGAACCGAAGGCACCGAACGGCACCGACTGGCGTCCGGTGGAGCCGAAGGCCGGGAAGGCGACGGCGCCGACGTCCTCGCCCCATTTCTTCTTCACGTCGTTGAGCGACCACAGGCCGCCCCATTGCATGGCGGTCTCCTCGTTGACGAACGGGGAGGCGTCGAACCAGTCCTTGGAGGCACTGTGCAGCAGGGCGCCGGAGTTGAAGAACTCCCGGAATGCGGTGACGGCGTCGAAGAACTCCTTCTCCAGGAAGCCCAGGTCGGTGCGTTCGGAGTTGAGCTGCTCCAGGCCGCAGGACCAGATGATCTGGTTGGCGAGCACCCCGAGACCACCGTCATTGCCGGCGAAGAACCCTCCCATGGAGTCGGTCCGGACGGCCTTGGCGGCCTCGGCGAGTTCGGCAAAGGTCTTGGGAGCCGACACCTTGGCCTTCTCCAGCAGCGACGGACGGTAGTACAGCATCTGCATGTCCACCGCCATCGGGATGGCGTAGATCTTGCCGTTCAAGGTCATGCGATCCAGGACGCGGGAGGAGAACTTGTCCTTGTCATCGCCGATGAGCTCGGTGAGATCGGTGACCTGGCCCTGCTGGATCATGTCAAGGGTGGCGCCGTTCTCGGACTCGAAGACGTCTGGCACTCCCGATCCCGACAGCAGCGTCGTCGAGAGCAGTTTCATGTAGGCATCGCCCGGGTTCCACTTCACGGAGACCTCGGACTTCTTGTAGTCGGCGGCGTAACGCTGCACGGCGTCCCGGACGCCCTTCTCACCGTACTCGTGGTACCACTGGGTGAGTTTTGCCGTGCCGGTTCGGCTGGAGGCATTGGCCGACCCATTGTCGACGCCACCGGAGTTGGATCCACATGCGGACAGGACGGCGGTTGCGGCTATTCCGCCCAGCAGATGACGTCGAGAAATGTTCATGGTGCACAGGGTAACCCGAATGGCGCCGCGACATGTTCAATGACCCGTGTGGATTTTGTGTTGGTCAACTCGCGTGGTGACACGTGATGTGGGATCGTCGCTGCGCACACGCAGAAATACCACGGGTGCATCCTCGTCGATTGGGAGACGTCATGTCTGAAGAGCCGTTGCAGTTGCCGGGAGGACATCCTGGCTGCGACAAGGCGTGTGCCAGCCCTGATGACGGGCCCTGTGCGCCGGACGTCCCGGCGACCTGCGAGAGGGCAACGACGTCGGTGCGGATGGCTGGGGAAGCCCCGGTGACGGGAACCCGCCGTGATTCTGCCGATCCCCGCTCCGGCAACGCTGGCGGATCCTCGGGAACCGCCAGAGGAGAAGACGTCGAGCTCGCAGTCAGCGAGCCGTGGGGGGTCTATCTGCACGTGCCGTTCTGCTCGAGTCGGTGCGGCTACTGCGACTTCAACACCTATGTGCTCTCGTCGATGGGGAGTACTGCGGTGGATGACTACCTCGCCGCGGCACATCGTGAGCTGGACCTTGCTGCAGCGCATCTGTCCCACGGTATGCAACGACGTGGGGCCGACGTGCCGAGGGGAGAAATTCCCACGGACGGGGCTGACAAGCATGGGCATGGTGCCGACGTGCCCCCGGTGAGCACGGTGTTCTTCGGTGGGGGCACCCCCACCATGCTCCGCCCCTCGCAACTGGGTGAGCTCGTTGGGCATGTGCGCGATTTGTGGGGTCTGTGCCCGGATGCCGAGGTGACGACCGAGGCCAATCCGGAAACCTTGGACGCCCAGGTGCTCAACGGCCTGCTCGAGGGTGGTGTCAATCGGCTGTCCATGGGCATGCAGTCCGCCGACGAGCGCGTCCTGGCCCTGCTGGATCGCCACCACACCCCACAACGGGCGGTGCACATGGCGCGTCTGGCCCGTGAGGTGGGATTCGACGACATCTCGCTCGACCTCATCTTCGGCACTCCCGGGGAATCCGTCGACTCGTGGCGAGCCAGCCTCGAATCGGCTCTGGAGGCGGATGTGGACCACCTGTCCGCCTACTCGCTCATCGTCGAGGAGGGAACCCGATTCGCGGCTCGGGTACGCCGTGGCGAACTGCCCATGACCGACGAGGACGATCTGGCCGACAAGTACCTCATCACCGAGCAGGTGCTCACCGAGGCGGGATTCGTCAACTATGAGATCTCCAACTGGGCTCGCCCCCGCGCCGGGCGCGATCACCGCAGCAGACACAACATGGGCTACTGGCTCGGGCGCGACTGGTGGGGCGTGGGGCCTGGTGCACACTCCCACGTCAACGGTGTGCGGTGGTGGAACGTCAAGCACCCCAGGCGCTACCACGAGGCACTCATGGCAGGACGGCTGCCCATCGAGGGAAGCGAACGCCTCACCGACGAGCAACGCCATGAGGAGACCGTCCTGTTGCAGCTCCGACTTGCCGACGGGCTGGAACTGTCCCGGCTCACCCCAGCCGAACGCAGATTCGTCGGACAGATCGTCGAACGAGGCCAGGGCGAGATCATCGGGGGGCGGTTGCAGCTCACCCTGGACGGACGACTCGTCGCCGATCGCATCATCACCGACCTGCTCCTTGCCGGTGACTGAACCCTGCACCTCTCGATAGGCTTGAACGGTGATTGATCGATACGGCAAGGACGTGTTGGTGCCCGGCTGGCAGAAAGCGGGCAGACCCACCAGCGTCGACGTGCCCATGGAGCTGGGAATGGTTGTCGAGGACCCCTCATCGGGCTATGTGGGGGCCATCGTCGGCTGGGAGAACGGGCTCGTGGTCGTCGAGGACCGCCGTGGTCATCACCGATCCTTCCCGGTGGGGCCGGGATTCTGGATCGACGGCAAACCCGTCACCCTGCGCGTCCCGCCACGTCAGGGTGCGGCTCGCCCGACCCACACCGCCTCCGGGTCGCTGGTGAGTGACGAGCCTGAGCCATCCCGAATCGCCCTTCCCTCACGCATCTACGTCGAAGGGCGTCATGACGCCGAGCTGGTCGAGAAGATCTGGGGAGACGACCTACGCCACGTCGGCGTCGTCGTGGAGTACATGGGCGGCATGGACGATCTCGTCGACATCGTCGCGCAGTTTCGCCCCAGGAAAGGGCACCGGCTGGGGGTGCTCGTCGACCATCTCGTCGCTGGCACCAAGGAGTCCCGGGTGGCCGAGGAGGTGCGACGCGGTGGCTACGGTGACTACGTCATGATCACGGGCCATCGTTTCATCGACATCTGGCAGGCGATCAAACCGGAGCGGATTGGCCGCAAGACCTGGCCCGAGGTGCCCATGGACGAGGACTTCAAGCTGGGCACCCTCAAACGGTTGGGGCTGCCACACCAGAGCCAGAAGGACGTCGGCAAGGCTTGGCAGGCGATTCTTGGGCGAGTGCGCGACTGGCACGATCTCGATCCCAGGTTCAACATGGAGATGGAGAAGCTCATCGACTTCGTCACGGCCGATCATCTGGAGGAATTGCAGTGAGTGTCACGACTGCCGAGGTTGCCGAGATCATTCGTGGGGTCAGCGCACGAGTGATCGATCCGGGGTTTCGGCGGCTTTCCCCCGACCAGATTCACGAGAAGGCACCCGGCGACCTCGTCACGGACCTCGATCGTCAGGCGGAAGGCGAACTGTCGCGCCTGTTGACCTCTGCCGGTGGCGGGATCGTCGTCGGTGAGGAATCGGTGCATGATGATGCCTCGGTGCTGCAGGAGCTTCCCACCGCCGAGCTGGCCTGGGTCATCGACCCCATCGATGGGACGAAGAACTACGTCAACGGGTCGACGCATCATGCCGTCATGGTCGCCGAGGTGCAGCACGGGGTGACGACCCGGTCATGGATCTGGCAGCCGCAGCTGGGGCACATGTGGATCGCCGAGCGTGGCAACGGGCTCGTCTGCGACGGTGAACCGGTGACGCCGAATCGGCGGCATCCTGCCTCAGAGACGATCGAACCCGACGTTCCGGACTCGGCCCAGCTGCTCAGCCTCCCGGATTCCGCTCGGCAGGTGACTGCCAACCGGAACGTGGTCCGTGCCGTGACGGCCTACCCCCACAACCGGCGGTCGAGTGCGTCACTCACGTGGGCGGAAGCACATTCCTGCTGTGGCGTGGACTATCCGCTGATCTGTCTGGGGGAGCAGGACGTGGCCTGCTGGTTCCACATCCATCCTTGGGACCATCTGCCCGGATCCCTCATGGTCACCGAGTGCGGGGGAGTGGTGCGCGTCGCCGGCGGAGCGGACTACACCGCGCGACACACCAAACAACGTGGCGTCATCATCGCGGCCAGCGATGAGCGGTCCTGGCAGATCGCCGCCCAGGCGTTGGAGGAGAACTGACGTGGTCGTCACTGCCGCACCGCGCAGTATGAGGGGATGTCCATGATCGACTCTGCGGTGCTCGCGGAACGAACGTCGTTTCGTTGGTGAGGTGGTGAGGCACGCCCCGCGTCACCGGTTGGTGAGCGGCAGCAGTCCCTCGCGGGTGATTCCCCGGGCAGTCAGTTGATCTGTGATCGGTGCGATCCACCCGGTCACCGTGGCACGATCCAGCCCTGCGGGAATGTCGTCGAGTGCGGACTCGGGTGCCCGGCCATGCTCCATGGCCTCCCGCACTGCGCTGACGAGCCCCCAGATGGCGTTGCGCTGCGCCATGACGCCCTGGTCGTCGGTCGGGTCGCCATGACCGGGAATGTAGCGGTCCTTGGCGTCCGTGACGTTCATCACCATGTCGATGGCTCCCGCCCAGTCCCAGAAGTCGGTCGTCGAGTCGGCCTGTGGTGGCCCGGAGGTCTCGATGAGATCACCCATGAAGGTGATGTGGTCCTCCGGAACCCGAACGGTGAGATCACCGTCGGTGTGTGCCGCCCCCGGGTGCAGGATCTCGGCGGTGACACCTCCCAGATCCAGGTACGCCATCAGCGAGATGGGATGGTCGATGGCGGGGGTGGGGCCGTGCTCGACAGCAGTGCGGTGCATCCAGGACTCCACGGCGACCCCCGACTCCTTCGCGCACCGGGCCACGCCGCGCAGGCCACCGACGTGGTCGTCGTGGTGATGGGTGATGACCAGTCGGTCCACCGGCCTGCCCAAGGCCATGGCTGCCGAGAGGGCCAGGTCGTGCCCCTGCTGGGATGTCGACCCGGAGTCAACCATGAGCAGGTGTTCCGATCCCATGACCAGGCCGATGGTCACCGACTCGGGGTCGACCCTCGTCGTCCACACATGGGAGCTCACAGCACACCACTGAATGTCAGATGCCATGGTGTGGATTGTCTCATGCCCATCTGGCCGCGTCGATCACGGTGATGACCTGAGAGGGATGCGGACGCCGGCTCTGGGTGAGTGGCCGGGCTGCACGGCTCGCTGCTCGGGACCAGCAGGGTGGAATCCCGTTCCCGGGCCACTAGACTGGCACTCGCACACGTTGAGTGCCAGAATCTGTGGTGCACGTGTGCGAGACGTGTACTCGTCGCGAAGTCGGCGCATGTGGGCGAGACCACCAGATGAGGAGGAACAAGTGCTTGACGATCGCAAGCTCGAGGTCCTCAAGGCCATCATCACCGACTACGTCTCCAGCAAGGAGCCGGTGGGGTCGAAGGCCCTTGTCGAGAGGCATGGTCTGAAGGTCTCACCGGCAACCGTGCGCAATGACATGGCTGTCCTGGAGGACGAGGGATACATCACCCATCCCCACACCAGCGCCGGGCGGATCCCCACCGACAAGGGATATCGCATGTTCGTCGATCGTATTGCAACGGTCAAGCCACTCTCCACACCCGAGAAGAGGGCCATCGCCACCTTCATGAATGGTGCGGTCGACCTGGACGACATCGTCACCCGAACCGTGCGGTTGCTGGCCCAGGTCACTCGTCAGGTGGCCATCATGCAGTATCCGGTGACCACTTCGGCCACCGTACGTCACCTGGAACTGGTGAGTCTGTCGGCCGATCGGGTCCTCGTCGTCGTGATCCTCTCCTCCGGCACCGTCGAGCAGCGCACCATCGAACTGCCAGCCCATGACGAGCAGGATCTCCTCGTACTGCGGGATCGGATCGGTACCGCGGTCGTGGGGCATCCCGTGGCCGAGGCTGCCGACCTGCTGTCGCAGATGGTGGATCGTGCTCATCCCGACGCCACCAGTCACACGGCCGCCGTGACAGCCGCCGTCCTGGAGGTGCTGGCCACCGACACGTCCTCTCGCGTCGTGGTGGCCGGGGTGCCGAACCTCACCGCCTTCGGGGCGCAGTTTCCCACCACGGTGCGGCCCATCCTGGAGGCGCTCGAGGAACAGGTGGTGCTGCTGCGTCTGCTGGGCGAGGTGAGCGGCGACCTGGGTGAGGTGACGGTGCGCATCGGTTCGGAGAACGTGGATCAGTCGTTCCAGTCGACGAGTCTCATCGCCAGCCCCTACGGTGAGGCCGACATGCTTGCGAGCCTGGGTGTCGTGGGGCCCACCCGAATGGACTACCCGTCAACCATGGCCACGGTGCGTGCCGTGGCCCGTTACGTCGGACGTTTCCTGGCAGAAGGATGAATGCGAATTGAGCACGGACTACTACGAGGTCCTTGGCGTCCCGCGGGATGCCAGTGCCGAGCAGATCAAGAAGGCATATCGCCGCAAGGCGATGAAACTGCACCCCGATGTCGCCGGACCGGGCTCGGAGGATGAGTTCAAGCTGGTTCAGGAGGCCTACGAGGTGCTCCAGGACCCGCAGAAGCGGGCCGTCTTCGACCGGGGCGGTGACCCCAACTCCCGTGGCGGCGGATTCGACGGTTTCAGCAGTGGTGGATTCGATTTCACCAATCTGGTCGACGCCATGTTCGGCGATGCCAGCCCGTTCGGCGGATCCAGCCGTGGACCACGCTCCCGAACCCGGCGCGGACAGGACGCTCTGGTGCGGTTGCGCCTCACCCTTGCCGAGGCCGTCTTCGGCATCACCAAACCGTTGGACGTCGACACCGCAGTGGTGTGTCCCACATGTCAGGGCAACGGCTCCCAGGACGGTTCGCAACCCACGACCTGTGAGAACTGCAAGGGTTCCGGTGAGGTCATCTCGGTGCAGCGTTCCTTCCTGGGCAACATTCGCACCGCTCAGCCCTGCCCAGTCTGTCGCGGTTTCGGCACGGTCATCCCCCATCCCTGCCAGGAGTGCTCCGGTGAGGGGCGGGTACGCACCACTCGTACGATCAATGTGCGCATTCCAGCAGGTGTGGCTGATGGCAACCGCATCCACCTGGAGTCCCAGGGGGAGGTCGGCCCCGGTGGTGGCCCGGCTGGTGATCTCTACGTGGAGCTCACCGTGGCCAGGCATGACGTGTTCCGTCGCAATGGGCAGAACCTCGAGATGACGATCTCGGTGCCCATGACGGCCGCTGCCCTGGGGACAACCATTCCGGTACGTACCCTCGAGGCCGATCGTGACGACATGGACAAGGCCCTGGGCAGCGTCGATCTGGACATACCCGCCGGCACCCAGTCCGGGACCAAGGTGACGATTGAGGAACGCGGTGTGCCACGCCTGCGGGCATCCGGACGCGGTGATCTCGTCGTCGAGGTCATCGTCCAGACCCCGACCAAGCTCGATCACGAGCAGGAGGAACTGCTGCATCGGCTTGCCGAGATGCGCGAGGAGACCAGCCCGGCCGTGTCTGTGCACTCCTCCTCGGGGGGCAAGAAGGTGTTCTCCCGGCTGCGTGAGGCCTTCGGCGGATGAGTGACGCCTGCTTCATCGCAGATCTGGGCCCTGCCACGTCGGGTGACCAGCCCCCGGCCGTCGGCGACCTCGTGGAGATCACGGGATCCGAGGCCCATCATGCTGCCGTGGTGCGACGCATCGAGGTCGGGGAATCCGTCCTGGTCACCAATGGCCAGGGACTCGCAGTACGTGGGCCGGTCGTGGGCGTCGCAAAGCGGTGTGTGCAGGTGCGTGTCGCGGAGACTCTGCGATCCGCCGAGCATGCACACCGCTGGGTGGCCGTGCAAGCCCTGGCCAAGGGGGATCGCGCGGATCGTGCCGTGGAGACCCTCACCGAGATGGGCGCGGACGAGATCATCGCCTGGCAGGCCTCCCGATCCATCTCACGATGGTCGGTGGACAAACGGGACAAGGGAGTGGCCAAGTGGCAGGCCACCGCCCGTGAGGCGACCAAACAGTCGCGCAGGCTCACGATCCCCCCAGTGCGTTTTGCCACCACCCGACAGATATGCCAACGCATCCGCAAGACGGAACGCACCTTCGTCCTGCACGAATCGGCCGAGACCACGGTGGACCCCAGCCAGATTCCCGCTGGAGGCGAGGTCATGTTCATCGTCGGTCCCGAGGGTGGCATCAGCCCCGACGAGTTGGATGCCTTCGTCGACGCCGGCGCGCTCCCGATCCTCGTCTCCGACGGGGTGCTGCGCACCTCGACGGCTGGTGTGGTTGGACTGGCACAGCTGAGGATCCTCGCGGGGGACTGAGCGGCTGAAGCCTTGTGAGGTGAGCAGGTGTGCATGACACCTGGTTCAGGCACACCCGAGCATGGTGCTCGGCACTCGTCGAGGGCGCCGCGTCAATTCTCGCAGAAAACCGTCTCACGGTTCCACGGTGATCGTGATGGGTCCGCCCCTGGTGACGATGTCGAAGGGTCGGGGTACGATGGTGAGGATGTCGAGAGGCCGGTGTGCGACCCGGCCCCGGCGTCAACCGGGGCCAGAATCATGGTTTCTCAGTCGCTCGAGTTATGTCCTCGACTCACACTCGCGACGACGGGCAACGTCCGCAGTTTCACTTCTTCTTGGACTTCTTCGCAGCGGTCGCGATGGCGAGCAGGCCGCCGGCGTAGCCGACGTTGCGCACGAACTCGTCGATCTGCTGCGCACGGGCGTCGCCCTCGTAGTTCCAGAAGGGATGGCCGGCAAGGGTGGTCGGCACGAGCTGCAGGGCAAGAATGGTGGCGGCGGTGCGCGGCTTGATCCCCAGCACCATGGCTGCGGAGGCGGCAACCATCGTGCAACCGTTGATCTTGGCGAGCAGGGTCGGCTCGACGTCGCTCAGCTGTGACTTGACCTGCTGGGGGAGGGAGTCAATGAACTCCTCGATGATCCCGGTGAGCTGGTCGGCGTTCTGTGCGGCATTGAGGCCACCCTTGACCATGGGGGCGGCAGCGGCGGCGCGGGCGACAAATTTGAACAAGGACATGTGGACTCCTCCTGCGGTGAAAATGCTGTGGTTCCATCGTGCCACGCGACGTGCGTGATGATGCGGACGTTCAGAACTGTGCCGACAGGGCAGGGATGGTCTGCGCAGCAGTCCTGTGCTGCTCCGCCACGATTGCGCTCAACCATGCGGTGACGTCATGACGTTCCTCATCATTCAATGTCGCGATGGCATCCAGATATTCCACGCCGTCACCAGAGGCCGCCCCGAACTTGCGGATGACGTGTGCTGGAGCTGGTCCGTCGGCAACCGTCAGCGCGGCCAGCAACTCCGCATGATTGTCGACGAGCTCCTGACGTTCCGGGGTGTCTGGCCTCACCTTCTCGATGAGACGGCCCAGTCGCTTGATTCGTTCGGCACGCGCCGAGGCCAGGCAGTCCAGGGCACCAGCCAGGATGGCGTCGCCGTACTCGAGTCGGGTGAGGAAGAGTCGTCGCACTTGGCGGTACCACGATTCCAGGGCCGACAGATTGCCCAGATAGGTGATGTTCTTGGCGAGGACGGCTGCCAATTTGCGGTACGAAGCCGTCTCCACCGGCCGATTCACTCCCGCCGGGGCTTCGGGCAGTACGAGCATGCCGTCATCGGGCACATCCGCTCGCAACACGGCGCCGGCCCCGACGACGGTCCCGAAGCCAGTCCTCACCGGGCCGACCGCTCCACCCTGGCCGCCCAGGAAGATCGGGGGCTGGTCGAGCAGTACCCCGCGCGGTACGTCGCCGAACAGAGAGGCCGTGGTCTTGTCGCCGTCCGGGGTGAAGTTGAAGTGAATGTACGACGAGCCCACCTCGGAGTGGTCGGAGCGTGACGTACCGCCGGTGAGCATGGCGTCACAGAAGTTGATGAGGCTGCCCAGCGTGACGAACGGGAAGAGGATCGTCTGCTTGAGCCCGACGGTGTGTGCACCGTTCGCCTGCTCCTCCAGCAGACATCCGCCGCGCACATGCGCTCCCGATCCCATCGACGCCCCGTCCAGGAAGACGGCGTCCTGGGCGAATCCACCCTTGAGCTCGACGCTCCTGCCCAGCCGGCAGTTCTCGATCGTCATCGGGGCTTCGGCCCCGAGGATCGACCCGGACGAGATGACGGTACGGGAACCACGAATCCGGCACCCCGGATGGATGACGACACCCTCGGCACTGATGAGATCGGGATCGACGTCGTCGGTGATGTCGACGGTGCTGGGATTGGGGATCTCGACCCCCTTGGCGATGAGCGCCTCGACGGTTGCAGCTCCACGATTGTCCATCAGTCGTCCTTTCCGGGCCGAGGTGTGTGTTGGTTCCAGCGTATCCGCGTCCACCCAATGTGTGCCTGACGTCTGAATGGCCAACGAGAATCGGTGGCTCGGCACCGATCGGGGCCGATGAAGGGGCCCAGGCGATGAAATCGTGCCGATGAATGGGGGCAGTGGGAGGGGGCCACACCTTGCTGGTTGGGCGGCGGGCGTCACGGCCGTGTGTGCCGGTCGGACGCCCGGGAACCGTGGCTGTTGGGTCGTGGTGCTGGGGAGTCCTCGGGTTGGATGGTGTCGTCGCTGGCAGTGACCTTGACCGAGCCCGTACGTTCGCGTGCCAGGACGAGCCACCCGGCCACGATGACCAGCGCCATTCCGCCGATCTGCCAACCGGTGAGGCGTTGGTGCAGGATGACCAGTCCGGCCAGTGCAGCGAGCATCGGTTCGAAACCGACGATGATGCCGTAGACCTTGGTGCTGATGCGGCGCAGGGCGTACATCTCGAAGCTGTACGGCAGGGCGGAGCTGAGGATGGCGACGGTCAGCCCCAGGAGCAGTGTTGTCGAGTGCAGCAGGTTCGCCCCCGCCTGCGCGATGCCGAGGGGCAGTTGGATGAGGGTGCACAGCACCATGGCGAACCACAGCCCCTCGAGCTGGCGCCAGGCACCGCCCACCCGCTGGGCCGCCTTGGCGTACAGCGCCCAGCACAGTCCGGCGAGCAGTGCCATGCCGATACCGAACAGGCTCAACTGGCTCCAGCGAGCTCCGATGGCTCCCGAGACGCCAGCAACGCCGAGCAGGGCCATGATGATGGCGACGACGTCGCGCCACGACCTGCTGCCCAGGGCAGCCAAGGTGAGCGGGCCCAGGAACTCGACGGTGACGGCCACGCCGTAGGGCAGATGTCCCAGGGCGAAGTAGAACGATGTGTTCATGCCGCCCAGGCACAGTCCCAGGACGAGGACGTTGATCCAGTCGGTGCGGCTGTGGCCACGCAGTCGTGGGCGAGCGATGGGGGCGATGATGAGCGTGGCGATCGTGATTCGCAACGCCACGGTGCCCATCGGGCCGACCTGGGGGATGAGGGTTGCCGCGACGGCACCGCCCAGCTGGACGGACAGCGCTGTGGCAAGCATGAGAAGCACACCGAGATTCACCATTCGGAGTGTAGTGTTCGCCGTCACACGGTGGCTCCTCCCCCTGGCCAGATGGGCCGCGGTGTCATTCCTGCAAGAATGGCTGCCATGACATTTGGCTTCCAGGTGACGTCACGGCTGGACAACGGGTTGGGGCGTACCGGCATCATCCACACACCGCACGGCGACATCGCGACCCCGGCGTTCATCGTCGTGGGCACCAAGGCCAGCGTCAAGGCGCTCACCCCCGATCAGCTCACCGATCTGGGTGCCCAGGCCGTGCTGGCCAATGCCTACCACCTCTTCCTGCAGCCTGGCCCCGATCTGGTGGACGAGGCCGGGGGAGTGGGCCGGTTCATGGCCTGGGATGGCCCCACTTTCACCGACTCTGGGGGGTTTCAGGTGCTGAGCCTGGGGGCCGGGTTCAAGAAGACCCTTGCCATGGACGTCTCCCAGCTCACCGAGGCCGACGTCATCGCAGCCGATCGGGACCGCAAGGCCATGGTCGACGACGGTGGTGTCACCTTCCGCAGCCCGCTCAACGGCGACCTGCACCGGTTCACCCCGGAGGTCTCGATGTCGATCCAGCACCGGCTGGGGGCCGACGTCATGATGGCCTTCGACGAGCTCACGACCCTGCTCAACACCCGCGCCTACCAGGAGGAGGCCCTGGAACGCACCCGGCGGTGGGCCGAGCGCTGCCTGGCCGAGCATCGACGTCTGAGCGCCGAGCGTGCCGAGCGTCCCTACCAGGCCCTCTACGGCGTCATCCAGGGGGCCCAGTACGAGGATCTACGTCGCAAGGCCTGCCGCGATCTCTCCTCGATGAGCGTCGAGGGGCAGCGCTTCGACGGGTTCGGCATTGGTGGGGCCATCGAGAAGGCCAATCTTGGCACGATCGTCGGCTGGTGCGCCGACGAGTTGCCGGAGGATCGTCCTCGTCACCTGCTCGGCATCTCCGAACCCGACGATCTCTTCGCCGCGTGTCGGGCCGGTGCCGACACCTTCGACTGCGTCAACCCCTCCCGGGTGGCGCGCAATGCTGCCATTTACACCGCCGACGGACGCTACAACGTCAACACCGCGCCGTTCCGTCACGATTTCAGGCCGTTGGAGAAGGGCTGTGACTGCTACACCTGCACCCATGTCACCCGCGCCTACCTGCACCACCTCTTCAAGGCCAAGGAGCTGCTCGCCAACACCTTGGCGACGATCCACAACGAACGGTGGACGGTACGTCTGGTCGACGGCATCCGTGCCGCCATGGCCAGTGGCGAACTCGACGATTTCGAGGCAGAGTTCATGGGCCGATGGAATGCCCACGGTGGACGTCTGGTGCCAACGGCACGGTGACGCCTCTCAGCGCTGCACTGTCGGCCCGGACGCCCCAGTCTGCTCGGCCAGCCGTGCTTGGTAGCTCGGTTCATGCTTCTTGATGACCCCGATCACCCGGCGCGTCACGGGGATGAAGGCGTACTCGACGAGGGTCTTCCACAGAAAACCGAAGAAGGCGTAGTTGAGCCACTGGCCGAAGCTGGAGATGCCCACCACCGGGGCGGCGATGGTGCAGAAGATGACGGTGTCGACGAGCTCGCCCACGCCGGTGGAGCTCATAAGACGCCCGATGAGGCCGCGTTCGAGCCAGCGGTCCTTCATTCGCGTCATGATGAACGAGTTCGTGAGTTGACCGCACACGAATCCGCACAGCCCGGCGGCGACGATCTGCCAGACGGGCCCCAGGGCCCCGGCGATCTGGGCGTCGTGCATGCGGGAGTAGTCGTCGTCGAATCCGGGCAGGGCGATGATGACCCAGAAACACAGCACCGCCATCAGGGCCATGATGAATCCCATGGCGATGGCACGACGGGCGGCCTTCATGCCGTACACCTCGGTGGTGATGTCGCCCAGGACGTAGGCGAGCGGAAAGAGGAAGAAGCCGCCGTCGGTGGTGATCGGGCCGAGTTGCACGCCCTTGGAACCACCGATGTTGCTGATGATCACGGTGACGCACATCATTGCCAGGATGATGTCGAAGTAGCCGGAGCCACGATCGGCGTACACGGCAGTTCTCGGGGTACGAGTGGTCTCGTTGGTTGTCACGCCAGAGCATTTTAGGCCCCGCGGCCAGACATCGGTGAATGCACTCCTCAGGGCCATTCCCAGCGCTTTTCGGGGCAATCCGGCATGACGCCGAGGACGTTCCCGCGCCTTGGTGCTCACGGGCTCTGCTGGGTTCGCCGGGCTGGCGGGTGGTGCTGCTATCGTCGATCTCACCGCACACCTGAGGAGGAGTCATGACCGTCGCCACGAGCGAACTCGGCATCAAGCCGCAGGCCCAGCTGTATCCCGAGATCGAGCCCTACGACACCCGGATGTTGGATCTGGGCGATGGCCAGCAGATCTACGTCGAGCAGTGCGGCAATCCCGAGGGCAAACCGGTGATCTTCCTGCATGGTGGCCCCGGTGGCGGTGGTGGCACCGAGCGTCGTCGCTTCTTCGATCCGCAGGCCTACCGGATCGTCGTCATCGACCAGCGTGGCTGTGGCCTGTCCACCCCGCACATCGCCTCGGCCCAGACGTCAGCCGACATGGCGACCAACACGACGTGGAATCTCGTCGACGACTGCGAACGGGTGCGCACGGCACTTGGCATCGACACATGGCAGGTGTTCGGCGGTTCATGGGGTTCGTGTCTGGCCCTGGCCTATGCCGAGACCCATCCCGAGGCGGTGAGCGAGCTCGTGCTGCGTGGCATCTTCACCCTGCGCCAGAACGAGCTGGACTGGTACTACAACGAAGGTGCCTCCAACGTCTTCCCGGACCTGTGGGCC
Organism: Cutibacterium granulosum; assembly: GCF_900186975.1. Taxonomy (NCBI): domain Bacteria; kingdom Bacillati; phylum Actinomycetota; class Actinomycetes; order Propionibacteriales; family Propionibacteriaceae; genus Cutibacterium; species Cutibacterium granulosum. Next base: position 1,236,482 of record NZ_LT906441.1, read on the forward strand.
AAGTTCTGCGAGCCACTGCGCCGCGCCGGCCATGACTTCTCCCAGGACAACATCTCGGCCTACTACGACCTGCTGTGGGACCCGAGCCCGGCCGTCCACGGACCGGCAGCCGTGGCATGGACGAGCTGGGAGGCTGCGACGACGACGCTGGGATACCAGCAGTCCCACGTCGACGAGATGGCTGATCCCGAGTACGCCCTGGCCTTCGCCCGCATCGAGAACCACTACTTCGTCAACCACGGATTCATGACGGAGGGCCAGCTCATCCGCAACGCGAATCTGTTGGCAGACATCCCGACGGTCATCGTCCAGGGCCGCTACGACATGTGCTGCCCGGCGACCACGGCGGTGGATCTCAAACGTGCCCTGCCGACGGCGGACCTGCGCATCGTCATGGCCGGCCACTCCGCCTTCGAGCCGCTCATCACGTCCGAACTGGTCAAGGTGTGTGACGAGTTCGCCGGGCGGTGAAGATGGTGACGCCACCCAACTCCAAGCGGGTGGACATGGCCTTGATCACATCGGTCGTCCCTGGCACCTGAGATTCTCGGGTGAAAAACAGTGTGCAACACTCAGGTGCTCGGGCCATCCCCAGTCCCGAACTGCACGCTGCGCCATCCGCCCGCACAGATCGGCGATGATCGGTGTCAGCGTGCCATGTGCTGCGGTCCATGACCAGCGGTACACCATCGCACCCCTGGCCATGTCGCTGCGTTGATCCAGGCGGTCTCGACGAAGCGAGTCCAGGGACAGCTCGGTCAGCTGAAGTGTTGCCGCCGTCCCCGCCAGGCCGATCATTGGTTCATCGGCCAGCCACGAACCAGCATGACGGGAACCAGCCAGGAATCCGTCGCGCACGGCAGCGACGAACTCTGTGGGAACTCCCACGAGACCATCACAACTGGCCCACGGCATCACCAGATTGACGACGTCGACTGCCGGGTGGTGAACGGAGGCTGCTTCGTAGTCGACGAATCTGGCGTGATCGGTGATGAGCACATTGCCGGGACGTGGATCGGCCTGGGTGACGACCTCAGCCGTCTCACTGCCACGTAGTGCCGCGAACATCTCGAGTTCGGCATCGTCGGGCACGTCGAGTCCCAGTGCCGCGCACAGTGTCGTCAGGCCACGCGCTGGCAGACGAGGAGAGGCTGGCCCGCCCGTTGAGCGTGTCTGGGGGTCGAGGCGACGGATGGCGTCCTGAAATGCGACGACCCTGTCGCGTGTCGGGCGATCAGAAGTTTCCTGCCTCGATGCCGCCATCACAGTCGCTGTCGCCCGTCCCCACATCTCGGCGGCGGCCAGCGCGGCCGAGGGGTCGTTGCCAGCCAGAATGGTTCCCAGACTCGTGCCTGGCACATCCTCCATGACCACCACGCCCAGGTCCTGGTCGGCCGCGTAGCACAGTGGTGCATTCGCCAGACTGCGCAACCCGGCAATCTCCCGGACGATCCCCAACCCACCGGAGTTGTGTGACATGGCCTGGGAGTGAAAGCACTTGGCGATCACGGTGCGGGCACCGCCAGTGGCCGTTGTCGAACCGTCCACCCAGCAGCGGGCCACCGAGGTGCGCATCCCCGTACCGAGCGTCTGCGCCACCGACAGCTCACTGCCCAGGACATATGCGGCATCGTCGATCCACCCCATGCCCATGCGTGCCTCCATTCCCCGTCCAGTGCTCGCCGGATCCCATGCCGTCCACAGCCCAAGCTGCCCGGTCGCTGCGTCTGAAACTGTACGTCCACCGATGTGCAGGCCCCGGGAGTCTCGTCATGGCCGGGTGGGATGCTCGGGTTCTCGACGCTGTACGGTACTCGACTACAGTTGAAGGGTATCTGGCACGCGAGCACCCATGGAGATTGTCCTGAGCACCACAACACCCAATGCACCTGCCACTCGCGTTTTCACCGTTCCCGCCGGTGTCCCCATGATCAGTCTGGTTGGCCCCAGTGACGAATTCCTGCGTCGGCTGGAGGACGATCTGGACGCGGAGATCCTGGTACGTGGCAATGAGGTCCGTCTGTCCGGTTCCCCGGATCATGTGAGTGAGGCCACCGAGGTCCTCACCGAGATGGTGACGATTCTGCGCACCGGGCATTCACTGCGCATCGATGACGTCGATCGCATCGTCACCATGACCCGCAAGGGCGAGGCCCCGGCGCAGGTGATGACGGCCGACATCATCAGCCATCACGGCCACGTCATCCGCCCCAAGACTCGCAACCAGAAGCGTTACGTCGACGCCATGGATGCCAACACCATCGTCTTCGGGATTGGCCCGGCCGGCACCGGGAAGACGTATCTGGCCATGGCCAAGGCGGTGCAGGCACTGCATGCCAAGAAGGTGAGCCGGATCATCCTCACTCGTCCAGCAGTGGAGGCCGGCGAGAAGATGGGGTTCCTGCCCGGTACCCTCACCGAGAAGATCGACCCGTACCTGCGTCCGCTCCATGACGCGCTGCGCGACATGGTGGGTTCGGACGCCGTCCCCAGGCTCATGGATTCGGGTACCGTCGAGGTGGCTCCGTTGGCGTACATGCGTGGTCGTACCCTCAACGACGCCTTCGTCATCCTCGACGAGGCCCAGAACACCTCGCCACAGCAGATGAAGATGTTCCTCACCCGACTGGGGTTCGGGTCGAAGATCGTCGTCACCGGAGACATCACCCAGACCGACCTTCCCGGTTCGATGCAGTCGGGCCTGCGAGTGGTACGGGGAATCCTGGACGGTGTCGACGACATCGCCTTCTGCAATCTCACCAGCACCGACGTGGTACGCCACGAACTGGTGGGACGTATCGTCGCCGCCTACGACCACTACGATGCACAGAAGATGGAACATGACTCGGGGAGCAGAGGTCCGGGCAGGGTCATCGCAGATGCCAGGACCCACATGGCAACCATCACCGAGCGTCAGTCCGGCACCACGCACCTGCGGACCAGTGAGGACGGGGACCACGCAACCCCCAGGAGGAATGCATGATCGACATCATCAACGAATCCGACCAGAAGGTTGACGAACAGCGACTGGTGGGCCTGGCGACCTTTGCCCTGGACTGGTTGCGGATCCATCCCAGTGCCGAACTGTCGATCCTTCTCGTGGACGAGACGGCCATGTCGGCCTACCACGAGAAGTTCATGGGGCTTCCCGGCCCGACCGACGTGCTGAGTTTCCCCATGGACGAGCTTCGTGTCCCGGCCGACGGGCAGACACCACCCACCGGGGTGCTCGGTGACATCGTCCTGTGTCCTGCCGTCACGGCCCACCAGGCTCCCGAGAACGGTCGTACCCCCGACGGTGAGGCGGAGTACCTGCTCATCCACGGTCTGCTGCACCTGTTGGGCCATGACCATGCCGAGCCCGAGGAGAAACGCATCATGTTCGGCCTCAACGACGAGATCATCGCCGCCTGGGACGAACACCGTCAGGCGGGTGGCCAATGACCCAGAATCAGTGGATCGACCTCGTCCTGGCACTGCTGTTCGCGATCATCGCGAGTCTGTGTGCCAATGCCGAAGCTGCCTTGGACCATCTGTCGCACAGTAGGGCCGTGGAACTCGCCGAGGACGGCAGAGCCTCCCATCGCCGGTTGATCGACATGACCTCCGACCCGGCTCCCTACGTCAATGCCTCGACACTGCTGCGCACCTGTGCCGAGATTGCCTCGGTGCTGTTGGTGGCCGTCGTCATCTTCGGACAGTTCGACGCCGTGTGGCAGCAGGTCCTGGTGAGCGGGGCGATCATGGTCGCGGTGAGCTTCCTCATGTGGGGTGTCACCCCACGGACCCTGGGCAAACAGCACGACGTCAAGGTGTGCATGTTCTGGTCACGTCTGTGGGCCGGGATGGCAACCGTCCTGGCCCCGGTGGCGCAGGTGCTCATCCTGGTGGGAAATGCCGTGACCCCCGGGAAGGGTTTTGCCGACGGACCATTCACCACGGAGTCGGAACTGCGCGAAATGGTTGACTACGCGGAGTCCAGCGACCTCATCGAGGCCGACGAACGCGACATGATCCATTCGGTGTTCGACCTGGGTGACACCCTGCTCAAGGAAGTCATGGTTCCGCGCACCGACGTCGTCTTCATCAAGGCAGACAGGAATCTGCGTCAGGCCCTTTCCCTGGCGCTGCGGTCCGGATTCTCCCGCATCCCGGTCATCGGCGCGGGGTTGGACGACGTTCAGGGGGTGCTGTACCTCAAGGACATCGTCAAGCGGCTGCAGGACAAGCCGGACGCCGATCGCAGTGAGACCGTGTCGTCCATCATGCGCCCTGCGGTGTTCTCCCCGGACTCCCGCCCGGTCGACGGGGTGCTCAAGGACATGCAGATGGCCCGCAACCACATCACCGTCGTCGTGGACGAGTTCGGCGGGACGGCGGGACTTGCCACCATCGAGGACATCCTGGAGGAGATCGTCGGCGAGATCATCGACGAGTACGATCCCGAGCCCACCCAGACCGAGCAGCTCGAGGACGGGGTGTTCCGGGTGCCGACTCGCATGCAGGTCGATGATCTGGGCAAGCTCTTCGACCTCGATGTCGACGACGACGACGTCGAGACGGTCGGTGGTCTGGTCGCCAAGGAACTTTCCGTGGTTCCCATCGCTGGGTCCTCCATCGTGTGGGAGGGTTTGCAGATCACTGCCGACAAGACCACGGGACGACGTCACCAGGTGGCCACGTACGTCGTACGCCGGGCACCCGAGGACAGCATGGAACAGGAGAACGACGATGACCGATGAGCAGATGCCGTCCTTGGCCGATCTCATGGATGGCGACGAGGAGAGCCTCAGCGACGTCGACTACGTCGCGGCACGGGTCGCCGAGGCCACCACCCCCGGTTTCCACTCCGGGTTCATGTGCCTGGTGGGCCGTCCCAATGCCGGCAAGTCGACGCTGACGAATGCCCTGGTCGGCTCCAAGATCGCCATTTCGAGTTCCAAGCCGCAGACCACTCGCCACGTCATCCGTGGCGTGGTGAGCACGGCGCAGGCCCAGCTCGTCCTCATCGACACCCCCGGTCTGCACAAACCGCGTACCCTGCTGGGCGAACGGCTCAACGACCTCGTCTTCGACACCTGGTCGCAGGTGGACGTCATCGGGGTGTGCCTGCCGTCCAACCAGCGCATCGGGCCGGGTGACGCCTACCTCGTCTCCCAGATCGCCGAACTCGCCCACCGGCCCACACTCATCGCCCTGGCCACGAAATCCGATCTGGTGAGCTCGGGGCGGATGGCCGAGCACCTTGCCTCGATCACCGAGCTGGAGCAGCAGACCGGCGTGACGTTCGCCGAGATCGTGCCGTGCTCGGCCCTGGAGGGAAGCCAGGTCGACGAGGTGCGTGACATCGTCATCGACCTGTTGCCGGAGGGGCCGGCGTACTATCCCGATGGCGAGATCACCGATGAGCCCACCGAGACGCTGGTGGCCGAGCTCATTCGTGAGGCGGCCCTGGAGGATCTGCGTGACGAGTTGCCGCACTCGGTGGCGGTGGAGATCGTCGAGATGGGCAACCGGGAGGGACGTCCGCAGGATCGCCCGCTGCTGGACGTCGTGGCCAACATCGTCGTGGAGCGCAATTCCCAGAAGGGCATCCTCATCGGCGCCAAGGGTTCACACATTCGCGAGGTCGGCACTCGGGCCCGCAGCCACATCTCGGCCCTGCTGGGCACCCCCGTGCATCTGGACCTTCAGGTCAAGGTGCTGGAGGACTGGCAGTCCGACCCCAGGTACCTCAATCGGTTGGGGTTCTGAACCGGGGTACGGGCAGCGCACTGTCGTGAACTGGATTCCGATGCCCCTCGAGCAGAACAGGCCGAACCGCTGGGCAACCGGGGTTCTTGGATGACGCACATGCCGGGGTCAGCACTCACTTGCCGGGTCAACACTCAGCGTCGTTCGTCCGCGCTCCCGGCGACCTCGTTGGGGATGGCCCCGCCGAAGCGGCGGTCGCGGGAGGCGTACTCGACGACTGCCTCCCACAGATCACGACGGTCGACGTCGGGCCACAACTTGTCGGAGAACACCATTTCGGAATACGCGTTCTGCCAGAGCAGGAAGTTGGAGAGTCGCTGTTCGCCCGACGATCGCCAGAACAGGTCGACGTCGGGGATCTCGGGCTCGTCGAGGTGGGTGCGGAAGGTCTTCTCCGAGATGTGGTCGGGGTCGATCCGGCCCTCGGCGGCCTGACGGGCGATCTCACGCGTGGCGTCGACGATCTCGGCGCGTCCCCCGTAGTTGACGCAGAACTGCAGGGTGAGCACCGTGTTGTCGGCGCTCAGCTCCTGGGCCTGCGTCAGCTCCCTGATGACGGACTTCCACAGTTTCGGGCGGCGTCCGGCCCATCGGATCCGTACCCCCAGGGCGTCGAGTTGGTCGCGGCGGCGGTGGATGACGTCGCGATTGAAACCCATGAGCCAGCGGACCTCCTCGGGAGAGCGCTTCCAGTTCTCGGTGGAGAACGCATATGCGGAGAGATACGGGATGCCCATCTCGATGGCCCCTTCGATGACGTC